>CADBHI010000013.1 GCA_902794405.1 uncultured Prevotellaceae bacterium
AAAATAGAAGCACTTTTAAACTCCGCTTCAGATGGATAGCCCCGGTTGGTCCGGCAAGCAAGGCCATTAAAGCGGAGTTCCTTTTTTAAGTTCACCAATGGTGGCTTCGAAAGAGAACTTATCAATGATGGCGTATGGCTTGTAGGGACCGTGGTTTTTCATCTTTCGCATGGCAAGTACTGTTCGTACGCCCAGATCACGGTCAAAATAGGCAAAGTAGGCACTTTCCTCGTGCTTTCCTTCTTTTACAGTCCGCCAACCGATGTATTCACTTTTCTTCAAGAAACCGGGAATATCCTTTGCCGTAAGGGATTTCCTATCAGAGAATCTGCTTGCTGCAGGACTTCTTCTCTGATGCGCTTGCTTTCCATGTAATAGTCTTCTGATGTTCGTTTGTCCATTTCAGATGCAAAGGTACGAAATTTTTTGATTAAGTGAGCGAAAAGAGAACTTGTTTTCTTTTCCGAACGTGATAAATTTATCCAATAAGTGAGCAGAACACCAAATTTTTCTCTCACGTTTTCCCATACGCTTTCCTTTTTCCCCGGAGCTTTCCCACGATGGGCATAGGCTTGGTTGCTATTGTGGTTTTTCGTAACTTTGCGAGGTTATTAAAGACAACTTAGACAACAAAGGACAAGAAAAACAGATTATGAATGAGAATGTGATGAGCCAGTTGGATGCGGAACTGGAGCATGCGGGTGAGGAGACGGCACTGAGTCCGCAGATGTTGCTATTAGAGCAGTTGAGGATTACGCCGGAGAAGCAGTTGAAGCCAATGGAATTCCTGTTCCGGTTGTTTGGCAAGCTGCACAGCGTTATCGGTTAGGTGCCAGCCGCGACGGCGGAGTGATCTTCTGGCAGATTGACGAGTCCGGCCAGTTGCGCGACGGCAAGATCATGCACTACCACCCCGACTGCCACCGCGACCACGACCGCCGTCCGACGAAACTGCCGGAGGAGTGGAAGTCGGAGCATTGTTTGTTTGGATTGCATCTGCTTCCCCTCCCGAGTAGGAAAGGCTACGGGTCGGCGAGCTTTGCTCGGGTGCTCGGCCCTTTGGGACGCTTTGCTTGCAAAGAATGGGGGCAGGGGTGGTCTGCGCTCGAGCTTTGCTCGCTTGCTACCAGAGGGACGCAAGAACAATCGGCAGATCAGACCCCCTCTAACTCCCCCTACTCAGGGGGAGAAACTGGAGTTTGAAGCCTTGGGTCTTCAGCCTGGCATGATCATCCTTCCTCCCAACATCGTGCAATGGATCTGCGATAAGTTCTGCATCGATGTAGATACTTAGACACCAAGATGCATCAACAAACTGGGTCATTTCTTTGCAGGCAAAGCGACCAAAGGTCGAGCGAGCAGTGCTAACTGGGCCACTTGGCATGACTAACTGGGCCATTTAGCATGACTAACTCACCCAGTTTGTGAAGACGTATGACCCTCTATCACACAACAAGAGGGTGTGCCAATTTTGACACACCCTCTTTGTATACCCTATCAGAGTTATTACTTCTTCTTAGCAGCCTTCTTGGCGGTAGTTTTCTTGGCAGGCTTTTCTGACTCGGCCTTGGCAGGCTCTTCGGTCTTCATACCGTCAATACCAACCAGCTCAACATCGAAGATCAGTGCAGAGTAAGGCTTGATATTGCCCATATTACGCTCGCCGTATGCCAACTCCTGAGGAATAAAGAGCTGCCACTTTGAACCAACAGGCATCATCGTAAGGGCTTCTGTCCAACCCTTGATGACCTGATCAGGACGGAACTCAGCAGGCTTGTCGCCATGTTTTGCTGATGCATCGAATACGGTGCCATCTACAAGACGTCCTTCATAGTTGACCAACACCTTATCAGTTCTCTGGGGAACGGGACCTTCACCTTTTACCAATACTTTATACTGAAGTCCCGACGGTGTCGTGATAACACTGTCTTTCTGGGCATTCTCCTTCAGGAACTTGATACCGGCATCGCGGTTAGGACCATAGAGCTTCTCATCCTTGGCCTTCTTATCGGCCTCCTGTCTGGCATGGAAGAATGCCTCAGCATCAAACTGCTGGAAATGCGTGGTATCCTGTTTCAGGGCATCCACGAAACCACGATAGAACAGACTGGTGACGATAGAATCGGGCGTATCGGCAAACTCTGAAGAAAGACCAGGAAGCATACGTGTCTTCACCTGATTGGCAATTTCGATGCCGGCAGCCTTGGCCTTAGCCTCCATGTTGTCACCAGCTCCAATATACTCCTCAAAAGCCTTGATAAAAATAGCAACTCCTGCTGAATCAATACCGTGCTGCTGCTTCAGGAACGGCAACAAACCATTTGTCATGGCCATTCCGGCTGTATAGCTGACTGAGTCAGAGCTATTCTTCAGTTCTACAGGAACCACTGGAGCTTCCTGCACCACTTCCTTCTTCTTCTTTTTTGCATCAATTGTGCAAAAAGAAGCACTCGCCACGACAGCGAGTGCTAATAAGACAACCTTCTTCATTGTTTATCTTTTGGGGTTAACCTCTAAGAGTTCAATCTTGAACACAAGAACAGAGAAAGGCTTGATAATACCCTGCTCACGCTCGCCGTAAGCCAGATCCTGAGGAATATAAACTTCCCAAACAGAACCTGCGGGCATGTGAACCATTGCGTCGGTCCAACCCTTGATGGTCTGGTTACAACGCAGGGTTACAGGCTCACCACGCTTGTAAGAGCTGTCAAACACTGAATCGTTAAGCAGACGGCCCTCATAGTGAACCTTTACCAGTGAAGTGTCAGCGGGAATAGCGCCAGCACCCTCCTTGATAACCTTGTACTGCACACCGCTGGGCAGCGTCTTCACGCCATCCTTCTTAGCATTGGCAGCCATGAACTTTTCACCCTCTTCCTTGTTAGAACCATAGGTCTTCTCCATTTCACGAGCCTTGATTTCCTGCATCTTGGTCTGTGCAATGTTCTGAGCGTCAACCATATTCATCAGACCGCCCTTACCGGTGGTACCGCTGATGAAACCAGCCATGAAGTTCTTCATAGAGATGGTCTTTGTAGAATCCTCACCGAACACCTCGTGGTTAATACCCTTCACCATCTGGTTAGAAATCTGCTGACCAATCTGGATACCAGCATAATAGGCAGCCTTCTTCTTGCTGTCACCAGCATTGACGCCTTCATTCAGACCTTTGATGAACTCACCCATATAGGCAGTATCTACACCAAGACGGTCAACGAGATACTCTTTCAAACCATTGGTCTGAGCCATACCGATAGCATAGCTCATAGAGTCAACATCACTCTTCAGATTTGCCTTCGGAGTGCCATTGCCGCATGCAGTAAAACCAGCGGCTACAATAGCCATAACGGCTACGATAGATAATTTTTTCATTGCTTTTTTGTTATATTAAACTACTTGAATTAATTCCACGTCAAAAATCAGGGCGGCAAACGGAGGTATCGAAGCACCTGCGCCACCTTCGCCGTAACCTAAACGGTAAGGAATGAAGAAGCGATACTTGGCACCTTCCTGCATCAACTGCAATCCTTCTGTCCAACCTGCAATGACCTGCTGCAGAGGGAATGTGGCAGGCTCACCGCGCTGAACGCTTGAGTCAAACACTGTTCCGTCAATCAGGAAACCCTCGTAGTGACACATTACTGTATCCTTAGCCGACGGCTTTTTACCATTACCTTCCTTTAATACCTTGTATTGAAGACCACTGGGCAGCGTGATGACACCCTCCTTCTTGGCATTCTCTGCCAAGTATTTCTCACCGGCTTCCTTATGCTGTTTACCAGCTTCGGCACGCTGAGCACTCAGCTTCTCTTCTTGTTTCTGAAAATACTCCTGCACAATCTTTTGTGCTTCGCGGTGCTGAACCTTCAGTTCGCTGCCGCTAATCACGTCCTTTATGGCCTGTGCGAAATCATCGATATTCAGCTCTGAAGCACCCATTTGCGCCAACTGCTGACCAATGCCCAAGCCAAGGGCGTAGCTAACTTTATCCATGCTTTTTCTAATTAATAATGTGTAAATTTTCGAAAATCGGCGCAAAGTTACAACTTTTCTTTGATATCTTTGCCGTTATTTCAGAAAAAAGCATTATTTTTGCATATCTTAAACATTTGCTTATGAAAAAGATTGTTGTTTTAACTGGTGCAGGCATGTCTGTGGAGAGTGGATTGAAGACTTTCCGCGACGCCGACGGCTTATGGGAAGAATACCCTGTAGCCCAGGTAGCCACTCATGAAGGATGGGAAGCAGACCCCACCTTAGTAACAAATTTCTACAACATGCTCCGCAAAAAGTGCTGGGGCGTAAAGCCCAATGAGGGCCATCGTCTTTTGGCCAAGTTGGAAAAGCAGTATGACGTGACGGTAGTGACCCAGAATGTAGATAACCTGCATGAGCAGGCCGGCTCTTCAAAGGTCATCCACCTGCACGGCGAGCTGATGAAGGTGTGTTCCAGCCGTGACGTCGACGACCCACGTTACCAGCAGACACTAACCCCCGACAACTGTGAGATAGAACCTGGCACGAAGGCTGGCGACGGCTCGTTGCTCCGTCCCTTCATCGTATTCTTCGGCGAGGCAGTTCCCAACATCAGCATTGCCGCCGAGGAAGTCCAAGAAGCCGATATCCTAATTATCATCGGCACATCATTGGCCGTTTACCCCGCAGCAGGTCTTATTCACTATGCCCGTCCGTCAATTCCTATATATCTCATCGACCCCAATCCCATCAGCGCTGGCAGCCGCGTTCAGCAGATTCAGAAGGGTGCTTCTGAGGGTATGAAGGAACTTTACGACAAGCTGATCACCACCTAATTATATATAAAATAGCAAGCCGTTCAAGCAGGCTATTTCACTTTGTAATGCTAAGTGGGTCATTCGACAGTGCCTAGTGGCCCACTTAGCATCATCAACCAATTTACTGCATTTATTTTCATAATTCTGTATTTTTTCTCATTTTCTTTTGGTTTTTTGGCCAAAAATGCATAATTTTGCAGCCGATTACGCCAAAAGGGCGTTATTCAGGATAGAATAGTTAGTATTCAAAACCAATAAACGTTATGTCAGAAAAATTGGAAGTGAAGGAGCTGGAACAGGTTGTTGTCCGCTTCTCAGGTGACTCCGGCGATGGTATGCAGTTGGCCGGAAACATCTTTTCTACGGTTAGTGCCACCGTTGGTAACGGCATCTCAACATTCCCCGATTATCCCGCCGACATCCGCGCCCCGCAAGGCTCACTGACTGGTGTGTCTGGTTTCCAGGTACACATCGGTGCCGGCAAGGTTTACACCCCTGGCGACAAATGCGACGTGCTGGTGGCCATGAACGCTGCTGCCCTGAAGACGCAGTATCGCTATGCCAAGCCTGGTGCCACCATTATTATCGATACCGACTCCTTTGGCCCAAAGGACCTGGAGAAGGCCCAGTTCAAGACTGAGGATTATCTTGGCGAGATGGGCATCGACCCCGACCGCGTCATCCAGTGCCCGCTGACAACGATGGTGAAGGATTGTCTGGCAGACTCAGGCATGGACATGAAGGCCATGATGAAGTGCCGCAATATGTTCGCCCTTGGTCTCGTCTGCTGGCTCTTCGACCGTGACCTCAACCTCGTGGCAAACTTCCTGAAGGATAAGTTCGCCAAGAAACCCGCCATTGCCGAGGCCAACATCAAGGTCATCCAGGCTGGTTGGGACTATGGACACAACACCCATTCGTCGACAGTCAGCGTCTATCGCGTAGAATCAAAGGTCAAAGAGCCCGGCCGTTATATGGACATCACCGGCAACAAGGCTACGGCCTACGGCTTTATTGCCGCTGCCGAGAAGGCTGGCCTGAAGCTCTACCTCGGCTCCTACCCCATCACTCCCGCTACCGACGTGCTTCATGAGTTGTCAAAGCATAAGTCTTGCGGCGTTATCACCGTTCAGTGTGAGGACGAGATTGCTGGCTGCTCGTCGGCTCTCGGCGCTTCGTTTGCCGGTGCCCTCGGCGTCACCTCTACCTCCGGCCCTGGCATCTGCCTGAAGTCAGAAGCCATGAACCTCGCCGTCATCATGGAGCTGCCGCTCGTGGTGCTCGACGTACAGCGTGGTGGTCCTGCTACAGGTCTGCCCACCAAGTCAGAACAGACCGACCTCCTGCAGGCCCTCTTTGGACGTAACGGTGAGAGCCCCATGCCCGTCATGGCTGCCACCAGTCCTACCGACTGCTTTGATGCCGCTTATCAGGCTTGTAAGATTGCATTGGAACACATGACCCCGGTTGTGCTGCTCACCGATGCCTTCGTAGCCAACGGCTCTGGTGCTTTCAAGCTGCCGGAGATGGACAAGCTTGACCCCATCAATCCACCATACGTGCCTGAGGAGCTGAAAGGCAAATGGACGCCTTACATGCGTGCCGAGAATGGCACCCGCTATTGGGCCGTACCTGGCCGTGAGGGCTTTGCACACATCCTTGGTGGACTGGAGAAGGACTCTCAGACGGGAGCCATCTCAACGAATCCTGAGAACCACGACCTGATGACGCGTCTGCGCCAACAGAAGATTGCCAACATCCAGGTGCCCAATCTTGAAGTAGAGGGCGACGCTGACGCTGATTTGCTGATTGTGGGCTTCGGTTCTACCTACGGACATCTGCGTGCCGCTATGGACGAGCTCCGTGCACAGGGTCACAAGGTGGCTCAGGCTCACTTCAAATACCTGAACCCGCTGCCTAAGAACACCGCTGAGGTACTCTCTAAATATAATAAGGTGGTGGTGGCTGAACAGAACATGGGTCAGCTCGCTGCCTACCTCCGCATGAAGGTCGACGGTTTCGTGCCCTACCAGTTCAATCAGGTTAAGGGTCAGCCGTTCGTAGTAGAAGAACTTGTAAATGCGATCAGCCCCCTCCTTGCCTCCCCCCTGGGGGAGGAATAAACGCCTCTTTAGGTGATGGATTACAAATTCAAAACTGCTGATCCGTTCTTGTATAACCTACTGAAAGAGTATGCCAAAGAGAATCGAAAAAAGCCTACTGAGGCAGAAACTGTTTTATGGGATTGCATCAAAGAACGACAACTTGGACAGCCATTTAGGCGGCAACACATTATTGGTGAGTTTATTGCAGACTTTGCCTGCATACCAGCAAAACTGGTCATCGAAACAGACGGAGGCTACCATCAGTTGCCTGAACAACAGATAAGCGATGAACAACGCCAAAAATGGTTAGAGTCACAAGGATTCACAGTTATTAGATTCACCAACGAAGAGGTAATAAACGATATAGACAACGTACTAGAAATAATAAAACAATATTTATAGTTATGGAAACAAATTTCAATAGCCAAACTAATATTTCCTCCCCCCAAGGGGGGAGACAGTGGGGGGCTTCAGATTTTAAGAAAGGCCAGCCACGTTGGTGCCCGGGTTGCGGTGACCATTTCTTCCTGGCTTCACTCCATAAGGCTATGGCCGAGATTGGCGTAGCCCCTGAGAACATCGCAGTCATCTCTGGTATCGGCTGTTCAAGCCGTCTGCCTCACTACATGGCTACCTACGGCATGAACACCATCCACGGTCGTGCCGCCGCCATTGCCACAGGTGCGAAGGTTGCCAACCCCAACCTCACCGTCTGGCAGGTATCAGGCGACGGTGACGGTCTGGCTATCGGTGGTAACCACTTCATCCATGCCAACCGTCGTAACATCGACCTGAACATGATCCTCCTCAACAACCGCATCTACGGTTTGACCAAGGGTCAGTACTCCCCCACTTCACCTCGTGGCTTTGTTTCTAAGTCAAGCCCTTACGGCACGGTGGAAGATCCGTTCCGTCCCGCTGAGCTCTGCTTCGGTGCCCGTGGACATTTCTTCGCCCGTTGCGTGGCTACCGACGCCAAAGGCACTGTTGAGGTGCTGCAGGCTGCCTATAAGCACAAGGGCGCCTCGGTTACCGAAGTACTGCAGAACTGCGTCATCTTCAACGACCACTGCCACGATGTGGTTTACAACAACGAGGGCCGTAAGAAGAATGCTATCTACGTGCGTCACGGCGAGAAGCTCGTCTTCGGTGAGAACAATGAGTTCGGACTCGTGCAGCAGGGCTTCGGCCTGAAGGTCGTAGAGATTGGCAAGGACGGCTACACCATCGACGATGTCCTTGTCCACGATGCCCACTGCCAGGACAACACCCTGCAGTTGAAGCTCGCCCTAATGACACCTGAGGATGGCTTCCCCATCGCCCTCGGTGTGATTCGCGACGTAGACGCTCCTACCTACAACGACGCTGTCTATGCCCAGCTCGAAGAAGTCTCAGCCCAGAAGAAGTACCACAACTTCACCGAGCTTCTTGAGACCAACGACATCTGGGAAGTCCGCGAGTAAGTGAGTAAAGAATGATAATAAGCGAGGGTGTGTCAAACAGGCACATCCTCTTTTTTTATTGATTAGCGAAAAAAAAGTCTCTGGGATTGCAATTATTTAGATTTATTTCGTAACTTTGTAGCCAAATACATCTAATTACAAGATTTATGTCTATCTGGATTATCTTCAAGCTGCTCGGTTCACTGGCTCTTCTCATGTTTGGTATGAAGACGATGAGTGAGGCGCTGCAGAAAATGGCCGGACCGCAATTGCGTCACGTCCTTGGAGCCATGACCACCAACCGCTTTACTGGAATGTTGACAGGTACGCTGGTAACGGCGTCTGTCCAGTCGTCAACCGCAACGACCGTGATGACGGTGTCGTTTGTCAATGCCGGCCTGCTCACCTTGGCTCAGGCCATCTCGGTCATCATGGGTGCCAACATCGGAACGACGCTAACCGCCTGGATCATGTCGGCAGGTATGTCGTTCGACATCACAGCCGCCGTCTATCCGGCGTTCTTCATTGGCATCATCCTTATCTACTTGAAACGCTACCGCTACATCGGCGATTTTCTATTCGGCCTGTCGTTCCTGCTCTTAGGACTGGGTACGCTGCGTGCCACAGGTACCGAGATGAATCTGGGCGAGAATGAGGCGCTATTGAACTTCTTCTCTTCGTTCGACCCCACGTCGTTCATCACCACGCTCGTATTCTTGCTGCTTGGTGGTGTGCTGACGTTCTGCGTACAGTCGTCGGCCGCAGTCATGGCCATCACCATGATTCTGTGCTCCAGTGGTGCGTTGCCCATCTATCAGGGTATCGCCCTCGTCATGGGCGAGAATATTGGTACTACCATTACCTCAAACCTTGCCGCCCTTTCCGCCAACACCCAGGCCCGCCGTGCTGCCCTGTCGCACATGTTCTTCAACTTCTTCGGCGTCATCTGGATACTATTCGTGTTCCGTCCGTTCATCGACATGGTCTGTGGCTGGGTGGGCTACGATGTCACGATTACCAAGGAAGTTGCGGGGGCAGGAGCCTTCTTGGCCAATGCCGCTAAGCTGACATTCGTGCTGGCAGCTTTCCATACTTCATTCAACGTGGTAAACACCTTTATCCTCATCTGGTTTATTCCGCAGATTGAGAAGTTCGTGTGCTGGGTCATCAAGCCCAAGCGTGTGGACGAGGAAGAGGACTTCCGCCTGCACTTCATTACTGCTGGTTTCATGAAGACACCGGAACTTTCGGTGCTCGAAGCCCAGAAAGAAATCCGCTCCTTCTCAGAGCGTATGCAGCGCATGTTCGGCATGGTGACTGAGCTGCTCAACCTGTCGAGTAGTGAGAATGCCAAGAAGAAGGGTGCCAACGAGACGGAGTTCAACAAGCTCTACTCGCGTATTGAGAAGTACGAGGGCATCAGCGACAACATGGAACTGGAGATTGCCAAGTACCTCGATACCGTTAGTGATGCCCACCTTAGTGACGACACGAAGGCGAAGATCCGCGCCATGCTCCGTGAGATTTCCGAACTGGAGTCTATCGGCGATGCCTGCTACAATATGGCCCGCACCATCAGCCGCAAGTACAACAGCAAGCAGGATCATTTTACTGACCGCCAGTATGAGCACATCCACCAGATGATGGGACTCACCGACCAGTCGCTTACCGAGATGAATCGCCTGATGGGAGGTCGCCGCGAAGCCTTCGACGTGAACCGTACGTTCAACATCGAGAACGAGATCAACAACTATCGCAATCAGTTGAAGTCGCAGAACATTGCCGACATCAACAACCACGAGTACACCTACGCTGTGGGTACCATCTATATGGATCTCATCAATGAGTGCGAGAAGTTAGGCGACTATGTCGTCAACGTTGTTGAGGCACGCATGGGAACTCGCCAGAGGGGGTATTAAGGGCGTTATTACGACAGCACGGTATAACGGAATAACGGTATATCGGAATAACGGTATATCGGAATAACGGTATATCGGAATAACGGTATATCGGAATAACGGTATATCGGAATAACGGTATATCGGAATAACGACAGAACGTCAAACGTCATAACGTCATGGCATCAGGCTTCCACAGTACGGTCTTTCTGCTGTACAGGGAAGCCTGAACGTCAATCAAGCGCTGGTTGCTGGAACCACGGAACAGCAGGTCAGGGTCGTGCAAGGCCTGAATAAAGGGACCGTCGACCAACACGTCAAGCTCAGCCAGCAACTCGCGCTGGTCATCATGAATCAGACTTTCAAACGTAAAGCCCGTATAGCACCAGATATCCTTTTGCGTACGACGATGGATCTGTCGTGCCAACTCCGCGAAGCCTGCCGCCTGATACATCGGGTCGCCCCCGCTGAATGTAACCCCCCGTGTGAACGGGTCGGCCACGATGATACGCATCAGCTGTTCCACAGTCATATCGCGCCCGCCACCAAAGTCCCACGACTGCGGCAGGCATGGCGACAGCCGGCACAATAGATAGAGGTCCGGAAGCCCGGCCCGTCCACCATCGTATCCTCCACGACATCCAGTATCCTTAGCTTTGTCTCCATAACATGTTTACTTCAGCCTGTAGAACACGCCTATCGTGCCATAGACGGGATAAAGCGTGTGATCTACAGTTTTAAAGTCCTTAGGGAAGATGCCTGTCAGGCCCCAGTTGAGGTCGGCTGACACACCTAAGCGCTTGTGAAGCTGCCAGTCTACACCCAAGCCAATGCCGAACTGCAGGCTGCGCATGTCGTCGTCGAAGTTGTAGGTGGCCCATTCACCTTCACAGTTGCCCATCAGGATCTTGGGACCCGTCGGGTCGTCTTTTCGCAGGTAGCCGTCGGAGGCAATGCCGCTAAACTCCTTATTCAGAAGAAATGACACGTAGGGACCACCCTTCAGCATGACCTTACGACTCAGCGTGAACGTTGCCTGCAAGGGAACGGTTAGCATCCATTGCTTTACCTCCTGCTCGACATGACCCGTAAAGAGACCCGCCATCTTCTGGTCACCCTTCACCACCTCCATGGAGTAAGCCTTGGTGGTGATGGCTGCTTTCATGCCTTTATTCTCGAAACGCAAGCCAGTCGTGATGCCCCATTGCCGAGTGAGGGGCAGAAGGGCGTCGAATCCCACCATGAACGATGGTGTCAGGCTGTAGCTTTCAATGCTACGGATGGTCTCGGGCAACGGGATGGGCGTCGTACCTCCGATGTTGTAGCCCGCACGGGCCTTCAGTTGCAGGCTTTCGAACGTGCCGGCCTCAGCAGGGCTGCTGATCAACGAAGACGCTGCTATAAGAATCAGGATGTATGCTATGTTCCTTTTCATATTCTGATCATTTTTCATACGACACTTGAACCTCGTCTATGTACAGCGTACTGCCAATGGCACCCTCGAACTGGTCTCCTTTCTTGCTCGACGAGAATACCAACGTCAGATTAAAGCCCTGAGCCATCACAATGTCGTCAGGAGCATCCCTGCCTTCGAAGAACATCTCCCATTGCGCCCACGTGTCGGTAGCTGGAAGTGAAGCCACGCGTGCCACCTTATAGACCTGCGGGTTGTCCAGCAAATTGTCGAGGCCGGCCATGTCGTGACCATCAAGGAAATAGGATTCTCCATTTTCGTCTGTATTGCGATAGTACACGGCATAGATGCTGGCCTCGTCCTGACGGTCGGGATATTTCTTCATGTCCTTGTCGGTGTACACCTCGCCCGGCTTGTACTTGTACCAGCCGGAGATGCGCACAGGCTCCTTGCTGGTAGGTATGCCGAATTGCGTGGCTTTCAAGGCATCGGTCAGCACATACTCGACCAGGAAATCCCCTAAGAACAAGTTTCCTGCAGCTATGGGCTTCCCTATCCATTCTCCCATGAGACCTGTCGATTGGGTGTTCAGACAAACGCACCGTCCCTCTTTGCCGTCGGGCGTGGAATAAGTGGGAAAGTTCTCTGGCTTCGAACCGTTCATGGTGATTGCAAAACCGGTATTGCCTGTGGCCCAGCAGTAGTTCGGCTCAACAGATCCAGATGAAGATGTCAGCTCATAGAAGACGTGCGACTCGTTTTTACCGCCAAGCATGGTTTTCTCTTCCTGTGTCTCCACATGCTCGAAGCTGAACTTCTCAACGGGCAGTGGCGTTTCCTGAAAAGTCACGTTGTATGTGCGCTTCCATTCGCCGTCCTCTGATGTGACAGTATAGACGACCGGACCTTTAGTGAAGTCCTGCAACGAGCCACTTGCTGGTTCTATGGTGGCACCGTCGGTAATCTTGAAATACAAAGGAATCTGTGTCGACAGCGTAAGGATCGAACGCACAGAGAAGACTATGTTCGTCTCAGCCGAGCTGATTGTTTCTTTCCGCATCTCTGTCGGCTGGTAGAAGTACTGTTCGTACTCTGTGCCGCCCACCCAGGCACTCTCAATGTCGCACTCCTTGTTGGGAGCCTCGTCCTTGATACACGAAGTAATGCAGCAACAACATAGCCCAATGAAAATAATGCATTTATTCATCTTCATAATCATTCATTTCTTTGCTGCATGGGTAAGACCTTTATTCTGTTATTTCTGAGGTTTGTTGGGGTCGTTACTGTTGCAGCGTTCGGTGTAGAACTGGCGGAAGTCCGACCATTTGTAATATGGATAGTTGTCGGTAGGCAGGGGCAGACTGGCTTCATGGCCGTTAAGCAGACACTTTACCAGCACGTCGTCGCCGGCCTTCTTGCTGCGGTAGAAGATGAGCTGTATGTTACAGGCCTTACAGGTCTGCCAGTTCTGGTAGATGTTCTTCACCTCGTACGGATCCTCAGGGTCACGGTCGGCACCGTTGATGCCCATCAGAATGTGGAGCGGTCCTAAACGGTCGTCGTGTCCGAAGCGCAAGTCGGCAATGCGGTCGCTACTGCCATCGAGCACGGCATCGGCCTTCTTGATGATGTCCTGCAAGATGGGAATCGTCATATACTGGCGGGGAAACAGCCATGAGTAGGAACCCAGGTTGGAACTTTCCCATCGGTCGGCAATATCCTTGTCGGTGACAAGGTTGCCCATCATGCCCTCGTGGCCGATGTTGGGCAGCGAGGTATAGAGGTTGATGAAGTTTTCACCAATATGGTGTATGCTGCCAGGCAGGCCCTCAGTGCTGGTGAAGGCACGCTTGACAATCGTTTCGTGCAGGTTGTCTTTGTACTTGAACTGGTCACGGTTCTTCTCGTAGCGTGGCTTGGAGCTGGGGAATTCGCGACGGGCGGGGTTCTGGCGGTCGTCAGGCACCACGCCGTCGAGGGTGAAGCGCGATGACTGCTCACGGATTTCTATCTTTGGATTACATTGTACCAACTCCTGGCAGAAGCCCGACATGCTGATGACACAACGTCCGCTGAGCGAGGCAATGGCAAGTACGTTGCCACCCTTCTTAAACACCTCGGGGAAGTTGTTGTACATGGTTCTGGCAATGCGCTGGTGCTGCTCCCAACCCAGGTCGCTCAGCTCGCTGACGCCCGTGGAGAGTTCGTCCTTGGCGGCCTCGAACTTCGTGTAGAATTTCTCGCCCTCGGCCGTGAGCTGATGCTTACGATGGGCGCTGGTCAGCAGGCTGTCCATTTCCCGATAGAGGAATGCGTTCCAATAGTAGCGAGATCCGTGGCGACCATAATGGCTGATATAGAACGGTTTGTAGCCACGGGGAGCCTTGGTCAAGGTGACCGGGCTGTGGTCGTAAGGATAGTCGGTACCGTAGGCTTTCCGAGGTTCGGCCTTGAGTTGGTCGAGAGGGGAAATACCTTGTGCCCATAATGCCAGCACAAAAGAGAGGAATACCAGAATAGTCAAGGTTCTTTTCTTCATAATATGTCTTAGTTTGATGTCTTAGATATTGATATTGGCTGCAAATTTAAGGATAATATCTGAGAATGCAAAACAAAATGGCGAATTATTATGAAAAAAACGCCGAACCCGCCTTTGAATAATTACAGCTTGACGACTGCTCCGATGACCAGCATCCTACCCGGAGAGTACAAGGCATATTTGCGATTCGTTGAATCTATTCTCCTGTCCACTTTATCGAAGATGTTGTCAATACCTATGCTTGGCTTGAGCAACAGCCCTTTTATGACATTAAAGCTATGGGTTGTATTCAGATTCCAGACACCATATCCTGGAGCATCCTCATAGTCAGGATAGTAGGTCTTTGACTGTAAGCGTCCGTTCAGATTCACGTTCAAGCCGTATTTCCCCCACACATGGTGATAGTTGGCGGCGATAGTGGCAGCGTGGCGAATGCTGCGTTCCAAGGGTTGCCATGTTGCCTCCACGGATGAAGAGAGGGTGCGGGCATAGGTGTAGACGTAGTTAGCGGAGAGGTTAAAGCCAGGGAAGATGTTGGCAGAAACATTGAGCTGCATGCCTTTCACGTCGCCCTTGTCGCTGTTCTGGTAGAGGGCGTAGCTTGCCAGCTTCGAGGCTTCGGCATCGGTCATCTCCGGGAATTCACGTTGCAGCATCGCCAGCGAAGTGTCGTCAACATCGATATTCTGCTTCACCACCATGTCGTTGATACGGTTGATGTAGCCCGTGAGGCTGACGGCTATCAGATGTGTGCGGTATTCTGCATTCAGCGAGACGTAATGGCTTTTCTCGGGCTTCAGGTCCTGATTGCCGAAACTAATCTGGGGTTTGCCGCGATTGACGGAATAATAGTGGTAATAGAGTTCGTCAAGGCCTGGGGCACGGAAGCCTGCTGAGTAGGTGGCGCGCAAGTTCATCGGGCCGAGACTGTACATCAGCGTGACCTTCGGAGTGAGGTGGTTGTTGAAGGTCTGATGATGGGTGTATCGGAGGCCAAAGGTGGCGGTGGCCAAACCGGGCCCCACTCTCAGGCGCTGTTCGTGCTGGGCGTAGGCAGCAAGGGTATAGACGCTCTGGTCGATATTGCCCGAGGTGGCATTGAGATAGTCCTTGCGCCAGTCGGCTCCGAAGATGGTGGTTGAGTTGGTGGTGAGCCCCAGTATGGTTTTGAGGTTGCCTTCCATCGTGCGCTGTTTCTTGGATTGTACGTAGGTTCCAAGGGGGAAACCCTTGGCGGCGAGGTCTACGTCGTACTCCTTTCCGTAGCGGAAACGATCGACTGTGAAGTCGGCCTGGAGAGAGTTCTTGGCGGTAAACTTGTAGATGCCGCCCAGATTCCAGCGCAGGCCTTTGTAGCGCATTTCGTAGTCGGTGCCGCCAGTAATGTCGGGCGAGGTATTGGGACGGTCGGTCATCTTGTATGAATAGTCAAAACCCGCATTCAGGGCCAAGTTCTGGTTGGGGGTATAGGTGAATTTCTGTCCGATGATGTTCGAACGATAGCCTGTGAAGAAAGGGGCAATCGTTCGTTGGGTCTCCGTATCGGAGCCCTTGACGTATTCTAAGTCGTTGTTCTGATAGCTGTCGGCCCGGTCGTGGCTGAACGAGGTGTACGAGCCAAAGCCTTTGCTGTAGATATCAAGGTTGACGGCCTCGGTAAGTACGCCGTGCCCGCTGATGGTTGTAGTGTTGGTAACGCTACATACGGAACTGGTGGGCTGGTCGGTTATGATGTTGATGACACCTGCGATGGCATCGCTGCCGTAGAGCGAGGAGGCAGCTCCGTCGAGCACCTCGATACGCTTGACACGGGCCATGTTAATACGGTTCAGGTCGACGTTGTTGGAGATGTCGCCCGATAGTTTCTGTCCGTTAATCAGGATCAGGATGTACTTGTTGCCCAGTCCGTTCAGTCGAAGGAAGGTTCCCATGGAGTTGGGAGCCATCGAGGCCTGGGGCATCATTCGTGTCAACGCCCCGTCGAAGGTGGTGATACCTTGCTCGCTGATTTCCTGACTGCTGAGTACGCGGACGGGGGTGGCTGTACTTTTCAGACGCTGGTGGTGGCCGGAGCCAGTCACTACCACAGGATTCAGGTTCTTGACATAGTCCAGCGATTCAGCCGAGCTCTTGGTGCGATTTACCGCCGATGAGTCCTTGTGCGTCGTCTGGTGGATTTGTGCATGGGCACAGATGCTGCCCAAGAGCAGCAAAAGGAGGAAGATGCCGCCTTGCGACGGCACCCTCTTCCACAAACTTATATAATAATACACGTAATGAGTCACGAAGTTACTCCGGATTCTTAGAGTGGTAGTAGTCGAGCGGCTCGCCGTCGATGGCTTCCTGCGTATGGTTCATCCATACCTTGCGGACGTTGTCCAGCTCAAGCAGGCCATAGTGCAGCACGTTCTCCTCGGGGCAGTCGTAGCCCAGGTGACGGAAGTACATCTTCCATGAGGTATCCTCGACCTCGCCCTCCTCATTGGGAGTGAAGCCTTTACCGTCTTCCCAGTTGTCGTCATCGTCGCCACCCATGTCGTTATGACCGTGGTCGCCGTCGATGGCCATCAGCGGGTGCAGGAACACCTTGCCGCTGGTGATGCCGGCAGCCTTCATGCGCTCATACACATCGGTCTTGAAGTTGTCCATCATGTCGACCGTGCCCACGAAGTAGTTCTTGTTGATCTTCTGCAACTCCTGCTCCAACTGCGTGTAGCGGATGTTGGCCTTGTAGGTGTCGTAGCTGTCGGGGTTACCGTGGCCCATGAAGGCAACCACACCCTGGGCGGCCTTGTCGTTGTAGCTGGCGTCAAGAATCTGGGCCACGAGGGGAACGTCGACCTCGGCATCCTGCAGCAGGGGCACACCCAGCTTAATGGAAACATTAGCCAGATAGTCGTCGTCCAGGTCGCCGTTGGCGTTGTTGGCAAAGTCCTTGATATAGTTGATCACACGGGTATATTCCTCGCCAGGAATCACCTGCAGTGACTGCACCACAATCTCGTCGTACTCCACCTTGCTGTCGGCAAAGGCGTTCAGCCAGAAGGGAGGAGCATAGTAGTTGCGCGGTTCTGTGTTCTCACCCGCAGCTGCACGGTTGATACAGATGGCCGACGAGTAGCTCAGGAACACGTCATAATCGGTGAAGCGTGCCTTGTAGGCATCGACGGTGGCGTCGAAGGCATTGAAGGCCTGCTCCCATGTAGAACCGAAAGCCACGAGCAGGATGACCTTGTCGTGCTTCTTCTGGGCTTTCACGTCCTCTGTTACGATAGCCTGATAGCGCGACCAGTTGTTGTCCTGAGGCACTTCCACCTTGACGGTGTCTTTCTTCTCTACCACAACCGTGTCCTTCTTTTCCACGATTTTCTCGATGATTTCAGGGTCGTCATCGTTGCTGCAGGAATAGAAGCCTGCCGTGAGGCAAACGGCTACGAATGCCATCACAAAGTACTTAATCTTGTTCATTGTCACTTGATTTAGAATTAAACTTATTGTTACTTGTAAACTTTAGTTTCTTGCCTTGGGCGAAGCGCACAGTGAGCGTGCCGTAAATGGTGCGGCCCGGCGTGGTGGTTCCGAGGTGCAGACCGTGGTCTGTGCGGTCCACGTAGTTGAAAATATTATCGACCCCAGCCTCGAGGCGCAACAGCAGTTTCTTGCTGACGGGCCACTCATGATTGGTGGCGAAGCGCCATATCTGATAGCCCTTGCCGTCGCCGTCAATCTGATAGTAGCGGGTGCTCGACATGCGGCCATAGATACCGGCTCCCATCTGATAGTCACGGAACGCATGGTTCCAGGTGGCAAACCAGCTGCCTTTATGGCGGGCCGTTCCGTCGATGACGACGTCAACCAGCCGTTCGTGTGCAGAGTCATATTGCTTGGCATCGGTATCGAGGAAGCTGTAGCTGCCTCCTAACATCCACTCCTTGTTCAGCCTGTAGCGCACGGACACGTCGACGCCTTTGGTACGGGCCGACTCCAGGTTCTGATACTGGCGGGTTTTCCTTGGGTCGTAGGTCACGATATATTCTGCTGGCGCCTGGTTGTTGGGAATGGTCACCAGCGTAATCATGTTGTCGACATTGTTCAGATAGCCCGTTACCGTCAGGTTCAGCCCCTGCCAGTTGTACTCTCCGCTGACGGCGTAGTAGTTGGAGGTCTGGGGCGACAGGTCCTCGTTTCCTAAATAGAGATAGGTGGCGTTCATGTACTTCACGTAACGGTAGCGCTGTTCCTTGGGCGTGGGGGTCTTGAAGCCCTGACTCCAGGTGGCGCGCAGCCGGAAGTCGTTGCCGATGGACAGCATGGCCGACACCTTGGGGGTGAGTCGGAAGCCGAACTGGCCGTTGTGGTTGAAGCGCAGTCCTGGCGTTAGGTAGACGGTGGCGATGCCACCGTACACGGGACAGTGCCATTCATCCTGTATATAGGCGGCCTCAGTGTGGTCCTTGGCCTCGCCGTGCTTGACTCGCATGGGGGCCTTCAGGTAGTCGTAGCGCCACTCCAAGCCTCCGCTCAGCTGATTGTTGTAGGGCAGGGAGAAGATGCCTTTCAAGTGAGCCATCGTACGACGCTGGTCACTCTGCAGCTCCTCGTCGTCAGGGAAGTACGGATAGTAGGGCGTGAACCTGCCTTGCGGATCGTAGCCGTCGGTCAGGGTGATGGCCGTAAAATAATAGTAGTACGCGTGGCGGTCCCAGTTGACATCGAGCGACAGCTGGTCGGTCTTATTGAGTTTCCACAGACCACCGGCTGCCAGTCCCTGGTTACGGTACTCCAGGTCGTAAGTCTTCACGTCGACGGCAGCATACTTGCCGCTGGGGCGGTAGATGCGTTTCCAGTAGGTGCTGCCCTCGGCATAGAGTTCCAGTCCCTTCATCGGCTCAAAGGTCAATCGTTCTGAGACCTGCCAGTTGGTGTGGCGGTTCACGGTCTGGTTGCGCGAGTCGGTAATGAGGAACTCAGTTTGGTTGCGGGCTTCGGTTGCCGTGTTCTGCCATCCGTCGCTATGCTGCAGCTGGAAGTTGGTGTAGCTCTTCAGTTTGCCGATGGCGATGCCCAAGCCGTTGTGCTGACGAAGATCGCCATAGCTGCCGCCACGGGTACTGTTCTCAATGAGCAGTCCCTCGTTGTGCTTCTTGGTGATGATGTTCACCACGCCGGCAATGGCATCCGAGCCATAGAGGGCCGACGCCGCTCCCTTCACGATTTCAATCTTCTCGATGTTGTGCGGATCGATGAGCGACAGGTCGTTTTGACCACCCACGTCGCCGTGAATGCGCTTGCCGTCAACCAGAACAAGGATATAGGAATTGTCCAGTCCGTTGAGCTGCATCTGCGAGCCCATGTCGTCCTCGCTGAAAGCAAACGATGCTGTCAGGCCTGAAAGGATGTCCTCTATGCTCCGGCCACCATAGTTCCTGAGCATCTTCGACGTAATCACTTCCGTCTGGACAGGCGCATCTTTCAGCAGGTGCTGGGTACCAGTACCCGTCACCACCACTTCCTGTAAGCTGTCAGTACGCCAAACAGATTGCGCTTCTGCGCCAGCGCACAACAGCAAAAGGCCAACAGCCAATGCTTGTTTTAGATTCATCAATAGTTCTTTTATTCCGCGCCGCATATTCCTGTACGGCCTTATACTTTTTTGTAGGCTTGACCTTTGGTCGAGCTCTACTCTCGCTTATGGCAGGCTTGACCTTCGGTCGAGCCCTGCCTGCGCTCGGCATAGCTCAAGCGAGCTTGGCTCTGCTCTCGCTTATGGCAGGTCTTCTGACTTTCCCCAGTCTGCTTTACCTTCCCGACCTCATGGTCAGTGGCGTTATACAAGCAGGCCCTTCTAAGGGGGATTACAGCTGCAGGTACAGTTCCGGACTCTCACCGGATTCCCTTACATCAGGCGGCTACAGCCACCAGATTGCCATATTCGACTGCAAAGATACAACTTTTTTCGATAATAATGCATATTTTCCGACTTTTTTTCTAATTTTGCAGCATGAAATCACAATTTCTCATCGCAGCACCAACGAGCGGTTCTGGCAAAACAACGATTGCCAGAGGGCTGATGGCCTTGTTTGTTGCGAAGGGAATGAAGGTGCAGCCATTCAAGTGCGGCCCTGACTATATCGACACCAAGTTCCACGAGGCCGTGTGTGGCCGTCCGAGCATCAATCTCGATACGTTCATGGCTACACCAGCCCACGTCAGGGATTTGTTCTTCCATTATGGTGCCGATGCCGATGTCTGCATCGTGGAGGGCATGATGGGACTGTTCGACGGCTACGACCGCGACCGCGGCTCTTCGGCTGAGATTGCCCGTCTGTTGGGGATTCCCGTAGTGCTTGTCGTCGATGCCAAGTCGGCGGCCTACTCGATGGCGGCCTTGCTTTCAGGCTTCATCCATTTCAGGGACGACGTCAGGATTGCGGCCGTTATATTTAATAAGGTGGGATCGTCCAGACATGAACAGATGCTCCGGCAGGTGTGCGACGATCTTCATATCGAATGTCTCGGCTGTGTGCCTAAGTCTCAGGAACTGGAGCAGGGGTCACGCTATTTAGGTCTCGACTTTTCAGAATTGTCAAATAATCGTCATACTTTTCCCGTCGATGGCCAGCTCACGGACATTTTGGGAAAATCCATCGATTTAGGCCGTTTTTCCACACTTGGAGTTTACTCCGGGCAAACTCCGAGTTTACTCCGGGCAAACTCCGAGTTTACTCCGGGCAAACTCCGAGTTTGCCTGGCGCACAATTCCGAGGCCTTTTCGTTCGTTTATCAGGAGGTGCTCGACCGTTTCGGTTTTGTCCGCATTTTTGATCCCGAGCGAGAGGTTCCCAACTTCAGCGACATCGATTTGCTCTACCTGCCTGGTGGCTATCCGGAGAAGCATCTTGAGGCACTTGTGGCCAACGAAGCCTGCCGCAAGGCCATCAAGGACTATGCCGAACAGGGGGGAAGGATTCAGGCAGAATGTGGCGGCATGATGTACCTCTGCCGCAGCATCGTTAACGACAATGGCGAGTACCCCATGTGCGGCGTACTGCCCTATACCATCACAGCCCGCAAGGCTGACCGCAAGCTCTCCTTAGGCTACCGTCGTTTTGAGTTCGGCGGGAAGGAATATCGGGGGCATGAGTTCCACTACACACAATTCCAAGGGGAACTGCCCGAGAGCATGACGCAAGTCTATAATGCTAAAGGCGAAGCTGTAACCACCCCGGTATTCAGGTACAATAACGTCATCGCAAGCTATACTCACCTGTATGAAATCATTGGCTGACTTATGAAGAAAATCATTATAGCAGGCATAGGACCTGGCAGTAAAGAAGACATCACTCCTGCCGTATTGGAAGCAGTACGGGAGGCTGATGTCGTTGTGGGCTACAAGTACTATTTCCAGTTCATCGACATGTATGTGAAGGCTGGATGTGAGTGCATCGACACAGGCATGAAGAAGGAGCGCGAACGTGCTGAACAGGCGTTCCTGCTGGCAGAACAGGGCAAGACCGTCGTGGTCATCTCTTCCGGCGATGCAGGGCTCTACGGAATGGCGCCGCTTGTCTATGAGATGAAACGTGAACGTGGTTCGGACGTGGAGATTGAGGCGCTGCCGGGCATCTCCGCATTCCAGAAGGCGGCCTCGCTGTTGGGTGCTCCTATCGGTCATGACACGTGCCTCATTTCGCTGTCGGACCTGATGACGCCGTGGGAGGTGATAGAACGACGTATCAAGGCAGCAGCCGTTGGCGACTTCGTAACTGCCGCCTATAATCCCAAGTCGCATGGGCGCTATTGGCAACTCTACCGTTTGCAAGAGCTGTTCCTGCAGGAGCGGGCGGCCGAAACTCCCGTAGGTTATGTGCGCCAGGCAGGACGCGAGGAGCAGGAGGTGAAGGTGACGACCCTCGGAGCCTTCGACCCAGAGGACGTAGATATGTTTACCGTTATCCTCATAGGTAATTCGCAATCATATATCGCAGATGGTAAGATGATTACGCCTCGCGGATACTATCGTGAAGAGGCAAACGAGGGAAATAAGATTGGGCAGAACATCATGATTGAGTCGTTCCGCACCATCGCTGGCGAACTACGGAAGAAGGACTATCCCTTAGACCATCAATGGGCCTTGCTCCACGCCATCCATACGACTGCCGACTTCGATATGGAGAACATCCTCTATACCGATCCTGGGGCTGTGGAGACATTATACAATAAGGTGAAAGATGGTTCGTTGAAAACCATCGTGACGGATGTGACAATGGTGACAAGCGGCATTCGCAAAGGGGCACTCCAGCGCTTAGGCATCGAGGCCAAATGTTACCTAAGCGACTCGAGTGTGGCAGAGTTTGCCTCTGCCAACAACATCACCCGCACCCAAGCTGGCATCCGCTTGGCCGTAGAGGAACACCCCGACGCCCTCTTCGCCTTTGGCAACGCCCCAACAGCTTTGATGGAACTCTGCGACCTCATCCGTAAAGGCAAGGCCCATCCTGCCGGCATCATTGCCGCCCCCGTAGGCTTTGTACATGTCAAGGAATCGAAACACATGGTGAAGCCTTTTAAGGACATCCCCAAGATCATCGTTGAGGGCCGCAAGGGAGGCAGCAACCTCGCCGCCACCCTCTGCAACGCCATCATGACCTTCGACGATGCGGCACAACTTAAACCTGGTCGTGACCTATGAAGCTGATTGTGATAGGAATAACGGACAACCCCCATCCCTGGTTTCCACCAGAGGTGTTGGAGGTCATCAGGCAGGGCAAGGTGTTCTCTGGCGGCAGGCGCCACCATGAGATTGTAGCACCAATCCTACCTGAAGGAGCGGAGTGGATCGACATTACCGCTCCCCTCGATACCGTCTTCGAGCAGTATAAAAGATTAGCCCCCTCCAACCTCCCCCCACTGGGGGAGGCATCTGTTGCAATAGCCTCCCCCAGTGGGGGGAGGTTGGAGGGGGCTTCCCTTATCGTTTTCGCCAGCGGCGACCCGCTCTTCTTTGGCTTTGCCAATACCATCAAGCGGAGGATGCCTGATGCCGAAATCGTTGTTTACCCGACCTTCAATTCCCTGCAGATGCTGGCCCATCGACTGCTGACGCCTTATCACGACATGCGGATTGTCTCACTCACAGGCCGCCCCTGGCCCGCGTTCGACAGGGCGCTTATCGAAAGAGCCGGGAAGATTGGCGTGCTGACAGACAAGGAACACACCCCTGCCGCCATTGCCCAGCGCATGCTGGAGTATGGCTACACCTATTATAATATGTCTGTCGGCGAGCATTTAGGGAATCCTGAACTCGAAAAGGTCACAACCCTCTCACTCGAAGAGGCAACAAGGACAGATTTCTCCATGCCCAACTGCGTCATTCTTTATCCCGCTTGTTGCGATTCCCTCGCAACAAAGCCTTTCGGTCTCCCCGATTCCGACTTTACCCTCCTCAATGGCCGTGAGAAGATGATCACCAAGATGCCCATCCGCCTGCTGACGCTCCAGGCTCTCGACCTGCCTAAACGTCGCGTCTTCTGGGACATCGGTTTCTGCACGGGTAGCATCTCCATCGAAGCCCGCCTGCAATTCCCGCACCTTCAGATAGAGGCTTTCGAAATCCGTCCTGAGTGCGAGGCCATCATCCACGAAAACGCCCGCCGCTTTGGCGCCCCCGGCATCAACGTCCACATGGGCGACTTTCTCGTAGGTTGCGACTCAGTCGCAACACACTCAGCCCCTGATGCCGTCTTCATCGGCGGCCACGGTGGCCATCTCAAGGATATCATGGCCAAAGTGCTGACGGTACTGGCCGACGATGGCTGTATCGTGATGAACAGCGTGAAAGCCCCCAAGGTGCTTACCGACAGTCATCTACTCTGGGACGAAGCCTGTCGTGAGCTTGGTCTCCAGCAAGAGCCCCCAATGAGAATCATCATCGACGAACATCACCCTATTGAAATCCTAAAAGCCCACAAATGAAAATAGCAGTTATACAAATCAGTGAGGCTGGCAAAGATATTGCCAAGACCCTCCAACGTGAACTTAGTGCCAAGAAGGTTCAGCGTACTGACGTAGGCAAGCAATGGACCAAATATGATGCCTTTGTCTTTATCGGCGCAATGGGCATTTGTGTAAGAACGATTGCCCCCTACATCAAGGACAAGCACGAAGACCCTGCCGTAGTGTGTGTCGACAGTATGGGACTGAACGTCATTTCCGTGCTCTCAGGACATATCGGCGGCGCTAACGACCTGGCTCGTGAAGTGGCTGCTGCGATTGGTGCTCGTGAGGTCATTACCACCCAGAGCGACAATGCCGGACTGTGGGCACTCGACACCTTTGCTGAACGATTCAACTGGGCCATCGCCAGCGACGACGATATGAACGATTGCATCTTTGCTTTCGTCAATCGCGAGCCTACCGCTCTGCTGATGGAGATATGCGATGAGGGTACTGACTATCTGGAGAAGACGTTGCCTGAGCATGTGACTGTCGTGAAAAGCCTCGAAGAGGTAGATCCCAAGAAGTTTAAGCTGGTCATCCTGGTGACACCCTACAACCTCTGTGCACCTTACGGCGTTCTCGAGCTGCATTTCGTGCCTATGATAGCAGCTTTGGGCTTTGGACTCGCCAATCATCCTGATGACTATGAGGACATCTACGACGAAATTGATGAGGCCATGAGCCAGATTGGTGTCTTGCCTTGCTACAAACGCTATTGCACCATCGACGTGAAAGAGGAAGAAGAATTTTGCGCCATGCTTGTTGATGATTTAGGAGAAGAACTTGTTTTCTATACGGCTGAACAATTGGCCAAGGTTGAGGTGCCTAATCCCAGCAAGACCGTTGAAAAACACGTGGGCACACCATCTGTTTGTGAGGCTGCCGCCATCCTTGGGTCAAACAATGGCAAACTGATTGTTCCTAAAGTGAAAGGCAGGAACTGGACGGCTGCCCTCGCCATTGACCACAAATATCTGCGAGAGCAGAAGGGACACATAGAGATTGTTGGTGCAGGTCCTGGTGATCCTGACTTGGTATCTGTACGAGGGCGCAAGATGCTCGAAAGGGCAGATCTGATTCTCTACGCTGGCTCATTGGTGCCCAAGGCCTTGACAGAATGTCACAAGCCAGGGGCTGTGGTCCGTTCTTCGGCCGACATGAATCTTGAGGAACAATGCGAACTGATGAAGCAGTTTTATGACGAGGGGAAGTACATCGTCCGTCTGCATACCGGCGACCCCTGTATCTTTGGTGCCATTCAGGAGCAGATGGCCTTTTTCGATGAAAACAACATGTCGTACCACATCACCCCAGGTATTTCATCGTTCCTTGCTGCTGCCGCAGAGTTGCGAAGTCAGTTTACGATTCCCGAGCGTTGCCAGACCATCATTCTGACACGTGGTGAAGGCCGTACGCCGATGCCCGAAAAGGAACAGCTGCACTTGCTGGCTCGCAGCCAAAGCACGATGTGCATCTTCCTTTCAGCATCCATCGTCGACGACGTGCAGCGCGAACTGCTCCAGGAATACCCCGAGGACACCCCCGTTGCCGCCTGCTATCACCTGACCTGGCCTGACCAGCGCATCTATCGAGGCCAGCTGAAAGACCTTGCCAAGATTGTCCACGACAACCATCTGACGCTTACCACGATGCTGGTAGTTGGTGAGGCCATCGATAACCGCCAAGGCTTGTCGGAACTATACTCCAAATACTTCACCCACCTCTTCCGCCAGAGTGACCTATCGTAACAGGAATGATTTTAGTATTCGGAGGAACTACTGAGGGTCGTAAGGCCGTAGAGGTGCTGGAAGAGGGCGGTTCACCTTATTTCTATAGCACGAAGACAGGTGAGCAGGACATCACGCTTCATCATGGGCAACGTATCGACGGGGCTCTTGACGTAAAAGCGATGCTGGCGTTCTGTCGTGAGCATGACATCCAGCTCATTGTCGATGCTGCCCATCCATTTGCATCGCATCTGCATCAGACGATTGCTGAAGTTTCCGAAGAGTTGAACATTCATGTTGTACGCTACGAACGCATCTATCCGCCTCGTGATCCAAACTTCACGTGGATAGACGATTATTCGCAGATTCCCACAGATATTCATTCGCTGTTAGCCACAACGGGCGTGCAGAGCATCAGCAAGCTGAAACCGTTAGAGGCGCAAGGGGTGAAAATTGTCTATCGCATCCTGAACCGAGAATCGTCTATTGACCTGGCCCGTCAGCAGGGAGCTACCGACGACCAGCTGTGTTTCTATCCGCAGATGGTAGAGGCAGAGGCTATGCTGATGAAGGAAAGCGGGGAGTCTGGTGGTTTCAGCGAGAAAATAGCGGAAGCGAAAGAAAGGGGCATGCGTATCATCGTGCTGAAGCGACCTGAATTGTCTTTCAAACATTGCGTCAATGGTCCCTACGGCCTACGCAGGGCCATTGAAAAGCTGTTGCCGGAGTTCTATCCCTTGCATAGTGGACTGACAACGGGCACTTGTGCTACGGCTGCTGCTGTGGCCGCAACTACGAGGCTGACGAAAGGCGAGACACCCGCGGAGGTGCCTGTGGTGTTACCTGATGGCGAGACAATCAGAGTGGCCGTTGGTTATGCCAACGGCTATGCCTACTGTATCAAGGAGGCGGGCGACGACCCCGACGTGACGAACGGCATCGAGGTGAGGGCGAGTGTAGAACCCTCCTACAGCCCCACCCCCGGCCCCTCCCTGTATGGAGGGGAGTGGTTAGTTATTGAGGGCGGCGAGGGCATCGGCCGCTTCACCCTACCCGGCTTCGATTTTCCTCCCGGTGAACCGGCCATCAACAAGGGCCCGCGCGAGATGATTAGAAAGAATCTGGAAAATCTAATTACTCCCCTCCATACAGAGAGGGGCCGGGGGTGGGTCTGTAGGCTTTCCGTTCCTAAGGGTGCGGAGATAGCCAGCCGTACGTTTAATCCCCGTCTCGGCATCGAAGGAGGCATCTCAATCATAGGTGTCTCTGGCATCGTGAAGCCCTTCTCGGAAGAGGCATTTATCGAAAGCATCCGCAAGTGCATGAAGGTGGCGCAAGCTTCTGGTTCAGAACGCGTGGTAATCAATAGCGGAGGCAAGAGCGAACGCTTCGTCAAGGCACTTTATCCTGACCTGCCCCAGCAGGCTTTTGTGCAGTACGGCAACTATATTGGCGAGACACTCAAGATAGCCCATGAGCTTGGCTTTAAGCATGTCACCCTTGGCGTGATGCTTGGTAAAGCCGTAAAGCTGGCAGAAGGACAGCTCGACACCCATAGTCGCCGAGGCACCATGAACAAGACGTTCATCCGAGAGATGCTGGCTAAGGCTGGCTGCGATTTTGACATCAGCCAGATAACCTTGGCTCGTGAACTCTGGAAGATGATTCCATCAGGGAAACTTGACGACTTCGCTCAAACTATTATCCGCCATTGTGAATGCCATTGCAAGCCTCTGTTGCCTGATGGTTGCCTCACCATTCTGCTCATTGACGACGATGGCAACATCATAGGAACATCTAATAAAACCCAATAACCATCATTAATTATGAAAAAGATTTTTCTCATGGTCTTGCTGGCACTATTTGCCACAATGACAGTTAACGCTGAAACGAAACAAGATCCCAAAGGGTTGTATCGTCTCAAATATTTCGTCTACGAGAATGGCACCACCAGACCTCCCGGTTTCAGCCAAAGCCAATACAAATATGCTGCAGATTCCGTGGGATTACTCATTTCCTACAGGCAATCACCTAACTTGACCCAATGGGGCAATCTTCAGGTGGAAATACGTGAGCCGTACCCCCTGAAATATACAGGTGAAAAGCCACAGGGGCCCGACGGACATGGTACGCAGGTTTTCAATGTTGACGATGACCAGTTCTGTTTCAAATGGTATAACGACAAGTGGCCAGGAATGAGTAATCTCAACGAGTTTATCATTGAGGTCTACAGGAAGAGCAATATAGAAGCAGAGGTGGCGCAGGCCTTTAACATGTTTGAGAATAAGATTGACACGAAGGCCAACAAGTTCTATGGCTGGTGGTACCGCATAGGTGCTTCTGCTCAACCTGACGGCAGCGGCAAGCGTTTCTCCGTACCAGCTCTCTGGAAGGCCTATAGCCCTCAGCTGTCGCTCGTGGTCAGTCTCCTCAACAATGGCAATGTACTGGGATGCAACCCAACGAGCTCCGTGAAGTATGAGAACGATACCACCATCTATGAGATAGGCCACAGATGTGACATCCATTGGCTGAACGACGACTGCCATACGCTGACCTTCGTTCAGGAAAACGGCACGCCCCTGACCGAGATTTGGGTAAGAGGCGGACTGCCCAGGAATTGGCAGAAGGTGTTTAATACAGATATCGAGACCTTCAGAGACGGCGTGGAGTGCATACGCATGGCTGTTGATAGTGAAGTGGCCGGAGATCTCCAGAAGGCAGAAACACTCATTGCCGAAGCCATCGACAAGAACGTGGACATTCAGATCCTTAACATGGGAGTGGCGGGAATTGCGGCCGACCTGTTCAATAACAAGAAGCAATACAAGGATTGCATGGAGTTCTGTGAACGCCAGCTGAAGAACATCAATGCTTACGTCGATGCTGGTCATGAGCATTCCGGCTCCTCAAGAGTTTTCGTCCATCAGACTGAAATATTCAGGGCAGTTGCCACTCATCGTAGCGGTGATACGGAGAAGGGAAAGAGACTCATGGAGGAACGTCTCTCCATCATTGAAAATGAGATAGAGCAATACAGAACCTTAAAAGTGGCAGAGTCTTACGTTAATACCCTATACTATTGTAATCTTATGATGTATGACCTTGGGTATGACGTGTTTGGTGCAGAGCGCACCCTACTGTATCTGGATGCTCTAAACATCATGGCGCCCTCCATGACGGCTGCAAACAAGCCGATGATGCTTAGGTGTCGTGCCAACTGCTATCTATTGGTGGGTGACAAAGAAAAAGCAGATAAACTGTTCCAGCAGATAAAGGATTTGGAAAAGAAATAACACTCCCAGCTATTCTCCTACATCATCCTTGCGTCTGCCGAAGAGAACGGCGGCAATCACAGGAGCACCCACAAGCGCTGTTACGCTGTTGACAGGTAAGGCACCCTCAAAGCCCGGCATACGGGCAATGAGGTTGCACAGGAGTGCCAATATGGCGCCGAAAAGGGCTGTTCCTGGCATCAGAACGCGATGGTCTGAGGTACGGAAAAGGGCACGGGCCAGATGAGGTACAGCCAAGCCGATGAACATGATTGGCCCGCAATAGGCCGTAACGATAGCCACCAGCACGCCCGAGCTGACAATCACCAGCATTCGGGCCTGCTTCACGTTGAGGCCGAGGTTGGCGGCATAGCGGTCGCCTAACAGCAGGATATTCATTGGCTTGACCAACAAACAGGCCAACGGCAGCAGGATGCACATCAGTACCACGAAGAGGATCATCTCATCGCCAGAAACCCGCGAGAACGAGCCAAGTCCCCACACCACGAAGGCCTTCACGTCCTCTTCTGGGCTGAGGAACTTCAGTACGCCGATGATTGCATTGGCCAGATAGCCAATCATCACACCTATGATTAACAGGGTAACGTTACCTTTCACTTTTTGCGAAATCCATACAATTAGTAGCATCACGGCCAAAGCTCCAAGAATGGCGGCTACACTCATGGCGGCATCGCCCAGATAGCCGAGACGACTCAGAGCCACGCCCCCAATCCTGCCTGAGAGCAATACCACGAAGGCCACGCCCAATGCTGAGCCATTGGAGATGCCCAGCACGGAGGGGCCTGCCAACGGATTACGGAAAACGGTCTGCATCTGCAGGCCGCTGACTGCCAAACCAGCTCCAGCCACAATGGCCGTCAGAGCCTGCGGTAGGCGTGACTTCCAAATGATATTCTGCCAAATCTCCGACTCTGACGTGTCGCCAAGTAGGATTTGACAGACATTCTTCAAAGGAATATGGACGGAGCCAATGAGCAAGTTGACAATAGCCAAAGCAACTATTGCGACTATCAGAATCAGTATCATTGACAACGTCCGCCTCATCACTTTAGCTGATAATAGAAGGTTGGCTGATAATCCTCTTCAACCAACTCCGGATGGAAGATTGCCACGAAATCCTTCAACAACAGATCGGGCTCTACTGGCGATATCTCGTAATAGGGTGTCTGCTTCATGTTGCAGTAGATGACCTTCCGCTCCTTGAAGGCCTTGAACAATTCGTTACGAGGCTCCGAGGCTTTCAATGCTTCGTAAGAGAACTCGCCGGGGAAGCTGTTCAGAATGCGCCAGTAGTCAGCATTGGCAGCAAGCGAATACATCTTTTCGAACTCCAGGTCTTCACCGGCGGTCTCCTCATCGTTAATCACATACTCGGCACCTGCGTCACGGAATATCTGTGCCAAGTAGTTCTTGCCACCCACGGCGTGCCAGTTGCCATAGTGCATCTCTCCACTAAAAACCGTCGGCTTTTGGCCGTTGGCTGTCAGCTGTTGACATTTGGCCTTTAGTTCATTGTACCGGTTCTCGATACCAGCAAACACCTCGTAGGCTTCTTTCTCCTTACCAATGAACATGCCTACAAACTTAATCCATTCCGCCTGTCCTAACGGATCAAGTTCCTGATAACCCAGATGGGGTACCAATGTAATACCCGTCTCACGGATAGCATCGTAGCCACCGCGTTTCGAGGGTGAGATAAAGATGACATCGGGATTGGCCGCCAGCACCATCTCAGTATCGAAGTTGCCCTCCATGCCTATCTTCACGATGCGACCGTCGTTGACCCGTTGCAGAATGTCTTTGTTAAACAAGTTCTTCGTTCCTGTCAACCCCTTCACCACGTCGTGTGCATCCAACACCGTGAAGTTCGACAACTGCAGAGACGTCATGCAGATCGTACTCTTGATGGGTATGCGTACCTTCGTATAGCCATCTGGAACGGCAGTCTCTTCAGTAGCTACCAGCGCAAAGTGATAGCCTTTGCCTACGTCCACCAATCTCACGCCAGCACTATCCTTCACGGTGTAGCCCGTAGCATATTTGGGCATCAACACAGAATCAGCATCTGCCGAACCTGCGGCAGTTATTTTCGCCGTATCTCTACACGAATAGCCCAGAATGATGAACGAGGCTATCATGCAAAAAGCAATTACCTTTTTCATCATTCTCCTGCAAACATATCCTGAGAACCGTGGTCGATGTGGGTTACGCGATCGTTGAGCTCGGCCAACTTACCTGAATTCCAGCGGTCGGTGGTGCCCACGAGGTAGCCTGTGATGCGCTGCAGCTTGTCGATGTTCGTAGAGCCGCACTTCGGGCACTTGGTCAGGTGGTCGTCGGCGTTCTCGTAGCCACAGTCCATACAACGGTTGCGGTTGTGGTTAACGGAGCCGTAACCCATGTCGAGGCGGTCCATCATGTCGACAACGCTCATGATGACTTGCGGATTATGGGTGGCATCGCCGTCAATTTCGACATAGAAAATGTGACCGCCACGCGTCAGGTTGTGGTAGGGAGCCTCAACCTCGGCCTTGTGGCGTGCCGAACACTTGTAGTAAACGGGCACGTGGTTGGAATTGGTATAGTAGTCGCGGTCGGTAACGCCAGGAATGATGCCAAACTCCTTGCGATCCTTCTTGGTGAACTTACCAGCAAGGCCTTCGGCTGGCGTTGCCAGCACGCTGTAGTTGTGGTGATAGCGGTCGCAGAAGTCGTTGATACGGTCCCGCATGTAAGTAATGATCTTCAGACCCAGCTCTTGTGCCTCCTCACTCTCGCCATGATGCTTGCCGATGAGGGCCACCAGACACTCGGCCAGTCCGATGAAGCCAATGCCTAGGGTTCCCTGGTTGATGACCTGCTCAACAGTATCGGTAGGCTTCAGCTTATCGGCGCCAATCCACAAGCTCTTCATGAGCAAGGGGAATTGCTTGGCGAAGGCGGTCTTCTGGAACTGGAAGCGGTCGTCGAGTTGCTTGGCTGTGACCTCAAGCATGTTGTCGAGCTTGGCAAAGAACTGTCCGATGCGTTGCTGTTTGTCCTCGATGCTCATGCACTCGATGGCCAAGCGCACGATGTTGATGGTCGAGAACGACAGATTGCCGCGGCCGATGGAGGTCTTCGGGCCAAAGCGGTTCTCGAAGACACGGGTTCGACAGCCCATAGTAGCCACCTCATGGATATAGCGCTTGGGATCGTCTGCACGCCACTCGCTATCCTGATTGAACGATGCGTCGAGGTTCAGGAAGTTGGGGAAGAAGCGTCGTGCCGTCACCTTACAGGCCAGCTGGTAGAGGTCGAAGTTGCGATCTTCTGGCAGGTAGTTGACGCCGCGTTTCTTCTTCCAAATCTGGATGGGGAAGATGGCCGTTTCGCCACCTCCCACACCTTCGAAGGTGGAAAGCAGAATCTCGCGCATGATGCAACGACCCTCGGCACTCGTATCCGTACCATAATTAATAGAGGAGAACACCACTTGATTGCCACCACGCGAGTGGATGGTGTTCATGTTGTGGATAAAGGCCTCCATCGACTGGTGTACGCGACCCACAGTCTTGTTGATGGCATGCTGCTGGGCACGCTCGCGGCCTGTCAGTCCGTCGAGTGGCTTCTTGATGTAGTCCATCAGCGGCTCGTCATACAGGTCGCTGTAGTCCTCGCCGTTGAGGTCTTCGAGCGCTTTCAGCTCCTCGATATAGCTCATGCGGACGTATGGAGCCAGATAGAAGTCAAAGGCGGGAATGGCCTGACCACCGTGCATCTCGTTCTGGGCGCATTCCATTGAGATGCAAGCCAAGACCGAAGCGGTCTCTATGCGCTTGGCGGGGCGGCTGGCTCCATGTCCTGCTATGAAGCCACAGGTCAGTATGTTGTCCAACGGGTGCTGCACACAGGTCAGCGACTTTGTAGGATAATAGTCTTTGTCGTGGATGTGCAGATAGTTGTGTTCCACGGCATCGCGGCTCTCCTCAGAGAGCAGATAGTCGTCAACGAAAGGCTTGGTGGTTTCCGACGCGAACTTCATCATCATGCCTGCCGGCGTGTCGGCGTTCATGTTGGCGTTCTCGCGGGTCACGTCGTTGTTCTTGATGTTGACAATATCAAGGAATACATCACGTGTCTTGGCCTTACGGGCAATGGAGCGCTGGTTGCGGTAGGCAATATATTTCTGTGCCACATCCTTACGGCTCGACTTCATCAGTTCGACCTCAACCAGGTCCTGAATCTGCTCCACCGTCATCTGGTCTTCGCCCCGCTGGGCAATGCGGTCGGTAATCTGGTACAGCAACCTTTCGTCCTCACCCTTATCGGTATGTAACATGGCCTTACGAATGGCAGCCATGATCTTCTGTTCGTTAAATCCCACTATGCGTCCGTCGCGCTTTACTACTGTTTGTATCATAAGTTCTCTATAGCTTGATTATGGTTTCAGATTTGCCCTGCAAAGGTACTACAAATATCTGAAAGTTTATCATTTTGGAAAACTTTTCTCGTGTTAATTAATGTCAATTAACTAATATACAACTACTTAAAAAAACAAAGCGGAAACTTTTGGTAAAGTTCCCGCCTGACAAGTTGTCCATTTCGGAAAAGTTCACTTCAGTACTTCAGCGATATGGTATAACGGTCTGCGTTTCACCTCAGTATAGATATTGCCGATGTAAACGCCTGTAATTCCAATGGATATAAGTATGAAGCCACCCACAATCCAGATGCTCAGAATGAGCGAAGCCCAGCCAGGCACAGCCGTGCCGGTAATCAAGGCGTGAACCACATAGACGCCAATGCCCAAGGCAACAAACAGGAACAGCCAGCCCAGATAGAAGATGGCATACATGGGTTTCACGGAAAAGGCCGTGATACCGTCGAGGGCAAGATGGAGCATCTTCTTCAGGGTGTATTTCGACTGCCCGGCATACCGTTCGCTGATGACGTCGTCGACGGTAGTCGACTGAAGACCCACCTGCGGGATAAGTCCTCTCAGATAGAGGTTGTGTTCGCGATAGTCGGCCAACATGTCGAGTGCCCGGCGACTCATCAGTCGGAAGTCAGCATGATTGTAGACGCTCTCGACGCCCATCTTGCTCTGTAGCTTATAAAACATCTGCGCTGACAGACGCTTCATCATGGGGTCAGCCTGCCTCGACACTTTCACGCCATAGACAATATCGTTGCCCTGCTCCAATTCGCGCACCATCTGGGGAATGCATTCGATATCATCCTGCAAGTCAGCATCGATAGTCACGACAGCATCGGCCCATGCGCGAGCCGTCATCATGCCAGCCATGATGGCATTCTGATGCCCCACATTACGAGAGAGGTTGATGCCTCGCACGTACCTATTTTTATGATGCAGTTCCGTGATGAGTTGCCAAGTATGGTCACGACTTCCGTCGTTGACAAACACCATCATGGAATCAGGGCTGATAAGCCCCTCGGCTATCATCCGTTCGAAGAGTGCCGTCAGCCGTTCTACAGAATGGTTCAAAACCTCTTCCTCATTATAACAAGGCGATACAGTTGCTAATCTAATCATTACACTCACGATTTACAAAGTCAATATACGTGGTAAACTCATGTCCTCGGGTAAGCAGCATCTTGACAAGACGGTCGAGCCGCTCTGCCATCTGTCGGCCACTATGGTTGCGAATGATGAATGGCATCTTCAGCTCAGGATGCTCGCGCAATTCGTAGAACTCCCATGGATGGAAATAGGTGACGAAATAGCCATCATGACCCAGGGTGCGGCGAACCAGCAGATGATAGAGCCACTGGGGCAGGTTATGAAGAGCCAGCCAGAACAGCGGAAAGCGCACCCAGGGAGTGACGGAAGCTGGAATCTGAACCACGCCATCCTTCACAAACCAAGTACGCGGTTCCGTCAGATGCATGTAGCGTCCTGGAATGAAAGCAGGGTTCAGCGACGAATTGTAGCGATAGCCCACCCGCTTGATCTCCGACTCCACGACAGGGAACATGCGGGGTTGACGATAGCCGAAGACGGTACGGCCTGTCACTCGCTCAACGATGTTCTTCGAGCGTTCGAAATCCGTCTCTGCCGGCTGCCAATGGTCTACACCGTGGCAGGCCACCTCGTGCCCCTCGTCCATGATGCGCTGCATCACCTCTGGGGCATGTTCGGCAAAATTGCCAGTACAGAAAAACGTAGCATGAACGCCGTTCTGCTTCAATACGTCAAGGATACGGTTCGTACCCTCAATCGACACCTTCATGCCCTCCTCTAACGAGTAGGCTACGCCATGCTCACGAGGCACATCGAACTCTTCTGTGTCGAAACTCAATAATATTGCTCCCATTGTTCTATCTAATTGAAGTATTCATCTTTAAGGCATCAGTTCAGCCAAGGTCTGCAGCAGTTGGTTGCCACGCAAATCCTTGGCAACTATCTGACCTTGCTGGTCAATCAGCACGTTAGAAGGGATGGAACGCACCTTGTAGAGCGTGGCACCCATACTGTCCCAACCCCCAAGATCGCTCATCTGCGGCCACGGCATATTGAGCTGCTCTATAGCATTTACCCAGGCATCATGGTCGTTGTCGAGCGACACGCCTATAACCTCCAAGCCCTTGGAATGGTATTCGGCATAAGCCCTGACAACATGGGGCATCTCTGCACGGCAGGGACCACACCACGAAGCCCAGAAGTCGACGAGCGTGTATTTGTTTTTCCCGACATAGTCACTTAGACGTACCATATTCCCCTGAATACCTGGCAGTTCAATATCTACATATTTATTACCGATCTCTGTCCCCTCAGGCATTGCGGCACCTTCCGTCTCAACGTTCTCGACTTCGGGTTCCTGCTGTTCGGAGACGGCTGTACTTGAGGAATCATTCACCTTTTGCTGGTTACAGGCAGCCAGCAACATGGCAGCAAAGCCTACTATCAGTAGTTTTTTCATACGTTATTTTTTATTGTCGTTAGCAATCAGTTCCAATAAGCGGTCAACGGCTTCAGCCTCTGGAATGTTTTTCGCTACACACTCCTTCTGGCGATAGAGCGAAATCTTTCCACGGCCAGCACCAACATAGCCATAGTCGGCATCGGCCATCTCGCCTGGACCGTTAACAATACAGCCCATGATGCCAATCTTCAGACCAACCAAATGACTGGTCGCAGCCTTGATGCGGGCAATGGTGTCCTGCAGGTTGTAGAGCGTACGGCCACAACCAGGACAGGAGATATACTCGGTCTTGGTGAATTTGATGCGGGCAGCCTGAAGAATGGCGTCGGCCAAACCGACTAACTGTTCGCGGGAGAACTGCGAACCACACAATTCCAGCTTTGTGGCCTTGCGGTCGATGAGCAAGCCTCCGACTGACATAGCAGCCTTCAGCTGTAAGGTCTCCCATTCAGGGGCATCAACGGCAAGTGTGATAGTGTCGTCCTTGATGGAAGCTTCTGCTTCTTCGCGCAACTTCGTGCATTCAGGAATGAGCTCCACCAGCTTTTTTGCTACGGGAATTTCACATTCAGGCTCCTCGCTGAGCGAGACACGGATGGTATCGCCAATACCCTCTGTCAAAAGGGCACCGATACCGACGGCACTCTTGATACGGCCGTCCTCACCCTCGCCAGCCTCAGTAACGCCAAGATGCAGAGGGTAGTGCATGTCTTCCTGGTCCATCGTCTTTACCAACAAGCGGACGGTAGTCACCATAACAACCGTATTCGAAGCCTTGATGCTAATAACCACATCGTTGAAGTTCTCGCGGCGGAAAATACGCAGGAACTCCATACAGCTCTCTACAATGCCCTCTGGTGTATCGCCATAGCGCGACATGATACGGTCACTGAGCGAACCGTGGTTCACGCCGATTCGCACGGCTGTCTTGTGCTGCTTACATATATTAATAAAAGGTATCAGCTTTGCCTCAATCTTCTTCAACTCTGCCTGATACTCCTCATCGGTATACTCAAGATGTTTAAAGGTGCGGCCTGGGTCTACGTAATTGCCAGGATTGATACGCACCTTCTCACAGTATTGTGCAGCAACGTCGGCTGTATGGGCGGTAAAGTGGACATCGGCCACCAAGGGCTGAGAATAGCCGTCCGACTTCAGCCAGGCCGAGATGTTCTTCATATTCTCAGCCTCGCGAGTTCCCTGCGTGGTAAATCTCACCAGCTCACCACCAGCATCGATGATGCGCTTGGCCTGTGCCACACAGCCTTCCGTATCGTTGGTATCGACAGTAGCCATCGACTGAATCCTGATGGGATTATCACCACCGATAGCAATCTGGCCTACGTGACAGACACTACTAATTCGTCTTATACTCATATTTGATTTCTGACAGTTCCTTGTTGGCCTTTTCTATCTTCACCTTCAAGCTACCTTTGTAGACAGCAAGACGCTGGGCAATAGCAGCATCGCCAAGAGCAAGCATCTCAACAGCGAGAATGGCAGCATTCTGGGCGCCATTAACACCTACCGTCGCCACAGGAATGCCCGGTGGCATCTGAATAATTGAAAGCATGGCATCGAGACCGTCGAGCATGCCTTTGATGGGAACGCCAATGACAGGCAGGGTGGTAGAGGCTGCGATGACGCCTGGTAGTGCGGCCGCCATGCCGGCACCAGCAATAATCACCTTGATACCACGGTCCTTGGCTCCCTTGGCAAAAGCCTCAACAGCATCTGGAGTACGATGGGCCGAAAGGGCGTTAACTTCGAACGGCACCTGCATCTCGTCAAGCAGCTTGCAGGCTTTCTCCATAACGGGCAGGTCACTTGTGCTGCCCATGATAATACTTACTAATGGGGTCATATATGTTTAGAATTTAGAGTTTCAAAATAGCGAAGAAGGCACAGAAGAAGCCTATGACGAAGCCTGCCACCACCTGCAGGAGGGTATGCTGACGCAGAATCATACGACTAGAACCGAGAATACCGGCAATGACGAGCACCAGACTAAACCACCAGGTAGGATTGAAGCGGAACACTTCAGAGAAGATGAACAACGCCCCAGCCACGCCACCGATACCTGCCATGTGGGTGGAAATCTTCCACCAAACGTTAATGATGGCACATACAATCTGGATAATTAGCGCGCTGGCCACGATACTCCTCATGAAAAAAGGAATATGCATCTGCTCCATGAAATAGAAGCACATAAAGTAGCAGAGGATGGAGAGCACATAAGGCACTATACGCCTTTCACGACTGCCCAGCTCAAGTAGCGACCACCCCTGATACCGCCTATACAGATGAATCAGGAACGTTGGCAACAGAATAGTGAAGAAATAAACCACAGACAGCACATAGAACTTATAACTGGGCAGGTACTGGCTCAGATAACTTAGGAAAAACAATGCTGCCAGTCCTAAGATAGGCAGGTAGAAAGGAGTAAACACCATACTCACAATTCTAGCCGAAAGAATGATTTGTCTCTCGCGGGTCATCTTTCTCATACTTATCACATCACTTTCTTAGTCTTGCAATGGGTATTCCCAATTGCTCACGATATTTGGCCACAGTGCGCCGTGCTATAGAAAAGCCTCGGTCGCTCATCATCTTGGTGAGCACTTCGTCGCTCAACGGCCTATGCTTGTCTTCGCCATCGATGATTTCTCGTAATACAGCCTTGATCTGTCGGGTAGAGAACTCCTCACCTTGTTCCGTCACATAACTGTCACTAAAGAAATGACGCAACGGGAAAGTTCCCCAACGCGTTTGGGCATATTTTGAGTTGCTGACACGCGATACTGTGGACAGGTTAAGACCTGTACGTTCGGCAATATCCTTCAAAATCATCGGTCGTAATGAGGACTCGTCACCATCGAGGAAGAACTGTCGCTGCATGCTGATGATGGCCTGCATTGTAACCGTCAGCGTATGACGCCTTACACGGATGGCCTCAATGAAGTTCTGAGCCGCATCTACCTTTTTCTTAATATAGAGTAGTGCCTCCTTCGTCTGCCGGCTCAGCTGTTCCTTGCTCTGCTGGTATTCCTTCATGGAGTCGACGAACGATTGCGAGACCTTCAGCTCCGGCAATTCACTCTGGTTCAGGGTGAAGGTAATGGTGCCGTCGTCCAACGTCTCGACGATGAAATCAGGCGTTATCTGCTGCATGCTACGGCCAATGCTTTCACCCATCGACGCACCTGGCTTTGGATTCAGCTTGCGCAGTTCGCCGAACAATGTCTTGGCCTGCAGGTCCGTCAGCTTCAACGCTGATTGTATACGGCTCCAATGTTTCTTGGTAAAGGCTTCAAAGTAGTTGGTAATCACTCGTTTCATCAGCCCCTTCAATACCGACTCTTCACGACGTTCAATCTGCAGTAGCAGACATTCTTGAAGTGAACGGCCTCCAATGCCGGCAGGGTCCAGCGTCTGCAAACGATACAGCACCTGCTCTATCTCATCGACCGTAGCGTCTATTCCCTGATAGATGGCCAGTTCGTCGCTGATGGCAACCATCTGCTTGCGGAGCAGACCATCGTCGTCGAGCGAACCTATAAGATACTCCATGATGCTGCGCTCACGGTCTGTGAGTGGCATCAATCCCATCTGCTGCTTCAGATAGTCGTAGAAGGATTCCGTCTGTCCGAAAGCCCAGTCCTCACGTTCCTCTTCAATATTGTTGCCGTCGTGGTAGACGGGTAAGTCCTCATCGTCACGGCCAATGCCCTGCAAGGCATCGTCCAAGGCCGACTGCCAATCTTCGCGTTCACGCTGACTGTCATAATCCTCAGCAGCATCAGCACCAAACTGGTCGTCAAAGTAGTCGGAAGAGACATCGGCATCTTCCTGACTCTCCGTGCCAACCTCCAAAGCCGGATTATCGTCCATCTCGGCGTTAACGCGTTCAATCAGCTGAGCTATAGGCAATTCCATCAGCTGTGCCTGCAGCAACTTCTGCTGCGAGATGTTCTGCATCAGCTTTTGTTCCTGCCTAAGTTCCTGTATTTGTGAAAACTTCTCAGCCATTTAACGTATATTCCTATAATAGTCTTTCAATTTTTCGGCAAGGGCTGCCAATTCGTTCGTCTCGCTATTACCATAGCGGTTCCAGATGGTCTGACATGGTACCATAAGGGAACTGAAAATCACATCGCGACGGTTCAGATAAGGATCACAATGCTGATAGATGTCCAGCAACTCAACCACCACGTCGGTCTTGACGCATATCAGTCTGGCCAGTTCCTGCACCTCCGGCGTATCGACGACCATAGTTGCTGGGGTCAAACGGAAGTAAAGGTCAAGCACAAGAATCAGCATCACAGGCGTCAGACTCGAATCTTCGGGTAATGGCTGCCAGTCCTTCTCCCATGTCTCTGCTGTCTCAACACCTTCGTAGAACTCGTCGGCACGACCAAAGCCTTTCATCTCACGGAGAAGACTAACGGCACGCGACAGCCGTCGGGGATCCTCGCTGTAAGTCTTCCAGATACGTTCTATACGCGGCGTCTCTAAAACGCTGATTTTCCCCATCTTCTCGGCCAGCAGCTGCGGATGAATATGCAATTCAAGTCCAAGCTCCACCATCTCACGGCTATACACAGGCTTCTGTCCGACAGGACGTCGAAGGTATAGCTGCATCAACAGTAGCCAATAGTCATCTTGCCATTTTGAGTTTCTTGCCATAGTTTCCCCTAAGATTTGTGTGCAAAGATACAAAATAATTGATAATTCATAGCAAGCAAATCGAATAAAATTAGGTTCAGCATCAGATAATTGATAATTATTTTGTATTTTTGCATCCGAAAAGTCAAAATGGTCATGAAAAAAACCTTAATATGGATTCTACTGACCCTGCTGATGACAGATGTTTCAGCACAGACAGCCAAAGAGGAGATTGGGAACAACCTGCGTCTTTCGGCCAGCAGTCTTTTAGCCTACAGAGGTCCACAGACACAGCTGACGCCAGCCCCTGAGGGGATGGTGCCTTTCTATATCAGCCACTACGGCCGGCATGGCTCGTGCTATATGGCCAATGCCGTTGATTATGACTATTCCTACAACGTGCTACGACTTGCCAAAGTGCAGGGGAAACTGACTCAGTTAGGAGAGAGTGTACTGGAAAGACTGGGCACAATCAGGGACGATGCCCGTGGACGTTTGGGCGACCTTACGAAACTCGGCTCGGAACAGCATCGGCAGATTGCGAAGCGCATGTTTGAACGCTTTCCAGAAGTCTTCAGCAACGATGCCCACGTCGATGCCAAGAGTACTATTGTCATACGCTGTATTTTGTCGATGGCCAATGCCACCCAACAGTTAGCCATGATGAACCCACACCTGACTATTACGCAGGATGCCAGTAGTCACGACATGTACTACATGAACCAGAACGACCCCATTTTCTGGAAGCGTGAGTCGGATTTGGAAAAATCGGCTCCTTATCTTAAGTTTTGCAAAAACCACGACCTCTCCAACCTACTGACGAAACGGCTGTTCAACGATACCTCCTATGTGAGACGCAAAATGAACTCAACGCGCTTCAACGACCATCTATTCAAGGCTGCTTCCCATATCCAGAACACGGAGCTGCGGAATCAGGTGACGCTCTACGACGTTTTCTCCGACAAAGAAGTCTATCAAAACTGGCTACGCGAGAATGCACGTTCCTACATTGGCTTTGCCGCTTCACCGCTGAACGACAGCATGCAGCCATTCTCACAGCGCAACCTGTTGCGCCGTATCATTGCCGAGGCTGACAGTTGCATCGCCCTCCCAACACCTTCGGCTTCACTTCGTTTCGGACATGAGACCATGGTCTTGCCGCTGGTCTGTCTGCTCGACCTCAACAGCTATGGCCAGGAAATTGATGATTTAGAGCAAGTTGTACGCAAAGGATGGCACAATTACAACATTTTCCCGATGGCGGCCAACATCCAGTTCATCTTCTACCGACGCCATCCAGGCGATACCGACATCGTTTTCAAAGTCCTGCTCAACGAGGATGAAGCCACGCTGCCGCTAAAGACCGACATGGCACCCTATTATCATTGGAAAGACTTCAGAGAGCACTTTCTCTCTGTTCTCGACACCTATGTCGAGTCGCAATGACTTATGTCAGGGTGTGGAGCTCGGCAAATCGCATGATATCTTCTTTGTAGTTGTCTGAAATAGGAATGACCTCATCGCGCATGAGTATCCGCTGCTTTTCAATGGTGTCGACAAGGGTCATGTGTACAATATACGAACGGTGGGTACGCATGAACTCGTTTTTCGGCAGCAGTTCTTCCATGCGCTTCATACTGATCAGCGACATGATACGGTTGCCGTTGACCAGCTTGAGGCGCACATAGTCCTTCAGTCCTTCAATATAAAGGATGTCGTCAAGCGACACACGAATCAGCTTATAGTCACTCTTCACGAAAATGAAACGGTCAGAATGGGTGGTTTCCTCCTGTTTCTTTGAGAAGAACAACTGTGCTGCCCGCTCAACGGTTGCCTGAAAGCTCTCAAAGCTGACGGGTTTCAGCAGGTAGTCGAAAGCCGACACCTTGTAACCGTCAATGGCATATTGCTTGTACGCAGTTGTGAAGATAATGCGTGTCTCGGAAGGAATGAGACGAGCCAGCTCCATACCCGACAATTCAGGCATCTGAATGTCAAGAAAGAGCAAATCTACTGAATGCAGGCGCAAGTCGGCCATCGCCGTGAGCGCGCTGTTATAAACTCCAGTAATTTTTAAAATAGGAATCCTCTTGGCATAACTCTCCAATAGTTGGGCTGCCAAAGGCTCATCATCGATAATAGCGCAGTTTAGAGTCATCTGTGTCAGTTTTTTAGTTATGTAAGTTAATGATTATATGAGAATCGTAGACCGATGCATCGTCCGTCAGACCATGCTGCCAGGTGTAATTTCCCGGATAGGCCAACTCAAGCCGTTTTTGGACCTGATTCAGTCCTATGCCGTGACCTTTCTGGCCGTTATCTCCATTAGGAACAACCGAGTTCTTGATGTCAAAGTCAATATGGCTGTTGTCAGCTTTCAGGGTAATATGTATAAAACTGGGCTGAGCATGGCCAATGCCGTGCTTAAAGGCATTCTCCACCAAGGGTATAAGGATGAGCGGCACTATCCTGACGCTTTTATCGGCCTGCTCTACATCAAAAGTCACGTCCACCTCACCTGACTGGCGGATTTTCATCAGGCTGATATAGCTTTGCAGAAACTCTATTTCGTCCTCCATCTTGATCTCCTTCTCATGATTGTCGTAGAGCACATGGCGAAGCATGGCCGAAAGCTGCTGGATGGCATCCTGTGCCCGTTTCGTGTCAAAGGTCATTAGCGCATAGATGTTGTTCAGCGTGTTCAGAAGGAAGTGGGGATTCGTCTGATAGCGCAAATCCCGCAGCTCGGCGTCAGCACGAGCCGCTTCAGCCTTCAGCCGGGCCTCTTCGTACTGCTGCCAGATGGAGCCCAGTCGCATGGAGATGGAAATGATGACCGCCACAGACAGATAGACCAGATAGCCGACTCTCACCCCTAAGATCCTGTGCATCAACCAGCCGATGCCCAACACCATGAGGAGATTGACCCCCCAGCAAAACAGGATTCTGCCCTTCATATAATGGTAAGGTGTCAGCCAAAAGAAGTTCATATAGAACAGCGCCACCACCGCCCCGACAGGCAATAGCTGATAGGGAAACGGTATCGGGCTTATCGTCACGGGAATAAGGAACAGCACTATCCACGTGGCCAAATGCGACATGATTTTTATCTTCATTGGCGTCTATACTTCACTTTAGACGGCAAAGATACGAAAAAATTCCCAAAGGTCTTCGCTTTCAGCAGAAAAATTAGTACCTTTGCACGCAAAAATTAACAACTGTATTTTTTATGGGAAAAGTAATACTTACTGGCGACCGTCCTACGGGTAAGCTCCATTTGGGGCACTATGTAGGTTCGCTGCGCCGCCGCGTAGAGCTGCAGAATGCAGGCGACTACGACCGCATGTTTGTTTTCATGGCTGACGTACAGGCACTTACCGACAACGCCGACAACCCCGAGAAGCTGCGTCAGAGCATTATCCAGGTGGCTCTCGACTACCTGTCGGCAGGTCTCGACCCCACAAAGTGCATCATCTTCATACAGAGCCATATTCCGGAACTGGCCGAGCTGACGACCTATCTGATGAATCTCATCTCCGTAAGCCGTGTGCAGCGTAACCCGACGGTAAAGACGGAAATCAAGATGCGTGGCTTCGAGGGCGAGAGCATTCCCCTCGGCTTCTTCTGCTACCCTGTCAGCCAAGCCGCCGACATCACGCTGTTCAAGGCTACAACGGTGCCTGCAGGCGAAGACCAGGAGCCGATGCTGGAGGTAACGCGTGAGCTGGTGAACCGCTTTAACAACACGTATGCTCCCGTACTGGTGGAACCGAACATCATGTTGCCCGAGAATGCTACGGCTCGCCGTCTGCCTGGTACTGACGGTAAGGAGAAGATGTCGAAGTCTTTGGGCAACTGCATCTATCTGAGCGACTCGAAGGATGAGGTATGGCAGAAGGTGCGCTCCATGTACACAGACCCCACTCACCTGAACGTTAGCGACCCTGGCCATGTGGAGGGTAACGCCGTCTTCACCTATCTCGACGCGTTCTCCTGCGATCAGGACTTTGCCGACTTCTGGCCTGAATACCAGAACCTCGATGAACTGAAAGAGCACTATACACGTGGCGGATTAGGCGACATGAAGTGCAAGAAGTTCCTCAACGAGGTGCTCAACAAGTTCCTGGAGCCCATGCGTCAGCGCCGTGCTGAGCTGGAGACCGACATCGCTGAGATTCAGAACATTTTGAAGAAGGGTACTGAGCAGGCCCGTGAGGTAGGTGCCCAGACCATGGACGAGGTGCGTCGCGCCATGCGCATTGACTACTTCAACGACTCCACCATGTGGAAGCTATGACCAGCGAAGCGTGTGAGAAGCTTTTGGCTTCTCATGAAATAAAACCAACGGCAAACCGTATTGTCGTGGTAAAGGCATTGGCCGCTGCTGAGCGGCCAATGTCATTATCGGAATTGGAGTATAAGATCCTGTCCATTGACAAGTCGGGCGTATTCCGGGCTTTGACGCTGTTCCGCGAGCACCATTTGGTGCATGTCATCGAGGATGGTGCCGACGGTGTACGCTACGAGCTGTGCCACAGCCACGACGGCCATGAGCACGACGACGACCAGCATGTACACTTCTTCTGCGAACGGTGCCAGCGCACCTTCTGCATATCCGAGACTCCCATTCCTACTGTTCATCTTCCCAAGGGCTACCAGCTCCATAGCATCAACTATATGGCCAAGGGGCTGTGTCCTGAGTGTGCAGGGAAAGAATAGCGCCACGCCAAAACAAAGACTCCCGCCGAAACCTCTGTCCGGCGGGAGTCTTTTTTATGATCGTTATGACCGAATATTATTCAGCAACGAGCGTGAAGCGCTTGAAAGCAACGATCTTCAGCTCCTTGTCCTGCTGGGCGAGCCACTGGGCTACAGTAGCCTTGTCGCCGTCGCCGAACTGGAACTCCTGGTCAACGAGGCAGTTCTCCTTCAGGAACTTCTGCACACGACCCTTGGCGATGTTCTCAATCATCGGCATCTTCAGCTGAGCCTCACCTTCGGCCTTTGAAGTCTCAATGAGCTTGCGAGCCTCGTCGGCCTGCTCCTTGGTGAGCCAGCCCTTAGCCATGTTGCTCTCGATGTGATCCTCAGAGTCAACAAGGTTGGGGTTGATACCAGCCTTCTTAAGCTTCATCTCTACATACTTCTCAACCTGCTCGAGCTTGGTCTTCTCAACGGCGGTCTTGTACTCCTCGTCCAGAATCTTCTGCTCAACGCTCTGGGCGTCGAGAGCCACGGGCTTCATGGCAGCCACCTGCATTGCCAACTTGTGGCCAGCCTCAGAGGCCTCCTTGTTGGTCTGCACCATGGTGCAAAGGGTGTGCTTGCCCATGTGGTCGTAGACCTCGATGTTCTCACCCTCGAGTACGAGGTAGCCGTCGAGCTCCATCTTCTCACCGGTGATACCCGAACGCTGGGTCACAGCCTCCTGAGCAGTCTGACCGTTAATGTCGAGAGCCTTCACAGCCTCGATGTCCTGAGCCTTAGCGGCGATGGCAGCGTCGAGGATGTTCTGGGTCAGGGCAATGAAGTCGGCACCGTTGGCCACGAAGTCAGTCTCGCACTTCAGGGCGATCATGGCAGCAAAGCCGTCAACACTCTTAACGAGAACACAACCATTTGAAGTCTCACGGTCGCTACGCTTGGCAGCGATGGCCAGGCCACGCTCGCGGAGCAGCTCCTTAGCCTTGTCGAAGTCGCCCTCGGCCTCGGTCAGAGCCTTCTTAACGTCAGCCAGACCAGCGCCGGTCATAGCGCGAAGCTTCTTGATATCATCTATTGAAATAGCCATTGTTATTTTACGATTTTACTATTTTACTATTTACGTTTTGTGTTTAATTACTCAGCAGCGGGAGCCTCTTCCTCGGCGGGAGCCTCAGCAGCCTCTGCCTCAGCGGCGGGAGCCTCAGCAGCCTCGTCCTTGCGAGCCTTGCGGGCAGCGCGCTTGGGCTTTACCTCTTCAGCCTCAACCTCGTCCTGAGCATCAGCAGCCTTCTCGTCGGCCTTCTCAACCTTACGCTCCTCAACGCCCTCGGCAATAGCGGTGCAGCAAGCGTTCAGAATAGCCTCAACGCTGTCCTTGGCATCGTCGTTAGCGGGGATGACGAAGTCGATGTTCTTGGGCTCAGAGTTGGTATCAACGATACCGAACACGGGGATACCCAGACGGTTAGCTTCCTTAACGGCAATCTGCTCCTTCAGCACGTCCACAACGAACAATGCGCTGGGCAGACGGGTCAGGTCGGCGATAGAACCGAGGTTCTTCTCAAGCTTGGCACGCTGGCGGGTAATCTGCAGCAGCTCGCGCTTCGACAGGTTGCCGAAAGTGCCGTCAGCCATCAGCTTGTCAATATTGGCCATTTTCTTCACAGCCTTACGAATGGTGGGGAAGTTGGTGAGCATACCGCCCGGCCAACGTTCAATCACGTAGGGCATGTTGACGCTGGCTGCCTTCTCGGCAATCACGTCCTTAGTCTGTTTCTTAGTACCTACGAAGAGAATCTTCTTGCCGCTCTTGGCAATCTGCTTCAAGGCATCGGCAGCCTCGTCGATCTTGGCAACCGTCTTATGAAGGTCGATAATGTGGATACCGTTGCGCTCGGTGTAGATGTAAGGAGCCATTGCGGGGTTCCACTTGCGCTTCAGGTGACCAAAGTGACAGCCAGCCTGCAGCAACTGATCAAAATTTGTTCTAGACATTTTGCTTTGTTCTTTAATTGTTGTTTACTTTCTTTTTTAATTCTTTTTTAGAATCAGCCCGATGGTAATCCAAAGGAGTCCAGCGGGTTTAGATACTAAACTGTTCAGTTCCTATCTTGCCAATTGTCCAATAGTGAAATTGTCCAATAGTCCAATAGATTAACGCTTACTGAACTGGAAGCGGCGACGTGCCTTGGGCTGTCCGGGCTTCTTACGCTCAACCTCACGGCTGTCACGAGTCAGGAAACCAGCATCCTTCAGCTTCTTCTTGTCATCTTCGTTCACCTTCACGAGGGCACGGGCAATAGCCATGCGAAGAGCCTGGCTCTGACCTGTGAAACCACCACCGTCGAGGTTCACCTTGATATCGTACTTCTCAGCCACATCAAGCAGGTTCAGCGGCTGCTTCACCACGTACTGCAGAATAGCAGAGGGGAAATACGTCTCGAGTTCCTTCTTGTTAATCGTTATCTTACCAGTACCTTCCTGGAGATACACACGAGCTACTGAGCTCTTGCGACGACCTATAGCGTTGATTACTTCCATAATCTTTTTACTTTAAACTTTTAACTTTCAACTTTATTTGTACTGGTTAATATCAATAGCCTTGGGCTTCTGAGCCTCATGGGGATGCTCAGTACCTTCATATATATAAAGGTTGTTCATCAGCGAACGGCCAAGGGGACCCTTCGGCAGCATACCCTTCACAGCGTGACGCAGAATCTTGTCGATACCGTCCTTGCGCTGACGAAGCTGGGCAGGCGTGTTGAAACGCTGGCCACCAGGATAACCCGTGTAACGAGTGTAGACCTTGTCGGTCTCTTTCTTACCAGTAAATACCACCTTATCGGCGTTGATAAGGATGACGTTGTCACCACAGTCCACATGAGGAGTGAAGCTGGGCTTGTACTTTCCGCGAATCAGCTTGGCTACCTTTGAGCAGAGGCGACCCACCACCTGATCGGTAGCGTCGATGACCACCCACTCCTTCTTAGCGGTCTCCTTGTTGACGGAAAGCGTCTTGTAACTTAAAGTGTTCATTTCTTTTCTTTTAATTTACTAAAAAACAGTACTACTTAATATGACTTGAAATGCTGATTCACGAACCACTCTGCCTGGCCAAAGACAGGGCTATTCACACAACATCTCTGGGGGATTCTAAGCCTCTCCCCCAATAATCGGACTGCAAAGGTACTGCTTTTTCTTCTTTTAGAAACCATTCAAGCTCCCGTAAAGCCAATATTTATATTTATTTAACACTAAGTGTTGCTTTAGTTCTTAGTCAGGCATCATCATGCGCTCAAAGAGTCTTACCATATCGAGCCAGTAGTGGCGTTTCCACTTTGCACCGCCATTCTTTAGTTATTAATATTTCGCCAAGTCTTGCAAAAATATTTCTTCCCAAACTCACTTGCATACTTCTTCAGTTCCAGCCATATGGGCGTCTTCTCTGAAGTCGTCATAGTTATCGAATTTAGGTACCTGTCACTGGTGTCACTGGGTCGTCATTCTTTATTTAGGCTCCACTAAAATGCAGAAATCTGCGCCTGAAACTCAGCGAAAATGCAGTTGTACCACTGCTTTTTTACCAGTTACGTTTTCGTAGATGACAAACTTCCATCAGTCATCTACCATCAGCACCCCCTGCGTTCACGCTATTTCACCAATCGGATGGTTTTTGGGGGCTGGCGCCGTGGTTTGCGCTCCTCCCCCATTGCCGTTGGGATAGACATACACCTTGGCACGTCCCTTCAAATCTTTTCGTAGAAGTGTCACGCCATGATAACAGCTGGGGACCTCCAGCACCTTCAGCCGAGGGCTGTCATCCAACGCGCTGAAAGCTACGAATTCGGTACCATGAATGGCGCGGTAGCTTTCCACATCGGGAGTGCGCACCAACCAAAGCGAGCCGATGCTATCCTTCGCATACAATGCTCCGTCAGGCTCGCGCCAGCACTTCATCTTCCGCCGCATCACTCTTACCCACTCAAAAGTGTCGCCAACAACGTTCTCATACTGCACATAGTCCTCCCCCATGTCAGACGTCTGCCCCCTTTTCACTCGTTCCACACACCCATCCATCGCCAGTGTCAGTTCCTCAAATGTATTCATAGACATTACCTATAAACTATCTCCTTTCCTATATACTCCACCTGCTCCATCACGTATGCGAAGGAATCCATCACCATATTGCCATACACATACACCTCGTAGTCACGTTGCGCCTCGTCCGACCATGTGACAGGCATCTTCATGAAACCCAGATTCTTGTAGAAGCTATCCTGCCGAGGCGAGAAAGCCGCCCTCGTCGTCAGCAGGCAAGGCATTTCGAATTCCTCTGCCATCACCCTCAACCGACACGCTTCCGCCTCCCTGTCCTCTTTGTCGGGAAAATCAACCAACAAGAAAACAACCTCTACATCATACTGACACATCTGGTCATTCCTCATTAAATGCAGCGGCACGGCGTATGGTATGAGGACACCATCCACCTCTATCAATCTCATGATAGGCACCTCTATCCCCTGTGCCCTGCAAAACTCCTTCAGTCTGTCCAGCATGTCATTTATTCCAAAAACATCCCCACATGCCATCGGCACGTCGTCAGACATAATCTTCAATCGTCGCATAAAAAGAGTATGTCTAATCTTTGCCGCACAGTTTGAGTATTTTCTTCCACTCTTCACCTAAATCACCATTCTTATAGGCATCTTTCATTTGCTTCATAAAACCTCCAATTGAATCATCCTTAGGCGTGAACTTGCCCGAAATAGTGTGATTGCTGGCATTGTATGTCAATAGCTCATAACCCCATTTCGCAGCTTTCTTATTATAGCCGTTTATGATATTCATTACTTTTGGCAAAACACTCTCTGGCACAATCAGTTGTGACTGTTCTCCTGATTTTACTATATTCATAACTTTTTTATTACTTATTTCCAAATATGACTATCACTCTTTTATTCAAATAGTTTGAAGAAGAAAAACACGGCAGCATAAGTCGTCGGAATGCCTTTAGCATAGCCGATAGTCATATTATTGCGGTCAACAACCGTTCCATCGGCTTTTACCCGTCCTATCTGCATATTGTTACTGTCCTTCACTTCACCATTACTATCAACCTTCCCTATCTTCATGTTCGATCGGTCTCTTATAGAACCGTCTTTTTCAATCTTCCCCACTGTCATGTTGTTCCGGTTCGCTATGTTACCATCCGAACGAATCTTCCCAATCATCACGTTAGTTTGGTCACGCACAATACCATCTGACTCAATCTTACCAATGAGCATATTTGAACTATTCCGCAAGTCCTGTGAGTTACCTGCCATGCACATCATTAGCATGGCAGCAATCAGCAATAACGTTCTCTTCATATTTCACTTTTTATTTCACCACATCTTCTAACCCATCAAAGAAACCCTTTATCTCACTCTCCAAGCCATCTAATGATTTAACGGCACTCTTCATGAAATAACCAACACACTCTCCTTCCATTTTGCCTATCATCTCTGCTTCTTCCTTTGAATACTGATATTTCTCCATCTCAGCCGCTATCTGCTCATATCTGGCATAAGCCTCCTTCCAGTCAGCAGTGGTATATTCCTGGTGATGTAAACGAATGTCCTCTGTCAATTCTTCTTGCTGACGAAGAGGATCTTGCTTCCCAAAAGAAGAGCATGAAAAAGAAACAGAATAGAATATAAATACTACTATTGACAAGGCTATTTGACTAGACTTGTTACATAATTCAATTCTACGATTGTATACCATAATCATTGTCTTAAATCCTTCAATTTCTTCTCAACTCTATTCTTACCATCATAATCGTCTAAGTTCAGGCACTTGCGATAGTAACTTGCAGAAAGTTGTATATTGCCTTTTGCCCTGTAACAGTCGCCCAAACCTTCATAGCCGTATTTTTCTGCTTTTTCAAAGCATTGGATAGCTTTATCATACTTTTTTTGCTTCAAAAATGCATTTCCAATATCTGCCATATATGATTCAAATAAGAGCAGGCGACCTCGATTCTCTTCTTTATTCTTTATTGGATAATATATCTGTAGTGCTTTTTCAGGATTACCCACCAAACAATATGCACTTATCCACCCTTCGAAATCTAACAATTCTTCTGGGCGTGAATAACGTTCCAACCAAAAAACACTCTCTTTTGAATCTTGTAATAGATTTCTACTGGAGCCTCTATATATCCATCCTATTATCGTTTCCGCAAGATCTTTTATTGCCTCCATCTCCCCATTATAAGCTTTTTTGTATTGTTCCATTCGCCAGTTTTCTTTGTCATACTCCATCGTAAAAGATATTGCTTTAACGTCATTACCATTTACTTCAACGTCAGAACGAAAAGGGACAAGACCATAAGAGCTACAACTTACATAATGCTTTCCTGACTCCACCTCAATTGTACAAGGACTCGTGCCTACTGTTTTTCCATCAACTATTACTGGTAAATTGCTCGGCATAGTTTTAACAATTAGTTTCCCCATAGAGCGTTTCAACTCTGGAATGACAAAAGTACGGCTCTCTTTCTCAGATATTGAAATGGTTTGAATATTGGATTCAAAATTCTGTTGTCTTGCCTCTATCTGATGTTCACCGGCAATTATTGGTCCTTTCCAGGAACCATTCCCCTTCAGTTCTCTATCGACATAGATCTCAGCTGTACCAGTCTTACACTTCACCTCCAACTCAGCCATTACCGATTCTAATTCCACATTCAGATTTTGCGTTCCTTTGCCAGTAGTCATCACCTGCACATTAGGACGGTATCCTTTCTGCTCTATACGACAAACATGCTCTCCTTTTGGCAAATAGAGCTGATAAAGACCGTTGCCGCTAAGGTTCTCAATGAAGACATCATCAATATAAAGTGCCGCTGTTTCAGGCTTTACCGTTGTCACCAGTCCAGACTTCTCCTTATTGTATTTCTGCTCACTTAATGTCAAGATGTAGGTTGCCTTAGAAGATACCTCACCAATTCCGTATGCATCAAAATCAACGGACATGGGTAAAAAATTAGGATGCAAGATATTCAGTTGCCTGCTTCCTGGAGCCATGAACACCCAATACTCATTCGTTTTATTTTCAACCTCCCCGACAATATTGCCTTTAAACTTCAATCCTGCATTGTCTGTTCTTACTTTTATCAGTCCACAAGGATGTCCATCTGCATCCATCGGTGCACGGAATGCAGATCCGTCGTTGATATTCTTCTGGAAACCCTTAACCTTGAATCCTTGGGAAAAGGAAATACCAAATGACATTATTGTTAATAACAGTAACAAATATCTTCTCTTCAACATAGTTCTTATTCTGTCAATTTCGGATTAAATCTTAATACAGAGTCAAGCCCCATATCCTTAATAAGTTCAATAAAAGCTGGATATGCATATTCTCCTTCTTTTGTGCAAGCATATTTAATAAGTTCTTTTGCCTTTTGTATATTTTTCTCACAACCTATGCCATAAAAGTAATGCCAAGCCAATGCGGCATACGGGCAACCATTATACATTACTAACATCGATTCATACTTACAATCCCAACAATCTTTGCATTGTTGCAACTCCTCTACTGCATTTTTTGCCCAACAGAAAGACAGTTCTTCATCACTTGTCATTGATGGATAGCAAGGGCCTAATGCCGCCTTTGCCTCCCCGCTTTCATAATCACTACCTTCTTTCATTTTTTTCTTATACCAGTATATCGCCTTTACAGGATCTAATGACACGACGAAAGTGTCTTTAGAGCATGTGTAATGAGCTCCTCTTCCTCCTTCACATGCACCAAATCTATAATAATCAGCCAAGGACCATATCATCCCTTTATGTTCGGTTTCATTTGCAACCAATTCTCCAAACTGCGTCAGTTTCAGCTCTCCACTTTCCGTCCACTCTTGGTCTTCTGCAATCTTCACAGTGGCGAACTCCTTCACATAGTACTCCTTCCATATTTCTAATTGATAATCGCCTACAGGCAACTCTTTCAGCACTAACGGAGTCACACCAACCTTCTTGCCATTCAGCAGCACATCTGCACCTGCTGGCTCATAATCTAAACGAAGACTGCCCGTAATAGTTTTTAATGCGGTAAATTCAACTTTGATTGTATCATTGTCCTTCAGTTCTACCTGTCTGCTTTGCGGATGGCAACCATCCTTTTGGGCCTCAATGGTGTATTTGCCTGGAATCATCATGCCTCCCCACTTACCAACTCCTTTCTGTTCGTTGTTTATCAGGATATCTGCATCTTCAGTTTTACATGATACATCCACTTTGGCAAAGAATTCCGTCAAATCCACATTGATGTTTTTGGCATTCTTGTCTATCTGCACAGACTGGTTGTTAATGCTAAAGTCCTTCAACTTTACCGTATAGTAGTGAGTTCCGTAAGGCAATGACAGAGTATAGGCGCCACCAGAGCCGTCGGCAATCTGACCGTCTATCAGCAGCATGGCATTCGAGGGCTTGATGTTGAACACAGCCATTCCTTTCTTGCTGTTGTCAACCTTTGCCTTCTTCTTGTTTGTTTTCACTTTCAGTTCATAAGTGGATGACGAAGCAATCTTCTTTGTACCATAGTCTGCAAAGACAATAGTCGTAGGTAGGTAGTCTGGATGCTTTATACCTAATCGTTTCGAACCGTTAGGCATATACACCAAATACTCGCTGCCCGTAAACTGAACATCGCCCATCACATTGCCCTCAAACTCGCCGTTTATATCCTTCCTCGGACTTGTCACCGCCGTCTGGTCTTTATCCAACGGCTCAAACTTCTTCACCTCTATGTCTTGGGCAAAGAGTTCAAAGCAATACAACAATAATAGAGAAATTATATATTTTTTCATACCCCTTTTTATTTTTAAGATTGTTTCCACCTATCTACATCATGACTTCTATACTCTATAAAATTATTAAGTCTTTCTATAGATCTGCTTCTTAATTCATTCCCAGACACTTCACCCTTTACAAAATCAACAAGCTCGTCAATTTGAACTTCAAAATCATGCTTAGATTTCTGAAATTTGCTAGGATAATGAGTTTGTTCAAAAGGGGTAATCCAATCTATTTCTGTCAGTTGCATAATGTAGAAATTCCGCCTTAATCCTAAGAGATATTTCAACTTGTTTACTTCAAGATATGTCATTTGCCCTTTTATTTCTACATACAATTTATCTCCTGTCCGTGAGGTCATAACCAAATCTACGTCATGCTTTTTCCCTTTATTGAAAAGGACATTATTTATCTTTTGATGGAAATCGAAATCCACTTTATTTGTAAGTTCTTTCTCTTCCAAAGCCAAAAAGATAGATTTCTCAGTAATGTTACTTAATTTATCAATTTGCGCTTGTTCAAATACATGATGTTCTATTTTATTAACCATAGTTATTCTATCTTTAGTTAAATATCAAAATCACTTAAACTAAGCACTTCATCATTAGGCATCAGTTAGCATCCATTCTTATCTGATTACATATTAGACTGGAATCTGAAAAATGTCAATAGTCACAGTCTCACTTCCATTGGCTCTGTTCCAACAACAATCTTCTTCGTATTCCCTTCATCATCCGAGATCAGGTATTTACCTGGCATAAACATAACTGGTTTGCCATTCGACCACTCCTTAATCTGCTTGTTATTCTTATAAACTGTTGATGATTTTGAGATAATGGTCACAGGTGTTGCATGGATGTGCTTCACACGCTTATTCTCTTTCAAACTAAAAGAGAGTTGTTCCATAGAAGTTGTAATATTCACATCTTTTTCTGAATCGACATAGCCATCTGCATGAACACGTATCGTATGATGCCCCTGAGGAAGAAAGATCTTCCCGATTTTACCATAGTCCACATTATCTACATACACTCGTGCCTTATCAATATTACATACAATCAACACCTCATGGGTGATAGGCAAAAGCCTTAAAGAAAGTGTTTTCACTTCCGTTTTTCCTATAGAGAGGGTACCACTTTGAGTCTTGTAGTTGTCCTTCATTATGACATAGGAATGATTCCCCTCATTAACAGGTATTTCATAAATGCCAGTAGTTGAAGGTGACATATTACGGTTATCAAATGTCACTAGTGCAGACTTTGGTTCTACCTTGAATATGACAGAACTTTTCAAGGCGTTAAGCTTTGGAGCATCAAGAACTACCAAGTACGTCTTCCCTTTACGGAGTTTTTTATATCCGTAATTCCCCATGTCAAGCTGTACAGGCATAAAGTCTTTATGCTGAAAATCCAGTTTTCGGCTTAATGCAGGAACATAGACAAGATAAATACCATCAGCGTAGTTTGCCTTGATATACTGATTATGATTAGTAAACTGTATGCCCTCCAGATTGTCTGTTTTAATTTTAATTAAAGCACATGTATCATTATTGACGTCAAGACACGGATATTTTACAGCCGTCTGATCTGATGGCTGCAACGCGACATTTTTAATTACGATATTTTGAGCATTTGCAGCAAATAGAGTAAACATGCAGCAAATGATTGAAGAAAGAATTTTTTTCTTTTTCATATTCAATATTTAGCAGTATTACCAAACCTCATTTTATAGGCAATTTTCACACCGAAGTATTGCCCACGGTTATTTAAACTCCTACTATACTCAGCCCCAACTCCTATGAAAGAGAAGTCAACCATGGCAGAGACGCGAAGGCCATAGTCGTGAACAGGTTCGTGGGCGAATTTATCTTCATTTTTTTCAGAATCATACCCTATTATTTCATTAGTACGAACCCAAGCCCAACGATAATAGCCACCCGCCAGAATTGAGAAGTAATGACGGTTGTACATTCCAAACGGTAGACCAACACCAAACTGAACAGGAACTTCTACTAATCCAGAACTGGAGGTAGAATCATTCAGATTCTTATTCAAATCAAATTTTACATCCTTATTTAGATGCATAATACCACCTTCAACGCCTAATTTGAAAGCCAGAATTCCAGCGAAGGGCTGAAGAAAATGAAGTCCTATCTTTCCGCCATAGTCAAAGCCGTTGTACTTCATTTTGTCATATAGCTCACCTGAAAGTGTGTAATACGCAGCTCCTCTGACTGAAGTTCTCGTCCTTGTTCTTTCTTCCTTATGTTTGATGACTTCCTGCTTATTCTCTTTCAAAGCAAAATAAAAAGGCGGAAGAGCTGTATTCTTAACTTCTATAATCCTTTCATCATCCTCGTAGTTTTTTGCAGTTACGCGAATAGAATGCTTACCACCAGAAAGTTTAAGGTCTTGACGATTCTCTTTTGAATATGGAATGTTATCAATAAAGACTGTTGCATCCTCTGGCATGACGTGAATAGTTACCGGATAAAGAACTTCTTGCAGAGTTATATTTGTTACTGTCGAGATTTCATCTTCTTTCAATGACACTGTACCATCTTGTTTCTCATAGCCCTCAGCTGTGACCTGATAGGAATAGTCACCTACCGGCATGTTGATCATGGCTATTCCATTTTCGTTGACACTCACATTCTTGCCATCAAATACAAGTCGCGCATCCTTTGGCTGTACTGTAAATATGGCAGAACGCAGATGATTATCCGACTCGAAAATGACGTCATAGGAAGCAAGAGAATTAATCTCTAGCCCATAATCATCAAAATTGATTACACCTAACTTCTTACCTGCCTTATTATAATGCAGCACTTTCTGTCCTTCAGGTACGTAGACCACATATTCACTCAATGTATGTTCAACGTCGCCAACAGCATCAGGGAATTGAAGGTCATTTACGCCTACCACTCCAACGCGGATTATAGCACACTTCTTTCCGTTGGCGTCGTTGCGTGGCTTCGATGCGGCACGTGCATCTTGAGGCCTAAGATTGACAGATTTTACAGTAAGATTCTGTGCATACAGCGCCGTAAATGCACAAATCATAAAAAGGCATAAAGATATTCTTTTCATCGTTTTCACTATTAAATATCAAAATCACTTAAACTGAACACTTCGTCTTTGGGCAGTGGTTTGCCACCGATTTTGTCGGGCTGCCAGGTGCGGACGTGGATTTGAGGGGCATTCTCGTTGGTAAAGTCCCAAAGGAGGAAGAGGTAGCCATCATCATGATAGCGGCCACTAGTCCAACCTTGCAGGAGGGTGACACCATAGAAATTAGGATTGACAGGGTGGCGCATCACTTCAATCTCATCGAATGTCACCTTGATATAGCTATTACGGGCAAAGACGCCACGGAGGTTCTTGATATACTGCTCCTTTGACTGCTTGTTGTATTGTATTTTCTGAGAGGTGAAGCCTTCGGCGTGCTTGGTAGTGATGACCTTACCGGTGATTATCAGGGCGTCGTCGCTGAACACTTGATTGAGAAAATTGATGTCCTTCTGATTATAGGCAGTACGGAACTGCTCTACATAGTCGAGTATCAACTGACGGCGACGGAGGTCTGTCAACTCCATATTGGCCTTGATGACATTCATGTAGAGGTTCATGGAGATACTGAGGTAGAAACTCTCCACATTACCCTGACGGTCGAAACTGATGACAGCCTCCTGATATTCATCCTCACCAAACTCACGTTCGCCTGTCGGCTTCATCATCAGGGGAATGTTTCGGACTTGATAGCCTGTACCTGTTGTGATGCAATGCTCTATGATTTCCGCATCAGTACACTCAAACGGACAGTTCTCCCAAAGCATCGCCATCGACTGCTGTACACGACTTCCGATATTTCCCATCGCGGAGAAGTTCAGGCTGCGCCCTGCATCCTGTGCATTGTTGATTTCTGTCAGCATACGACTAACGCTGCTCTCTATCTTTGACTTGACAGCAGCATTGTCGATACCATCAGAAACAGTAAAGCTGACATCTTCTGCTTTGACTACTATTGCGGAAAGCAAAGCCACAAGTAATAATAGTTTTCTCATACTTCTATCATTTTAGTTGGAACCAGATGGCTCCACAGTTCTTATAATTCTTTACGTTGTCCTCTTTAAGCGTATTCAGGTTATACTGGGCTGATCCCGTCTTGCGAAGCAGAGCGGAGATATTACCCTGTTTGTCATAGACGAACAGATGACAATCCTCGCCTTCGGGCATCGTGGCGTATTTGCCAAAGTTGACCAATTTGCCCTTACTCTTTAGTCCCTTGATATATGGCTCCACATCGTAGAAACTTCTCACCAGTTTCATCTGTTTCTCCTCAGGTGTCAACTCCAAAGCAGGAGCGTCTGCCTCGGCAGGTTTCTCTTCTGTCACAATAATGGCTGGGGCTGGCTCAATGCTGTCGGGGCGTTTCACAGGAGAGACATCCAACACCGTTACCTCACTCTTGTCAGCAACAGGCATGATGTCGCTCTTCCTGACATAGACAAAAGCGCGATAAAGTTCGCCTCTACGAGTGTCAAGTTGCAAGAAATGCTCCTTGGCCTTGACAATACACACCTCTATACCTTCATCAGGATGTTGGCCCCGAACCCACTCTCCGACCTTCATCTCAAGGATAGCACGGGCATTGGCGTATGCTTCGCTGAGATCTTTCGTGGTAGATTCAGCATAGATATACATCGTATCGCGCTTCACCTTGTTGATGCTCTTTGCCACATCCGCTGCTGTCTGCGCAAAACAGGAGAGGGGCAGACATATAGCGAGTAATATTCCTATAAACAATCGTTTCATTGCCATTTTATCTTTTTATGTGTTGTTGATTCCTTCTGATACAAATCCTTCACATTGTGAATGGGGATAAAGGGTGTCATCCTCACCTTCAGCACAGCATTCTGATCCGTTACAAACTTATCAGGAATGACAACGGAAAGCAGATGATGACAGCCAAGTGCCTTGTTCTGGGCGATGACAAGAGCCAGAATTCCGTCCTCCCGCTGTTCCTCTACAGCAAAGAACACCTTCATCCCCCACTCTGCACAGTAGTTGAGCCACTGACTGAGCTGAATGGTATAGTTGATGGTGGTCATGCCATAGACAGACTGCTCAACATACATACGATAGTCAGCACCAGAAATGAGACCATGAAAGAGGTTGGCTGCAGAATAGTCCAGACGCTCCTTACCGAATACAGGCAGGTAGGTCTCACGCACCTTATTATAATATAAGGCATCAGTAAGACTGCCCAGTTCGAGACTGTCGCCTGGTGTCTTATATACCATGCTGTCTATCTGCACCAATTCTGACGGAGTGCCCATCGAGTCTGTCCGTTGCGGAGCTGCTACAATCATGTCCTTGAAATGCTTTAAGGCCTCATCTTTCTGCATCCCTAACAATAGGTCGTACTGAGCAGGGAATACAATGGTGATGAAAGGACTTTCAGCCTTCATCCAACTGACTTCGTAATAGCGGTCATGAAGATTGAGAGAGAAGGGCATGGTGTCACAAACCTGAGAGAGTTCGGATGGGCGACCCTTTCGGAAATAAACCTTATCATCTGCCATCTTTGTCTGCACAGAGGTCTCTTTCAGTGAAGACAACTGGCTGAAATAACGTTCAAGAAAGTCCATCACAACCACTTGAGGCTTTGAGGCAGCAGCCTTCACCTCAGGGCTGAACAATTTCAGACCCTGAGATGAGGCCGATATACAGCCCATCGTCATCAGCATTATGACAACCAGTAGTCGAATCATCTTCCAATAATCACGCTACCCTTCACCTGATTGTCGGCACCATACCAGATGCCTTGTACCAGATGCCCGTCTGCCCATTCACCAATCACATAGTCGCCAGCCTCAGCCACGCGTTTCTTGGGATCCTTGCTGTCGATGACGTGAGAACTGCTAAATACCATCCGGCCATTCACGTCGTTAGGCCAAGTGCCCTTGAAGGTGGCATAACCAAGATTCTTCGAGCCTGCCTTTGGAACAGGCTTCGGAGCTGGAGCAGGCTGTGTCTCCTTGACAGGAGCCTCCTTCTTTTCTGCCTTTGCAGCCTCCACAGCAGCCAGACTGTCCTTCAGCCGCTGATTCTCAGCCGCTATCTGTGCAGCCTTGATGCTGTCGCTATCCACAGGAGCAACCGTCACAGGTTCCTGTTTCGGAGTTTCTTCTCCGCTACCACTCATAGCAATGATACCTCCAATGATAGCAAGGAGGATGATGGATATAACACCAATAGAAATAAGCCTTTTTTGTCTCTTCTTTTTTAGTTCTTCGTCATCGCCTCCAGCGGCTTTCTCCACTACTTTTTCAAGTTCGCTTTCACACTCACTACAAATGAATTCAGCATCATCGTCTGTGATAATCTGAACTTTGTTTGCCATGCTACACGCACCGACATTTCTGCATATACCTTTTCTTTCCATAGTACTTTTTGTATTTTTGTTATTATGAATTATCTGGTTGTAATTACATCATTGGAGGAGGTGGTGGAGGCGTATTCGTCACGAACAACATTCCCAGTTCTGACACATTACAAGCAAGTTCCCATCCAGACATCCCATTCTTCCATACATAGGTTTGCTTGGTCATAATTCCTTGCATCACCATTTGCTGGAGTTGTGGTATCGTAAACGGTCCGCTTTGCTGGCTATTGGCATAAACATAATACTGAGACATACCAGGAGGTGGGGGAGGTGTTCCTGGACCTATATTCATATTCGAATTCATACCACTAAAAGCCTGAGCACCTTGTTGAGTAGCATTTGCACTGCCATTCAACTTTGCCCTCAATTGATCTACCTCCTCTTGTTCTTTATCTGTAGGCTTGTAAAGTGAAGGAAGTTTGTTCATTTTAACACATTCTTCAACATTCATAGGTGCGAATCCCTCATAATCTTCAAGCTGTGTCTCAAAACGGGCGACCTTTCCTTGGTGAGATGACATAAGTCTGTCGTAGCTAACTTTAAGAGTGTGAACTGCTTCAAGATATCGTGGAGTGAGATTCGTTTCCAGATTAATAACGACAATCTCATTGGAATTACCACCACGAGAAACTTTAATCTGCCCTTCTTTAGTTAAACTTTTTATAGTGTCTTCAACATCCTGAAGGAATGCAGTATCTTGATCATAGTCAGGTAAGATGACAAACATACTCGATTTGATTTTGGGTCCATTGTTCACCTCAACACTGCGGTGTACATTTGTTATGGCAGCATGTCTTACTAGCCTGTTTAACTTTTCTTTAAGGCCTTCAGGGTTTCCGCTGAATTCATCATGGAGTTTCTGAATTATGTTTACTCCTATCAGTTTCTCGTAGCCAGGGATATAATCATTACCAACCTCATTGGCAAAGAAATTGTTTGCTTGCTCTTGTCCGACTTCTTCTAACTTACTGATGATAGTGCCTGCTTTCAATTTATCGGCTACTTCTCGGAAGTTTCTCTTTTCAGGATTTAACACTCCTAACAAAGAAGCCGTCATTAGCCTGATTCGTTCTTTGTTATCACGTTCGTTAGCAACAGCCCCCTTCATAATAACGTGAACCTTATTGGGGTCGTAGTTTTTAATAACAACGCCCTTGAGGCTTTGCTTTTCTTCACTCTCGACCATACATCTGCTATTGAAGGCTCCAAATAGGGTTTCCTGTGCATTCTGGAACTGAGTCAATGTAGAATCAATATCGCCTTTTGTTACTTGTATGCCTTTTGTAAGGTCATCTAACAGCAATTTAGCAAAATCATAGCTGAGTCTCCATGTCATGAAGATATATTTCTCCTTGACTGCCTTCGTATAGTTAGCAGCTATTTCATCCTTACTATTGCTCAATCCCATATTGGAAAATCCCTTAGTTAATGTACCCATAGTACACCATTTCTTGTTGAGGTCTTCCATAATGGCATCTCGCTTTTTGCTCTCGTCATCTGCTGTAGCTGCCAATCGTGTTAGTGCTTCCTTTTCTTCATCAAAGTATGTGAGAAGTGTCTTGGTAATTCCACTAAGCTGAGCTAAAGATTTATCACCACTCGACCACATCTGTAGCAAATCTTCATTTATTTTTTCAATAATCTTCGAAACAATTGCTTCACGCCCAAATTTGGCTTTTTTGTCGTAGAATATGGATACACCATTTTGACCAACTTCAGCAATAGGTCGGAAATCCTTGTCAAAGTATCGCTTGGTCAAATTCCTAATTGCAATCATCTTGTCAGAATGCTTAAGAGTACCATCAGCAAGCACTTTCCTACGGAAGTCATCAACCACTCCAAACTCATCATTGATTGGTTTCCATCCTTCTTTAATATGTTCTGGTAATATCGGATGAGACAAACAGAGATGGTCTCTGGTAATATTCCATTTCTTTTTCTGCTCTGGCTTAGTTACGAAAGCATAATCATCGTCTACAGAAGGTTCGGCAACAAAGCCTGTTTCTTTAGACAAATTGTTAAACATCATCTTTAACACAGTTTGATTCGCAAATGTATAGCCAAAAAATTCTTTTATTTCCTGTTCAGGAATTGCCAGGCGTTTAATGCCAAAACCGTTGAATTTGAAGCAATGTGGAGTGTCATAATCTGAATAATTGGGATTTTCTCCTTTTTCCACATCATTGAAGAAGTGTGATGCACTCTCCGTACCACCCTCACCAATTTTTCTGTCGCTTAATGCTACACCCACGGTTTTCTGATAAATTAACTCTGCTATAGTAGCTGGAATTACTTTACCTACGTCAAAACGGACATCAGCTCTATTACTGTCTGTAACAAGATAGGCAGAATAAAACGGCAGTTCTAAATTCAACCTTTCAACTTCATAGTCACGCTCGCTAACATTCCAAGGTTTGAAAGCTCCCATATCCATAGCACTTAACTCTGTTAATGCAACATAACCATTGGGTTGATAGTTATTGGTAGAAGCCCATTCTGGATTGGGATGTTCTTCTGGGAGTAGCAAATAAAGAATAATTTTGTTATTTATTTGATCTTTAAATTGATTTCTCAACTGCGCAACTACATCAATAATACTTCCTGATCCTGTTCCACCCGCAAGGCCAGCGATGACATGATATGTTATCTTTTTCCCGTCAGGATTCTGACTCAGTTTGCGAGCTTTCACTCCAACCATTTTGTTAAACTCGGGAGAACCATTGGCAAAAAGAAGACGACCAAGACGACGCTTTTGGCCAGCAGCGCCTTCGCTAATTTTAGGGTCATTGATTATATTCTTCCAGTCTGCGCTATCACCTAACCATGGAGCCAAATATTTAAAACGGCCTCTGTTGTCTACATAGTCACGTAGATTTGCTGCTGGAATCTTGATGACAGAATCTGCATCAAGAGCAATATTCTTACCCATAATACTCCATTGTGCAGGATCCTTCATTTTCAAGTCTTGCTCACTCGAGTCCATGTAGAGATAATCAATCCACATGTCTTTTGGCTTGACATCTCCATTAAACTTCTCAAACATAAGTTTCCGGAATGCAGCAAGTACACGACCTCCTGTTCCGCCTAATCCAATAATAATGTGATTCTCCATAATATCTTATCTTTATATCTTGTTGTTAATACTCGGGATATATATTGATTTCGTCTTCACTGCTTATAGGAACATACTCTTTCTTTTCAAAGCAAACAGCAATTACACATGCAACTACAATAATCCCAATTATCCATAACACTCGATGCCAAATATAAGTGTTAAGATAATCAGTCATGGTATCATACATTAATTGCCCCATCTCAGAAATATCATGTCCTGAGAAATCTGCTACATCTATGTAAGTACCAATAATAGGGAAATTGTCTATGATTGAATCAAGAATAGCCTGACTGTCTTTCGCTCCAATTACGCCTTGTTGACCCTCAAGCTGCTGATTGAGAAGGATTTGGACTGGTTCGGCAAATCCTTTTGCTTTTACGGCACCCACTAATAATGTACATTGTATAATAAGTAGTATTGCCAAAATGACACCAGTAACGTAAAATGGAACAGAACGTACGATGCCGCTACTAATAGCTTTCAGCACACCATATAGTATCGCCATAATAGCCGCAGTTATTATGATTCCATAAATAAAGCATGAAAATGCTGTCGAAAGGAGTCCCCAAAAGACCATAATAAAAATATCAATCCCTGCCAAGGCTCAGTTACAGGCTTTTTCCATTGTTTTAGGTTTATACATACAAAGAAGTGTGAGCCAATTAGTACTATACTCTCCGTTTGGCTCTGGACAGCCTGAATATGAATATAGAAAAACAGCTCACACCCTTGACGGTATATATACATAGGTATACAATCCATCGCAGGAAGAGCGTTTCTTACTATTCCAATATTCGGCGAATTGTCCAGATTCAACGGATGGAACAGCGCTAAACGCTTCTTCAATTATGTATGTCGTCTTTGCAGTACGACGGTACAAAGATAAGAATTATTTAGCAAATAACGTTCAATGTGAGCCGTATTTTTTGCAAAAGTACTATTTTTTTCTTGATTTTAGCCGTTTCGGCACTTGATATCTTTCATTTTCAGTCGCGTTTTTATGAAAGTTCGTGCTTTTATGATACAATTCTACAGATTGTCACTTGTGTCTTCCACCTAATTTCTCCAAATTGTCCATCGTATCCATCGTGCCATTCATGGCTTCAATGAAATGCTCGATGTAGATTTTCTTTAGTTTCTTTTCTTCTGCATTGGTAGGTGCATGATATTCCCTGTCGTACTCATTACCGGCCATTTGCTCAAACATTTCGGTTACTTTATCATCCATGCCATCAACATAATCGGCTAAGTCAAGCATATTAGAGAATTCTTCATTACTTGCTCCGGCCATACCATACATTGATCCTTTCTTGTAGCCAGCATTTGCTACTGCTTGTTCTTTTGGTGACAATTTGGGTTCTTCTTTTTCTTTTTCGCTCTTATCCTTTGAGGGTTCTTTTGTGCTTCCAGATTTGTCAGTAGTATTAGGCTCTGCCTTTTCCTCCACTGTTTGCTCGGCCGTGTTTTCATCTGAATTTGCCATTACGCCAATGATTACAAAAGGAAGGATGAGTGATGTGGCAAAAACTGCCCATCCGTATTTTACATCAAGTTGCCTCATAAATAAGCAGAAGATAGCTGCCATTAAAGCTATGCATACAACAATTAGTAGATACCAACTGTCAATAATTCCGCCCAAAAAGCAAAAAAGTAACCATACTAAAGCGAACCAAAGGGCTACTTTTTTCCCCTTACTCAAACTACGAGTTGTTTCTGATTCCATGTTGAATAATACTTTTAGTTATTAATTATTTAAACGACAGAAGAAGTGTGAGCCTTTCAGTCTATCCTACCGAAGGCTCTGGTAAAACCTGTAAAGAGATATAAGAAACAGCCCACACCCTTGGAGAATATACTGGATGTGGGCCAATAATGGCTACACAAAGAATATTCCAACCAAGGAGGGAACGTGTTCACTCAACATCTGCTTTACGTTAAAGTTTACCAGACTTTTCGGTACAGATGAAAGCTATACGCTTCCTACTATGTCTGCGACGGATTTTCCGCCACGTTGTAAATATAAGAATAATTTAGCAAACTACATTCATTGTGGGCTGTTTTTTCACATTTTTTATTTCAGCGTCTGCGTCTGGACTGTGCCACCTGTCGAGGTGAAACGCATCTGTGGACCGTCATAGTTCTTGGGATAGACAACGCAGATGTCTCCGGTGCCCTCCCAGATTTCCACTCCACCCTCAAGTCCTTTCTGGGTGAGTGAGCCGTTATACCAGATCATCACTTTTCCATGGGAGAGGCAGTTGGAGGGTTGGCTTCCCTTGAAGTAGGCTGTGCCGTAAGTCCAGTCAGCCATTGCGGTCATCATCATTCCGCAGAACACAAATAGAATCGCTAATCTTTTCATCATCTTTTTGTTTTTAATTGTTCGACATTCTTTTTCGGCTGCGAAGGTAAGGAATAAAAACGAGAAATGGAAGAAACGGTGCGACCATTTCTTCCATTTCACAAATTGTTTATTCTTCTTTGCATTCAAGTAGCTTATTCTTGATGTACTCTTTTATGTGCCGGGTTTCAATGCTTTTGACGTATGCTTCTGGGCGTTTAGCTCCGAAATAATACCATGCATAGAGAATGTTATAAGATCTGAACATTGCCCCT
>CADBHI010000014.1 GCA_902794405.1 uncultured Prevotellaceae bacterium
CTCTTCGGCGCGGTTGTAAATGGGACACTCAGAAACATCATCGTCAGCGATGCCACCATCACTGGCCTGACGCGTGTCGGTGCTGTGGTGGGCTATGCTGGAAGCTCAAATACTATCGAGAACTGCTACTACCGCAATGTCACCTTCGGGGTTGAGGGGGCGAGAAACAACGAGGGCGACCGTGTGCGCGCCTTGCAGACCCTGACCCTGGGCGAAAATATCAGCACCAGCACACCAGAGACCAAGACCAATGGCGACACCGACTACTACGCCGAGGGCACCACCGTAGAACTCAGCTACAGCGGCACGGTGCCTGCCGGAAAGCAATTGAGCTATACCGTGAACGGCGAGCTTATCGACGGCAACAAGTTCAGTATGCCCGCAAAAGACGTGACCGTGAGTGCGCAGACAGGTATTGACTATGCCTACTACTGGGACGACGCCCTACGTCATCAGCGACGCTTCAGGCCTGAACCTGCTGGCCATGAGGACCCGCGGCGGTGAGACCTTCGCTGGCAAGTACTTCGAGCTGGGCCGCGACATCGACCTCAGCGGCCACTACTTCAACGGCATACCTGCCGACTTCAACGGCACCTTCGACGGCAAGGGAAAGACCATCAGCGGCATCGACATCAACGGCACTGACGAGGCCGGCTTCTTCTACCGTCTGGGCGGCACGGTGCAGAACCTCACCCTGCAGGGCAAGGTGACCATCAGCGGTGGCGAGGAAGCGAGCAATACAGCCCGCGTAGGCGGCATAGCCCTGCTGGTGAATAGCGGCGGCAGCATCACGGGGTGCCAGAGCCTGCTCTCCATCACGGGTGGCCTGAATGCTGAAAAGGGCGGCGTTGCCGGCAAAAACGAAGGCACCGTCACGGGCTGCCACTACTTGGGCACGTGCTCAGCGGCAGGCAGTTCCCATAGTATTGAAGCCGTAGGCAGCGGCACTGCGGCCACTGACTGCACCCCGCTCTACCTGCTGGATGGTCTCGACAGCGAGACGTTAGGCACCGTGGAGGTGACCAGCGTGGTGAGCGACGGCGCCATCTACGGCGGCTGCTACCATGCTGCGGGCAGCGTGCTCACCCTGACGCTGACAGCCACCGAGAAGGAGGACTACACCGTGAGCGGATACTACTATAGGAACGACGACGATGACATAGTGCCCCTGTCCGGCAACGGCACCTACACGCTGACCATGCCCTCGATGGACGTCACCATAGAGGCCAAATACAGCTATGACGTGCTTGCCGCGGTGACGAAGGACAATCAGGGCCGCTACCTGGTGAAGACGATGGACGACCTGCGGGCCGTGGCCAAGGCATCGCTGCAGAGCGACTTGAACGGCTGCATGGGCATGACGTTCCTGCTGGATAACGACATCGAGAATGCCGGTGACTTCAGCGGCATCGCCGTGACCCCTGCCGGCAGTTCGACGAACTATGCGTTCTACGGCACCTTCGACGGGGGCGGCCACACCATCAGCGGACTTAACATCGTGAGCGACGTGGAGACCGTGGGCTTCATTGGTAGCCTCGATGAAATCTATGGCACCAATGATGCCGGCACGCTGAAGAACCTGACGCTGAAGAACTGCACCGTCACCAATATATATAGCAGCCACGGCAAAGTGGGCATGCTGGTGGGCAGTTGCTCTGGCGGCAAGCTGGTGAACTGCCGCGTGCTGGGCGGCAGCGTCATGGCCAGCTCGGACCAAGACCCCGAGGAGGAAGATAACTACAGACCATCGTCGGCGGGAGCCATCGCAGGATACTGTATACTTGGTGCGGATTCCAAAGACAACTACTACGACCAGAAGGTGGGCGTGTTTGTAGATGGCGAGCCTCAGACGCCCGGCAAGTGCGGCATCGGCGACCCGAACAACGCTCTGGCCCAGGCCTTGGTCCAGGCCATGGTCATCACCCTGGCCGACGATGACGACAACAGCAGCGACATCTGGACGTTCCGCGGCGTGGCAGCCGAAGCCGAAGACACTCCGGAATTCCTTAACAAGAGCTTCGAGGTGACCCTCACCGGCCGCACGCTGTGGAAGGACGGCAAGTGGAACACGCTCTGCCTGCCGTTCAGCCTTGCTTCGTTGACGGGCACACCGCTCGAAGGTGCCACGGTGAAGACGCTCACCTCCTCAACATTCGCCGACGGCGCGCTGACGCTGAACTTTACCGAAGACGCTAACAATCTTACCAGCATCGAGGCCGGCAAGCCCTACATCATCAAGTGGGCCAGTGGCGTCAACATCGTCAGCCCCGTGTTCCAGGGCGTCACCCTCGATGCCACCGACCGCAGCGTCTCCTTCAACCTCGGTACCGAGGGGCAGGAGAAGGGCATCACCTTCTGCGGCACCTACGACGCGATGGCCTTCGATGCCGCCGAGCCCAGCATCCTCTTCCTTGGCGGTGCCAATACGCTCTACTATCCCGAGAGCGGCGCGAAGATCGGTGCGCAGCGCGCCTACTTCCAGCTCGACGGCCTCACCGCAGACGGCACCAACGCCGGTGTCCGTGAGTTCAAGCTGAGCTTTGGAGACCAGAGCACCGGCATTGTGGAGATTTCTGACCCCGCCCCCCGCCCCATTCCCGAGCAGAGCTCGCCTACCCGTAGCCTTTCCCCTACAGGGGTGGGGAGAAATGCGGCGTGGTACACGCTCGACGGACGGAAGCTCAGCGGGAAGCCGACGGTAAAGGGCATCTACATCCACGGAGGCAAGAAGGTCGTGATTAAGTGAGAATAAAGCAGAGCTCGCTCATGCTTTATCGAGCGTGAAAGGCTACGGGTAGGCGCGTCAGCGGGAATGCAAGCTCGTGTTTTTAGAGAAAACGAAAGAAAAAAGTCGTTTTATTTTGCTGGAAACAATACTTTTTGTATCTTTGCAGCAGATTAAACAACATTGTTATGAGCGCAATTATTGGTAGGGAAAAGGAAATAGCCGAACTTAACGAGCTGTATAACAGCGACAAATCAGAATTTGTAGCCGTGTATGGGCGTCGGCGTGTGGGTAAGACGTTTCTCGTCGATGAGGCATTGAAGGGTAAAATTACGTTCCGTCATGCCGGTCTCTCCCCCGTGGATGAAGACGGGAAGAAGAATTCGTTGAAAGACCAGTTGAGGCATTTCTACTTCTCCCTCCAAATGCAGGGAATGAAAAAGAGCAAATGCCCGACATCGTGGATGGAGGCATTCTTTATGCTTTCTCAGCTGTTGGAAGCCAAAGATAAAGGTAAACGTCAGGTTGTATTCCTCGACGAACTGCCTTGGCTCGACACACCACGCTCTGGTTTCATTACCGCCTTTGAAGGTTTCTGGAACACATGGGGCTGTCATCGCGACAACCTGATGCTCGTAGTCTGCGGTTCGGCCAACTCATGGATGCTCGACAACCTGGTCAACAATCACGGCGGACTCTATGGGCGTACGACCTACGAGGTGAAACTCCGTCCTTTCAAGTTAGGAGAGTGTGAGAAGTTACTCGAGAAGAAAGGGCTTCGCCTTTCACGCTATGACATCGTGCAGAGCTACATGATTCTCGGTGGCATCCCCTACTACCTCGGTTACATGAAGAAGGGGCTGAGTCTCGCACAGAACATCGACCACCTGTTCTTCGACGAAGATGCCAAGCTACGTGATGAGTACGACCGCCTTTTTGCCTCTGTCTTTGCAAACCCTGAGCAGATGAAGCGCATCGTCAGTGTCTTAGCCTCCCGCCGTGCTGGCTACACCCGTCAGGAAATTCTCGCCAAAGCAGGCCTCGACGATAACGGCGCATCAAGCAAGATGCTGAAGGCGCTTGTGGCCAGCGATTTCATCCAGCCTTACGTACCCTTTGGCATGAGCAAGCACGACGAACATTATAAACTCTGTGACCCCTTCTGCCTGTTCTACCAGAAGTATGTGGAAGGGCGTACGGAGATAGATGCTGCGTTCTGGATGCATAATGTGACGGCACAGAGCATCAACTCCTGGCGCGGTTTCGCCTTCGAGGAGGTTTGCCTGACCCACATCCGTCAGATTAAGCAGGCCATCAATATCCTTGACGTCTCTTCCACACAGTCGGCATGGTCACTTAAAGGCGATGACGAGGTGGAAGGTGGACAGATAGACCTGCTCATTAGCCGTAAGGACAACGTAGTGGATATGTGCGAGATGAAGTTCTATAACGAGACGTACACCATCAGCAAATCCTATCACGCGAAACTTATCCATCGCCAAAACCTGTTGACAGAGCAACTGCCTAAGCGTTCCTCTGTCCACCACGTGCTGATAACGACCTTTGGTCTGAACTACAACGAATACAGTGGCATCTTTCAGCATGTAATCACTATAGACCAACTATTCTAAGAAACAGCGAACAACATTAAAATAATAAAGAATATACTACTATCATTAACCGTTATATTATGAGTGTAAAAGCCTGGAGAGAAATAGTGACCATCCCGACCTACGAGATTGGGAAGGCAGAGAAGAACCCGATTTTTCTTGAGAAGCGCGTGTATCAGGGATCGAGTGGCGTGGTGTATCCCTACCCTGTCATCGAGTCGATAGCCAATGAACCGACGCCCAAGGAGTGGAAGGTTGTGTTTTTAGAGAACGAATATATCAAGGTGATGGTGATGCCCGAACTGGGCGGTCGCATACAGATGGCCTACGACAAGGTGAAGCAGCGCCACTTTGTGTACTACAACCACGTGATTAAGCCTGCATTAGTGGGACTGACGGGGCCGTGGATCTCGGGCGGCATCGAGTTCAACTGGCCGCAGCACCATCGCCCCTCGACCTATCTGCCCGTTGACTGCGACATCGTGAACAACGAGGACGGCTCGGTCACCGTTTGGGTGAACGAGATGGAGCGGATGTTCCACCAGAAGGGTGCGGCAGGTTTTACGCTAAGACCGGGCTGTGCCTATCTGGAGATTCAGGGCCGGGTGTCGAACCGCACGCCGCTGCCACAGACCTTCCTGTGGTGGGCCAACCCCGCCGTCGAGGTGAACGACGAATACCAGAGCGTGTTTCCACCTGATGTGAACGCGGTGTTCGACCACGGTAAGCGTGCCGTATCGAGTTTCCCCATTGCTACGGGCACCTATTATAAGATGGACTACTCGGCGGGCGTCGACATCTCGAATTACAAGAACATCAAGGTGCCCACAAGCTATATGGCCGTGAACTCGAAGTATGACTTCGAGGGCGGCTACGAGAACGACACCCACGGCGGCATGCTGCATGTGGCCAGCCACCACTTCTCACCCGGCAAGAAGCAATGGACATGGGGCAATGGTGACTTCGGAAGGGCGTGGGATAGGAATTTGACGGACGAAGCCCCCCTCTTATCCCCCCCTGGGGGGACGAACTATAGTCCAGCTGACTCCTCCCCCAGGGGGGAGGTCGGGAGGGGGCTTTTCCGCCCCTACATTGAACTCATGGCCGGCGTTTATACCGAGAACCAGCCGGACTTCTCGTGGCTGATGCCTTACGAGGAGAAGCAGTTCACGCAGTACTTTATGCCGTATCGGGAGATTGGTGTTGTGAAGCAGGCGTCGAAGGACTTCATCATAAGCCTCACCCCCAGCCCCTCTCCCACTGGAGAGGGGAGCTTGGTTACGCTCAAAGTATTAGCTACGTCGAAGCAAGAGGTGCGAATTGTGCTGCGTCGGAAGGACAGAGAGGAATATTATAATAAGGTGGTGATGCTGTCGCCGGAGGCAGTCTTTGAGGAAACCGTTGACGTGAAAGGAGCAACGCTGAATGAATTGCTGTTTACTATCAACAAGCCCCTCCCTTGGGGAAAGGCTACGGGTAGGCGAGCTTTGCTCGGGAATGGGGAAGGGGGTGGGCTTTCATGGCAGGCCGAACCTGATGAGATCCGCCCCATTCCTGATGCCGCCGAGGCAGCATTGTCGCCCGAGGACACGAAGACCAACGACCAGCTGTACCTGACGGGCCTCCATCTGGAGCAGTACCGTCACGCCACATGGAGCGCCCTCGACTACTACGAGGAGGCTTTAAGACGCGACCCTAACGATGTGCGCTGTCTGAACCAGACTGGCCTCTGGTACCTGCGGCGTGGCCGCTTCGACAAGGCCGAGCCTTACTTGCGAAAGGCTGTCAGGATCTGGCAGAAGCGTAACCCGAACCCCTACGAGGGTGAGGCCATCTTTAACCTGGCGCTCTGCCTGAAATACCAAGCATTGCACAATTGGACTATTTCACAATTTGACAATTTGGCTACGCCCGGCAATAGTGAAATGGTGAAATTGTCAAATAGTCAAATGACTGAGGCTTACGAGCTGTTCTGGAAGTCTACCTGGAACAAGGCGTGGGCCGATGCTGGCTACTTCGAGGCTGCCTGCATCAGCACGTCGGAAGGACGGTATGATGATGCACTCGACGAGCTGAACCGCAGTCTCGTCTTCAACAGTTGTAACCATAAGGCGCGGGCTTTGAAGGCTACTGTGTTAAGGAAGATGGGGCAGGAGGACGAGGCACAGACGTGGATTCAGGAGTCGCTGAAACTGGATCGTTTCAACTATGGGTGTTTGTACGAGGCCCATCAACTGGACCACTTGAAGGAACTGATGCACGACAACGTCTACAATTACCATGAGCTGGCGCTCGACTATGCGCAGGCAGGATTGTGGCAGGAGTGCATCGACATTCTGAGATTATGTCACACGGAAAGCACGGAAAGCACAGAAAAGGCTGCGCTTGAGCATCCGCTCACCTATTATTATATGGGCTACGCCAAGGCGATGCAGGGTAAGGCGGACGAGGCGAAGGCCTGGTTCGAGAAGGCTGAGGTTGCTAAGCCCGACTATTGCTTCCCCAACCGTTTGGAAGATGTGCTGGTGCTTGAGAAGGCAAAGACGGAGAATCCACAAGGGGCTAAGGCTCCTTACTATCTGGGTTGTCTGTACTACGACAAGCGGCAGTACGATGTGGCTATTGAGAACTGGGAACTGTCGGCACGTCTCGACCCAACGTTCCCAACGGTGTGGCGGAACTTGGCGCTGGCACGGTTTAATAAGGAGAATAAGCAACAAGAGGCGGTGGAGTACATGGAGAAAGCCTTTGCCCTTGACCCGACAGACAGCCGCATCCTGATGGAGCTGGACCAGCTGTACAAACGTCTGCAGAAGCCGCATCAGGAGCGGTTGGATTTCCTGCAGCAATATCCGCAGTTGATTGCCCAGCGCGATGACTTGGTGTTGGAGGAGATCACGCTGCTGAACCAGCTTGGCCGCTACGAAGAGGCTATGGCGAAGCTCGATGCCCATCAGTTCCATCCGTGGGAGGGCGGCGAAGGCAAGGTGCCGGCGCAGTATCAGATCTGTAGGGTGGAACTTGCCAAACAAGTTTTAAGTGAAGAGTTAAGAGTGAAGAGTGAAGAATCGGCTGCCGCCGAAGGTAAGAGTGCCAGGCAGCTTTTGGAGGAGTGTCTCGTCTATCCCCCACACCTCGGCGAGGGAAAGCTGTATGGTGCGCAGGACAATGACTTCCTCTACTTCTTAGGACGCTACGAAGAGGGGACGGTAGGGCCAACGGAGCCTGCTGCCGCCATGTACTATAATGATGCGAAGCCCGACAAGATTTTCTATGCCGGTCTGTGCTACCGTCAGTTGGGACAGGAGGACAAGGCACGAAGCCTCTTCTATCGGCTCATCAACTACGGGAAGCAGCACCTCTACGACAAGGTGACGATGGACTATTTCGCCGTGTCGCTGCCCGACTTGCTGATCTGGGAGGACAGCCTCGACGTGAAGAACGAGATTCATTGTAAGTACATGCTTGCCCTCGGCTACTTGGGTATTGGCGACAAAGAACATGCCCTGAGATATCTGGCCGAGGTTGAAAGACTCGACATTAACCATCAGGGCATTCAGCAGCTGCGTACGCTGATTGACGCGGGATTTGTCTGATTAGTCCATCGGATAGCGTACGCCCCACTTCTGGCGCAAGCCATCCATGAGTTGCATGATATAGAGGGTCTCGTCGTGTGGCATCTCGCGTGGTTCGAGAAGGCCGTCGATAAGGGCCTGTCGGCAGGCAAGGAACTGATACTCATAGCCAGTAATCTGGTGTGGCACATGAATGGTCTCGACGTAGGTACGGTCGGGACCATTTACTATTATCGTCTGCGGATTGTTAATGTTGTCGATGATAAGGTTGCCCTCGGTGCCGGCAATGACGCCGATGTTGTCGCCGACGCAGGCTGCGCTCGACTGGAGGTTGCAGAGCATGCCGTCGCTCAGTACGAGGGTCATGGCATTGGTGAGGTCCATACCGGTAGCCGACTTGACGCAGGTGCCGTCGATGGTGAGGATTTCTGGGGATGATGGGGCTTCTGGGGAGGCCGTGAACATGCGGGCGAAGTTCAGGGCATAGACACCGAGGTCGAGCAGGGCACCACCGCAGAGGTCGGGACGCATGATGCGAGGCTTGTCGCCCATGGAGTAGCCCAAGGTAGCCGTGAGCAGTCTCGGCTGACCGATACGTCCGCTGAAGATGAGGTCGCGGACGATGCCGACGGCAGGCTGGTAACGCGTCCAGATAGCTTCGGCAATAAACACGCGACGCTGATGTGCCAGCGAGAGGATATCCTCCGTCTGCCGGGCGTTTGCCATGAAAGCTTTCTCAACGAGGCAGGGCTTGTCCGCTAACAGGGCTTCACGAGTCACATCGTAGTGATGGGAGTGTGGGGTGCCAATATACACCAGGTCGACATCGGGGTCGGCAATCAGTTCGCTGTACGAGCCATAGGCATGTGGAATGCCATAGTTATTAGCGAAAGCCTCTGCCGTTTCCTTTGTCCGTGAGCCTACGGCGTAGGCTTCGCAGTTGCTCAATCCGTTTAATGTGATGGCAGCCTTGTCGGCAATCCATCCTGTGCCGATGATGCCGACACGCAGTATTCCGTCCTGTTTCATTCTGTGCTTAATTCTTTAGTTAAAGTCATTATTTCCTGTTCTGTAGTTGCCCAACTGGTGACGAAGCGGCAGGCCGTGTGACCCTCATCAACGGGACACCACACCTCAAAGCCCACATGACGGCGCAAGGCATCGAGGTGGCTGTTCGGAATGATATAGAACTGCTGGTTGGTAGGTGAGTCGATAAAGGGCTGGTAGCCTAAACGCTCTACAAACAAGCTACGCAGTTGCATGGATAGTGCCACGGCCTGCTGACCAATGGTCATATATAAAGAGGTGGAGCCAACTGGCGAGAACAGCGCCTCGAACTGCACACCCACGACACGGCTCTTGGCCAACAGGGCACCGTGACGCTTGATGCGGGTGAGCATGTGGGCAGGAGCATTACCCTTGGGGAACACCACCGCCTCGCCACAGAGTGCGCCGCACTTCGTGCCGCCAATATAGAAGATGTCGGCCAGGCGGGCCAGCAGCGGCAATGTCACGTCCTTGCTGGCAGCCAAGCCATAGGCCAAACGTGCCCCGTCGACGTAAAGCAATAGGCCGTACTGCTGACAGACAGCATGTAGCGCCGTCAGCTCGTCGGCGGTATAAAGTGTACCATATTCAGTAGGGAAAGTGATATAGACCATACCCGGACGCACCATGTGCTCGGCGGTCTCGTCGGCGAAGAAGCCGGCAAGCCATGATTTCAGTTCCCCGACGTCGAGCTTTCCTTCGTGCGAAGGCAATGCAATCACCTTATGTCCTGTGAACTCTACAGCCCCAGACTCATGAACATTGATGTGAGCGGTATCGGGACACAGTACGCCTTCGTAGGGCTGTAGCACGCAATCGATGATGGTGGCGTTGGTCTGGGTGCCTCCGGCGAGGAACCATATCTGTGCCTCAGGTGCCTGACAAGCCTCACGGATGAGGCGACGTGCCTCATCGCTGAAGCAATCGTCGCCATAGCTCTGGGTCCGTTCGTCGTTGGTTTCCAAGAGACGACGCAACACCGCCTCGTGGGCCCCATTATTGTAATCGCTTTCGAGATGAATCATAAACTGTTGTTATTGAATTATAACTCCCACTCGTCGCGCCACCGAACGACGGGCTTTCCGTCCTCGAACTCGATGGGCAGCCAAATGTAACGGGCATCACGAGGATGACGGGGACGCCAGATGTCGGCCATAAAGATAGAACGGCCATCATCGAGCGTGAGGATATAGGTGCTCTGTCCGTTAAAGGTTTTCTCAGCCAGCGGACCACGGCAGGGGTTCGGGTGCTGCGTCCAGGGGCCCCAGATGCTGGGAGCAGAGAACATGCGGGCCTCGTTGGGCTCCCAGCCGGTACAGCCAGAGGTAATCATCCAGTAGGTGCCGTCGTGCTTGAAGATGGCGGGAGCCTCGTTGTGGCCGGCAGGTGCCAGGCGGGTGTAGCGCCCCGTGTGGTGCAGATAGTCGGCAGTCAGCTCGGCAATGTGCAGGGTCAGGTTCTCTTCAGAGGAGAAGATGTGGTAAGCCTTGCCGTCGTCGTCGACGTAGAGTGTCATGTCGCGCGACATCTGACCAGTGCCGAAGTCACGCTTCACGATAAGGCCCTGGTCTACGGCCTTGCGCCAGGCGGGCGTCCAGTCTTTGTAGTTGGCGGCATTCAGCGTGTCGGTCACGGCTATCGCTGCGGCGTCAAACTCCACCGGCCACGTGCCGGCATTGGCCCTCGAGGAATAGAGGAACTTGTAGGGACCTTCGGGACGGTCGGCCACGGCCACGCCGTAGCGGGCGGCATTATAGCCCTGCCCCTTCAGCTCGAGGTGGAACCACATGCAGAACTTCTTCGTCACGGGGTTATAGATAACCTTCGGACGCTCCAGGATACAGCCGCGCTCAATGTCGGAGCCCGTAGTAGCACGTCCATTCATCCGACGACCATTGCCCTGACCGGCAGCGGGCTCCGTCACACTCAACGCCACACCGCAGTTGCGCCAGTTGACCAAGTCCTTGGAGGCGTAGCACATCACGCCCACCAATGCATCGCTGGTGCGGTCGTCCTTGTGCTCACCAAACCAGTAGTAAGTGTCGCCATATTTCAGCACACCGCCACCGTGGGCGTTGATGTGGCGGCCACCGTCGTCGTACCACAGCTCTCCGCTACGGATGGTCTTCTTTTTCTTCTGCTGGTCTGCCCAATACTGCTCCAGGCGCTTGGCCTCAGCCTTGGTGATATGGATGACAGAGCCGTGCTTGGGCGACACGAAGTTGGTCAACTTCATCTTACCCTCGCCAAAGTGACCAAGAGGTGTGAAGGTCTTGAAGTCGGAGGTCTCGACGAAGCCAAAGTTGTTGGGACGGATGGTGTAGATGTCGTACATGACGACCCACTTCTTCTCGCCGATACGCTTCCACACGTTGGGAGCTTCGCAACCCGTACGCTCGGCGTCAATCTGCTCGGCGTGGTAGTCGTCGAAGTGGTTGATTTTGTCGCTAATCATATACTTGATGCCGCCGGGGTTCTCCTGCGAAACGTAGGTCATGATGTATTTTCGATTTACGGATTTTCGATTTACGGATTTTCGATTTACGGATTTTTGATTTACGGATTTAAATCGTAAATCGTCAATAGGTAAATCGTCAATCTCTATGATATCAGCATCGAGCACCTGGATGGTAGTGTCGGGATACTCGAAGAGCAGCTTCGGCTCGGTCTCCAAGGTGGTGAAGGCCTCGTCGGCATAGCTGTAGTAAAGCTTGGTCCTGCCGCCAGCCTGCTGACGGATGGTGAAATAGACCATGGGCTTGCCAACGGCGGGATCCCAAATGGTCTGCGGCGCCCAGGCGCAGGCTACTTGGCCAAACTTCTCGGGAAAGAGTTTATCGATGCGGGCCACATGGTGGGTCCAATGGATAAGGTCGTCGGAAGCCATCAGCACGAGTCCTCGGTTATTGCCCCATCCGAACTCGTCGGGGCGTTCCCACTGGGTGGTGCGGATGCCCTTTTGCTTGCCGAAGATGTGAAGGTCGGTCATGGCGATATAGAACTTGCCGTTTGGTGCACGGTAAATATGGGGGTCACGGATGCCGTGCTGCTCGGCGATGCTGTCGCCCGAGATTATCGGCTCACCATTGTTCACCGCCGTAAACGTATAGCCATCGTAGCTGATAGCCATGAACAAAGAATGCGTAGGATCGCTAAAGAAGGTGAAGAGATAGGCACCCATGTCCTTCTCGGTGAGGCTACGGTTAGTTTTTGCCACTGCTGACAACGTCATGAGAGCGACAAGAATTAGGAAAAGAGTTCGTTTCATTGTATTGATCATTGTTTAACTATCAGTTTATCGCCGCTCAAATCCACCTCAAACAGATGGGGTATGCGAACCGTGCGGCCCCGAGCATCCTTGGAATGGTGATGCACAGACATCATCCACTGGCCGTCGAAGCGCTGGAAGAGCATCGAATGGCCATAGCCCGGCGGTGTGATGGGCTCAGGCTCTTGGACCCATGGGCCGTCGAGAGTGCCACTCTCAGAATAGGCTACGCCCTGGGTATAGACATCAAAGACCCACGAGGTCCAAACCATACCCAGGCGACCAGTACCAGTTCGGAAGAGATAGGGACCGTCGGTCACCTTGTTCCAGATGATCTCTCCCTTGTCGTTACGTTCCTTGCTCCACGGCGAGTCACTGGCGCGGAACAACACCTTTGGCTCTCCAACGGTACCACTAAGGTCGGGCTTCAGTTCGATCTTCTCTATCGTGCCGTTCCAGTTCTGCAGCCACTCGCCACAAAACACCATGTAGGGCTTGCCGTCCTTGTCCTTCCAATAGGTACCGTCAAGCGTCGGACGGTCGGCAGGCAGGTAGGTGGCATCGCCGAAGGCACGATAGGGCCCCATCGGGTTATCGGCGCGAAGCACCTGTGAGGCACGGCGCTCGATGACATTGCCACGCACCGTGTCAATCTTCACCGCTTGGTTGGTGAACGTGGCGAAATAGTAATAATAGCCGTCACCCGTCTGGTGCAACTCTGCCGCCCAAATCATCGGTCGAGGCCCCATCCATGAGTCAGCCTCAAATTCTGTCACACGCATGGGACCTTCCCAGAGCTTCAGGTCGGTTGAGCGCCACATCATGCCGCCCGTACCTGTCATATAGTACATCTTCGTTTTCTGGTCAGCCAGTATGGCAGGGTCGCTGAGCCGGATGGAGTCGAGCGGCACATCCTTCCTGACACGCATGTTCCGTTGTCCCAAGACCGTCATGTCTTGTAACATGGCAGGCAGGACAAACAACGCTGCCAAAACCGAAAATAGGGTTACTCTCTTCATTATATTCTCATCTTTAAATGTTCAATCCACCATCCACCATCCACTATCCACTATCCACAATACACTATCCACAATACACTATCCACTATCCACAATACACTATCCACCAATCACCCCTTGCCTGGCCTTCTCCTGAGCCTCAATGACCTTGTCACACCAGGTGTCAAACTCCGGGTCCTCTGTTTGCAGCTCAGGATGAGCCAAAACGTACTCGACACAGCGCCGCACACCTTCGTCGAAACGGGTGGTGGCCTGGAAACCAGGGACGGCGCGTTTCAGCTTTGTACAGTCGAAGCAGACGGTAACGGCCTTATCGCCTAACAGGTTACCCTCGAAATCCCACTCCTTCGGCGCAACAGCGGCAAGAAACTGAGAAGCCACATAGTAGAGCTTCGGCGTAACGTTTAACGCGTTGGCAACACACTCATAGATCTGCGTCCACGTCAGCTGCTCGTCGCTCATAATCTGGAACGCCTCACCGATAGCCTTTGGATTGCCAAGCAGACCGATGAAACCGCGTGCGAAGTCCTCGTTCCAAGTCAGCGTCCAAAGTGATGAGCCATCACCATGGACGATAACTGGCTTGCCGTCGAGCATACGGCGGAGCACTTGCCAAGACCCTTTCAGGCCGTGAACGCTGAGCGGTACGGCACGCTCGCAGTAGGTGTGGCTGGGGCGCACGATAGTGACGGGGAATCCCGTCTCACGATATTCGCGCATCAGCAGTTCCTCACATGCAATCTTGTTGCGGGAGTACTCCCAATGAGGGTTGGCCAGTGTGGTTCCCTCTGTAATAACGTGATTAGCTGCAGGTTTATTATACGCTGAAGCCGAAGATATGTAGACATATTGCCGGGTACGGCCACGGAAGAGCCGGATGTCACGCTCCACTTGCTGAGGCAGGAAGCCGATGAATTGGCAGACGGCGTCGAAGGACTCGCTGGGCAAACCAGCGAGCACGGTGGGCTCGTCGTTGATGTCGGCGATGATTTGTTTCACGTTAGAGGGCACTTCATCGTTGCGATTGCCGCGATTGAGGAGCCATATCTCGTGGATGGTGGATGGTGGATGGTGGATAGCGGAGAGCTGTCGGGTAATGGCACTGCTGATGGTGCCGGTTCCACCAATAATGAGTATTCGCATAAGCTTATTTTGTGAGGTTAGGATTGACGATATTCTTCAGCGCGGAGCCAAAGATGACGTACTGGGTGTTGCCGGCGATGGTACCCTCGTTCTGTCCCCACAGGAAGGGCCAGTCATCGTAGTTTTCGAAGTGATCTGGCTTACGGAAGAGAAGTCCGGGAGCCACATTGCCGGGGATAGCAGAGAAGTCGGCACGGTTGTTGCCATAGAACACCTGTTTGGGGCGGGTTGCTCCGACAACAGCGACAAAGGAGTAGTTATGGTAGGGATGGCAGCCGTAGAGCCAGTTGGCCACGCGGTAGACCTCATCCTTAGAGACGATGTCAGGGAAATAGATATGGGCGTAGTTGACGGTGATACCAAAGTTCAGCACGGCATTGACTCCAGCCCAGTTGCCGAGTCCAATGGGCACGCCGTAGGGATTCTGCGTGTCGAAGCTCTTGATATAATCGTTGTACTTCTGCACGTAGGGACGGAGTTTCTGCTTATAGGCATCGTCTTTCATCGGAATGGAATCGAGCGCGGTTTGCAGGTTGCGGGCTACGTCTCGGTCGAGGTTTTCCCAAAGTGTGCGTGGGCGGCGGTTGTCGCGGTGGAACCGCGACCTACGGGAAATCTGGGTGGACTGAGCGGTCTGGGTGGTGCCATCACCTGTGCCGGTGAGCCAGTCGTCGTCGGCTTCGGCTTGTGCGTCGCGGGGGAACCGCGAGTTGCGGGAGGATAGCAGCTGTTCGGCCTCCTTGCGAAGGCGATCGGCCTGTGTCTGTGCCCTGTCGGCCAGTTCGTCGTTGTAGCCACGTAGCACACGAGCGGCAGAAGTGAAAATACCTGCGGCCTGGAGGTCGAGGTTAGGATTGCGGGTAGTGAAAGCCCACATGTCGTCAGGAGTGCCACTCCGCTTGCCGTCGGCAGAAACCTCGTAGGGCTTCAGGCTCGGGTCGTAGTGCAGGCCGTCGGTGATCTTCATACCAGTTTAGTTTTTGTGTTGGTTAGCCTCTGGCCATCTTATAAATCTTCTCCATATCCTCAGCATTAAGCACCTTCAGGCAACCGCAGGTTTTCTGATAGTTACGACTGCACTTGCGCGTCATCTCCTTAATCTCATCATCGGTAATATCACGACCTATCAGTTCCTTAATGTTGACAGGCATGCCGATAGCATGGTAGAAGCGCTCCATGGCCTCGATGCCCTTCAACGCTGTTCCCTGAGGGTCGGTGAAATCGTTAGGCACGTCCATCACATTGACGGCAAAACGTACAAACCGACTCAGATTCTCATGCATCACATAACGTGCCCAACTGGGCCAGATGGCAGCAAGACCAGCACCATGAGTAGCATCGAACATACCACTCAGCTCATGTTCCAACTGGTGCGTAGCCCAGTCGTCGGCAACGCCACAACCCGTCAGACCATTGTGCATCAGACTGCCACCCCACATAATCTGAGCGCGATAGCGATAGTCCTCAGGATTCTTCAGCACAGCAAAGACAGCTGTCTTAATATTGCGGAGCATGGCCTCGGCGATGTCGGTGGTAAAGTCCATATCATCGTCCTTGGTAAAATAGCGCTCCATGGTATGCATCATCATATCGGTCACGCCGGCAGCCGTCTGGTAGGGAGGCAGCGTGAAAGTGCGCCGGGGGTTCATGATGGCAAACTTCGGACGCGAGAGGTTGTTGGAGTAACCGAGCTTCACATCACCATCTTCGTTCGTAATCACGCTCGACTCGCTCATCTCACTGCCGGCTGCAGGGATCGTCAGCACACAGGCAATCGGCAGCATCTTGGTGGGTGTCGCCTTACCAAGATAAACGTCCCAGACATCGCCGTCCAAGCATACGCCATATCCAATGCACTTCGAAGAGTCGATGACACTACCACCACCAACGGCGAGAATAAAGTCGACGCCCTCCTTACGGCACAATTCAATACCCTTTTGGGCCAGTGACAAACGGGGGTTAGGCACCACGCCACCAAGAGTGACGTATTCTACCCCACCCTCTTTGAGCAAGCCACAAATCTTATCGAGTAATCCCGAGCGTACGGCACTTTGGCCACCATAATGTACCAGCACCTTCATGCCACCATATTTCTTCACGAGAGCAGCCACCTGCTCCTCTGACTGTTCGCCAAACACCACTTCTGTCGGTGCATAGTATTTAAAATCTTTCATCTGAGTAATTCTTATAGTTAATGATTTGGTATTATCACACTTGAGGTCTATCAGCGCCTATCGCGATTTCCCCACTTCTTATCGTAACGTCCCTCGGTATCAACCTTTCCTCCAAACATATTCAGACGGTAACGCACGTGGAGCATGGCATAGCTATTAATGCTATTATAGCGAGTATCGCTGCGACCGCTGGCATTCACCCAGCGTTCGTAGTTACTCTGCTGACCAAGCAAATCGTAGAAGTTCAACGCTACGATAAGCGTCTTGGACTTGAGGAACGACTTCGAGACCTGTCCATTCCAAATAAGTTCGTTGGTGTTCGAAGAAGGATCGTTATAGCCTCGACGACTATGCTGTCGTAAGTTGCTGGATAATTCTATTCCCAAGGGCAGACGGAGCAACATCTGTCCTCCATAATTGAACTGCCAGGTATCAAGGTCGGCAGTTGGCTGAAGCTCATTGCGCGAGTGCTGGTAGTTGACATAACCGTCGAGTGTCAATTCCAACCAGTCATTGCGGTAACTCATGTTCAGTCGCTGGCTCACATTTGTAGTACGGGTGGTATTCTCCTGCGCATCAGACTTGGCCTGTGCCACATAACCAACAAAATTGTTATAGCGCAAACGTGTATCGCTGCCTAAGTTCCAATGGGCAGCACTATCGATGGCGGTATTAAAATTAAAACCACCGTCAGCGTTCCAGTTGCCATTGATATTCTCTGGACGAGACGTGCTACCACCGGTTTCTGCATTGTAGAGTACAAGGTTCGAGATGGAGTTGCGGATATGGCGGTAGTTACCGTAAAGAACGATACTGCGCTTATATTTAGAGATGTAGTTCTTGTAATAGGCGTTAAGCGAATTGGTGAACTGTGGCTTCAATCCCGGATTACCTTTTGTGATATAGAGCGGATTGGAGTCGTCGGTGATATCGAGCAACTGGGTGATATCGGGCTGACGGGTGTCGCCACGATAATGAATCCAGATATCATGCTGGTCGCTAAACTTATAGTGGAAGTCGATGGTAGGTGTCAGATTGGTGACATTGCGAATGGTATCGACATAGACACCACGATAATCCTGAATGAAGTTTGAATGCTGAGGCTGCACCAGGAAGCCAATGTTGTAGTCGTACTCTTCCTGGTAATGACGAAGCGTCAAGCGGATGTTGTGTGTATAGTTCTTATACTCCGAGAAGCGACTGAGGTTCTTGTCCAAGAAAGTGGGAAGTGAAGAGTTTAGAGTGAGGAATTTGTCTTCGCCAATCCATGGATCCCATTCACGGTACTCAGGAGTAAGGCCAGTGAAGGGATTCTGTGGCAGATGACTAAAGTCGTAGGTCTGACGGTCGCTTTTATTCTGATTGTAGCGCAACTCGTAGTTGGCCTGCAAGTGAGCCCCCTTCCATAATGGTTCGCTATAGGTAAAACTGGCCACATAGCCCTTGTTATCTGAGGGTGTCGTGTTGTAACGGGCGGTGAAGTAAGTGGAGTCCTCGCCAGCAACATTCTTCACGCGATAAAGGTGTACCTCGTTGTTTGATGTGCTACGGTTTTCGCTGTCGCCAATCGAACCTTCTACTCGCATAGTAATGTTGCGGCCACGTGGATTCAAACGGCGGTAGAACTGCAGCATACCCCAGGCATTCTTGTTCTCACCATAGGAGAGGCCTGCACTCTGGTTACGGTTGACGAGGATAGAATTACCATTTAATTGATTAAAATCCAATGGATTATCAGTATAAAGGTAGGGATCTTCCGAGAAGGTAGCGCTGGCAGATGACGATGTACCGTCGTTTGTACCATAGCTGCCATTGGCACGAAACAGAATATTCGTCAGCGTGTCAGGTTTCCATTCAAAACGCACGTTGCCGTTCCAGTTGTCACTACGTGTAAGACTTTTCGAACGACTATTTGAAAAGGTACGGTAGTCCTGACTATAGAAATTCTCACTGGCGTTCTCGTTCTCATTGTCGCCGTCACGGTGATTCCAGCGCACATTGGCATCTATCTTCAGTTTATCGCCGTCGTCATAGTTCAGATTGGTACCCAGCATCTTACGAGCATTCAGGCCACGTCGGTTCCACCATCCGGCATTCTCCTCCTTATTGTTCATGTTGCCCATAAGCACAAAGCGCATCTTATCGGTAAAACTGCTACCCATGCCACGTGAGGCATAACGGTGCTCGGTACCGCCAGCCAAATCAAGGTTGGTCATATAACCACGGTTCATACCTTTCTTGATTGTGAAGTCGAGCACTGGCTCTTTTTCACCATCCTCAATACCAGTGATACGTGCCTGATCGCTCTGCTGGTCGTAGAACTTCACATTCTGGATAATGCTGACGGGCAGGTTCTTCAGCGCAGTCTCCACATCGCCCAGCATGAATTCCTTACCGTCAAGCAGTATTTTCTTTATCTGCTTGCCATTGATGGTGATATTACCATCCTCATCCACATCGGCACCAGGTATTCGCTTAATGAGTTCTTCTATTGGCGAACCTTCCGGCGTACGGTAAGCATCAGGGCTATATACTAATGTATCCTTGCGTACGACAACAGGAGCAGCACGTCCCGTTACGATAGCTTCCTTGAGCATAACAGATGACGATGACATCTGCAGCATACCAAGATCCTGATCCTGATTGCGCCGTAGTGTCACCTCACGCTCTATCGTCTGAAAGCCCACCGATGAAACGCGCAGGCGATAAATACCATTTGAGGGGGCCTCTACCGAAAATTCTCCACGAAGATTTGAAACAGTACCACCCACAAAAGAACTGTCCTTCGCCCAGAACAGCTGCACTGAAGCCTGTGCCAACGGTTCTTTCTCGTCGGCATCCATTATTTGTCCGCTAATGGTTAATCCCTGCCGCGGCTGAGCTACAGCACCTAAGAGTGTCAGTCCCAGAAAAACCAACAAATAAACGTACTTCATACAATTTAGCTAAATCTTTTATTCGTTTTGATGTGGCAAATCGAAAAAAGTTTAATTTTTCCTTTTATTTTTCTTACTTATTTTGTAATTTTGCGCCCAAATGGAAAAACAACAGTTAGGGTTACTCAAGAGTATTGACTATCCATCTGACCTCCGTCGCTTGGAAATAGACCAACTGCCGCAGGTTTGCGAAGAGCTTCGACAGGATATTGTCGAAGAGCTTTCCGTCAATCCCGGACACTTGGCTTCAAGCCTTGGGGTAGTAGAGCTGACCGTGGCTTTGCACTATGTCTTTGATACACCCAATGATCGGATTGTTTGGGACGTAGGCCATCAAGCCTACGGACACAAGATTCTGACAGGGCGGCGCGAACAGTTTGCGACGAACCGCAAATTGGGCGGCATACGTCCATTCCCATCACCCTTAGAGAGTGAATATGACACGTTTGCATGCGGACATGCCTCCAATTCTATTTCGGCAGCACTCGGCATGGCGGTCGCTTCCAGAGTGGATCAAAGCTCAAAGGCCGAAGGTGAAACTGAGCGCAAGGTAGTGGCTGTTATTGGTGACGGTGCCATGTCGGGAGGCCTTGCCTTCGAGGGACTGAACAATGTCTCGTCATCGCCCAACGACCTACTGATTATCCTAAACGACAACAACATGTCCATCGACCGTTCGGTGGGTGGTATGAAACAATACCTGTTAGGGCTGAACACTAACGAGACGTACAACGCCGTACGCTTCAAAGTAGAACGCTGGCTGCACGGCAAGGGCATGATGCCTGACGACCGCCGTAAGGGGCTTATCCGACTGTCGAACGCCTTCAAGAGTGCCATCTCCCACCAACAGAACATCTTCGAGGGCATGAATATTCGCTATTTCGGTCCTTTTGACGGCCACAATGTGAAAGAACTTGTGCGCATTCTTCGGCAGTTAAAGACAATGAAAGGGCCGAAACTGCTACATATTCATACGCAGAAAGGACACGGCTATGCTCCTGCTGAACGCGACGTCACCACGTGGCATGCTCCAGGAAAATTCGACCCCGAAACGGGAGAGCGTATCGTCGACAATGACCCCTCGAAGCCTCAGAAGTATCAGGACGTATTCGGACATACCCTTTTAGAACTGGCCAAGCTGAACCCCAAGATTGTCGGCGTTACGCCAGCCATGCCAACAGGATGTTCGATGAACATCATGATGAAAGAATACCCTGAGCGTACATTCGACGTAGGTATTGCCGAGGGACACGCCGTCACCTTCTCGGGCGGCATGGCCAAGGACGGGTTGATTCCCTTCTGTAACATCTACTCCGCATTTGCTCAACGTGCTTACGACCATATTATTCATGACGTGGCACTACTCGGCCTGCATGTCGTGCTTTGCTTTGACCGCGCCGGATTGGTAGGCGAAGATGGTTCGACACACCACGGAGCCTTTGACCTGGCTGCCCTTCGACCAGTTCCGAACCTGACCATCGCTTCGCCAATGGACGAGCATGAACTGCGCCGGCTGATGTATACGGCTCAGCTGCCTGACAAGGGACCGTTCGTTATACGATACCCCCGTGGTGGTGGCGTACTGAAAGACTGGCGCTGCCCACTGGAAGAAATCAAAGTAGGTACCGGCCGACGTCTGCGTGACGGCAAGAATGTGGCCGTACTGAGCATTGGAGCTATTGGAAACGAAGCACTACAGGCTGCAGAGGCTACTGATGCAGCCATGTACGATATGCGTTTCCTGAAACCACTCGACGAACATCTACTTCATGAGATAGGCCAGCGTTTCCAGCGCATTGTCACCGTAGAGAATGGCGTACGCAACGGTGGCCTTGGCTCTGCTGTCATGGAATGGTTGGGTGACCACGGTTATCAGACACATGTCACCCGGTTAGGATTACCCGTCGACCATTTCGTTGAGCATGGCACCGTCGCCGAATTGCAGCATCTCGTAGGACTCGATGTAGAAAGTATCAAGAAGGCCATTTTAAGTGAAGAGTGAAGAGTGAAGAATCGGCTTACGCCGTGAAGAGAGGATATATATTATGAAAATAGTCATTGTCGGAGCCGGGGCCGTAGGAACCCACTTGTCAAAGCTGTTATCGCGAGAACATCAGGATTGCGTACTGATTGACGATAATGAGGAACGCTTAGAAGGCGTTGCCGAGTACGATGTCATGACCTATAATGCTTTGCCTACAAGTATCAGTGCCCTCAAGGATGCGGGAACAGCAAATGCCGACCTTTTTATTGGAGTCACCACCGAGGAGACCACCAATATTGCAGCCTGCACCATTGCCCACGGACTTGGTGCTAAAAAGACGGTTGCCCGCATCGACAACTACGAATACCTCTCAGCACAGAACCAGCGCTTCTTCCAACAGCTTGGAATCGACTCAATGGTCTATCCGGAAGTACTGGCTGCCTCCGACATTGTAGCTGGCTTAAAGATGTCGTGGGTACGTCAGCGATGGGACGTCCACGGTGGCGCCCTCGTTCTTTTGGGCATTAAGCTGCGTGAAGGGTGCGAAATACTTAACCAGCCCCTGAAAGACCTCTGCGGTCCCGACGATCCCTACCATGTGGTGGCCGTTAAGCGTGATGACGAGACCATCATTCCTGGCGGACTTGACACATTGAAGCTCAACGACCTGGCCTATTTCATGACCACTCAGGAGTATATTCCCTACATCCGAAAGATTGTAGGCAAGGAGCATTACACCGATGTCAAGAACGTCATCATCATGGGTGGTGGCAAAACAGCCGTCCGTGCTACATTGGCCATTCCCGACTACATGAACGTGAAAATCATTGAGAAAGATGCTGAGCGATGTGAAAAGCTCAACCAGTTGCTCAGTGAAAGCGACGCGATGGTCATCCATGGCGATGGCCGCGATTTAGGTCTTCTTGAGGACGAGGGCATCCGTTCCACTCAAGCTTTCGTGGCCCTGACAGGCAATGCCGAGACCAATATCCTGGCCTGCCTGACGGCCAAGAAACTCGGTGTACGCAAAACCGTGGCTATGATTGAGAACCTGGACTACGTGTCAATGGCGGAAAGCCTTGATATAGGCACCATCATCAACAAGAAAACCGTCGCAGCCAGCCACATCTATCAAATGATGCTCGGCGCCGATGTCAGCAATTTGCGTTCGCTGATGCTTGTCGACAGCGAAGTGGCCGAATTTGTGGCTGCTGAGGGCTCACTTGTGACAAAGCGCATGGTCAAAGACCTGGGACTGCCATTTGGCACCACCATCGGCGGACTTGTTCGTGCCGGACAGGGAATGCTTGTGAGCGGAAGCAGCCAGATACAGCCAGGAGACTCTGTCATGGTATTCTGCCATGAGCAAAAACTCAACAATATTGAAAAGTTCTTCAAGAAGACTTTGTTATGGTAAACTTCCGCATCATCAGCAAGATTATCGGCTCATTGCTATTCATAGAGGCACTCTTTATGGGCCTATGCCTGGCAATGGCCTTCAGCCATCATGAGGACGACGTGCTGGCTTTCCTGCTGTCGATGCTGCTGACCTTCGGTTTCGGTTTCATTTTCCTCTTCCTCGGACGTAACTCCGTTAATATCCTGAGCCGTCGCGATGCCTTTGTGGTGGTGACTGCCGTGTGGGTCATTTTCTCCATCTTCGGCATGTTCCCCTTTATCATTCATGGAAGCATCGGTAACCTGACCGATGCGTTTTTTGAAACCATGTCAGGATTCACAACCACTGGGGCCACTATTTTCGACGACGTAGAATGTCTGCCCCATGGCATACTCTTTTGGCGGTCGCTCATGCAGTGGATTGGTGGACTGGGAATCGTATTCTTCACCATAGCCATTCTTCCATCGCTTGTTGGTGGAAGTGTCAAGGTCTTCGCAGCCGAAGCCACCGGCCCCATCAAAGCCAAGATGCACCCGCGGCTTTCAACCACCGCCAAGTGGATTTGGTCTATCTATCTGCTGCTCACCATTGGCTGCGGCCTATCATTTTGGGCAGCCGGCATGGACTGGTTCGAAGCAACCAACTATTCAATGACTACCACGGCCACAGGCGGTTTTTCCATTCACAACTTAGGTACCGTGGTCTTCCAATCTCCTGCCATTGACTACGTTTCTATCATATTCCAGTTTTTCTCAGGCATCAATTTCACCTTATTATATTTTAGTATCTTCAAGCTGCGTCTCGGCGCCCTCTTCCGTAATGCTGAATTCCGGCTTTACATCATTGTCGTTGCCGTCAGCTCACTCTGGATCATGTTCCTGCTGCTGACACGTTTGGACTACTCAATAGAGCATGCCTTCCGCTCTGCGCTTTTCCATGTCGTGTCGTTCATCACGACTACAGGCGTTTTAGGTGGCGACAATGTTGGGCAATGGCCCCACATCACATGGGTCATCCTTGGCGTAGTCATGTTTCTCGGAGCCTGTGCAGGCAGTACCAGCGGCGGTTTCAAATGCATCCGTGGCATCATGCTCCTACAGGTGTTACGCAACAATTTCCGCCAGATCCTGCACCCCAATGCCGTGCTTCCCGTAAGGGTGAACGGGCAGAGCGTTCCTCAATCAAAACTGGTGGCACTATTTGCATTCTTCGCATTAACCATCTTCATGTTGCTCTTCACAGCCACCTGCATGATCATTGCCGACATCGACATGATCAACTCCGTCGTCATTGCCCTCAGTTGTATCAGCAATGTCGGAATGTCGCTCTCCACAGAAGTAGGTCCCGTACTCTCCTGGTCAGTATTGCCCGAACACGTCAAGTGGCTCCTCTGCCTATTGATGCTAATGGGACGTCTGGAAATCATGACCGTCCTCGTGCTTTTCACCCGCGCCTTCTGGAAAGAAAACTAAGTTTTTTATTCTGAAATTTCCCCCGATTATTCTGTAATCTGAAAAATAATCACTAACTTTGCGCCATAATTATAAAGCATTACAACTATGGGAAAGTATTTAGACCCGAGAGCCGACCTGACTTTCAAGAAGATATTCGGCGAGCATAAGCACCTTGTCATCAGTCTGCTTAACGCCCTTCTCCCCTTGAAGGACGACGAGTGCGTGGAGAGTATTGAGTATTGGCCAGCCGACCAAATCCCCGAACGCACTGAAGCCGAGAAATACAGCATCGTGGACGTGTGCTGCAAGGACAACAAGCAGCGAGAGTTCATCGTCGAGATGCAGATGACGTGGACGGAATCGTTCAAGAAGCGCGTGCTCCTGAACGCCTCAAAGGCATACGTGGCACAGACCAACAAGGGTATGAAATACAAGAATCTGCAGCCCGTCTATGCGCTGAACTTCGTCAATGCCCAGTTCATGAAAGACGTGGACGACTACTATCACTACTACCACCTCGTCCACGACAAGTACACCGACAAGGTGATTGACGGTCTGCACCTCATCTTTGTGGAACTGCCGAAATTTAAGCCCCAAACCATCAGCGAACGCAAGATGCAGGTGCTGTGGCTCCGCTTCCTCACTGAGATCAACGACAAGACGCAGGAGGCTCCCGCAGAACTGTTGGAGAACGCCGAAGTGAGCGAAGCCCTCGAAATCCTGGAACGAGCCGCCTTCACCGATGCCGAAATGCGAGCCTATGACAAGTTCTGGGATGAAGTATCTTCATTGAGAACCATCGAGGGCGACTGGGAGGATAAGTTAAAAGAAGCCGAGGCCAAGTTAAAACAAGACAAGCTCGACACCGCCCGCAAGCTGAAGGCTATGAACGTGATGACCACCGCACAGATTGCCGAGGCCACCGGCCTCACCGCCGAAGAAATCGAAGCCCTATAATATAATAATGTAGGGAACACAAACGGGATTACAGAAAACTTCTTGCTTTGGCGCTGGCCAGAAGCAAGAAGTTTTTTGGCGATTCATCGAATCGCGGATGCAAAGACACGAACTTTCGGTGAATTGACCGCCGAAAATGAATAAAAAAAGCAAAAACGGGGCAAATTATTCGAATTAATGTACGCGTGAAGCGTTGCCGACTCAGCAGAATGATGTGTAATGGCACTCAAATATTTGTGATTATCGAACTACTATACTACAATTTTTGCATTTTAGGGTGTCAGGGTGACAGAACGCCGATGTACAGGGCATCTGCACCCTTTTTTGAGGGTGACAAGGGTGACAGGAGGGTGACAGCTGCACTTTGCGTAAAAAAGGTGTCTTTGGGGTACCCCTGAAGTGCTCCACACAGAGGGATTAAGTGCCACTAAAGTGGGAATGAGGCACCAAGTTGCAGGGCGTAGTAGTTATTCGGTGAGTTGATTGTTTGGAGGTTAAGCCACTCTCGCCTTTTTCAATTCGTTGTCGAGGAAGCTGTACACGTAGCCGGGGCTCTGATAGTAGAAACCAGTGGCGTCGCGCTGCAGGCGCTGGTAGGTTTCGCTGTTGATGACAGTGGAGAGGGCCTGCTCCATCGTGAGGTCGGGCTGGTCGGCTACAAGGCGCAGGGCAAGGTGCTTCACCATGTCGAGTTTCATCTGTTCTTTTTCGTTCATAGCCGTTTCAGGATTTTGATGGCACGCTCGGTGCCGAAGAAATACTGGAAGGTAATGCCCTTCATGTTGCGCAGATTGTGAACAAGCGTCTGCAGGTCGATGGTGCCGTTCTCGAACTTCCAGAGCTGCACGCCCACGCGGTCGTTGGCGATGGGGCCGATGACGATATCGTAGTCGTGGGCAGGCTCCGGGCCGGCGTTGTTTCGGTTCAACAAGATAAACTTGGCCCACTCTTCCGTGTAGTCGTCGAAGCGCAGGACTCGCAGGCTGTTCATCTGCTCTTCGTCGGCCTCAAAGGTGAGGACGGTGGGTGTGCCAGTCTCAAGCTGCTCTACCTTAGTCTTCGCCATAACCATAGCTTGGGTGTACTCGCGACTGAGGTAGAAACCTTGGCCGAAGTCCTTGTTGGGCTTCGACTTGCAGAGGTCAATCTCACCGAATTCGGCGTTGGTGCCGTGGTAGAGTATCATATCAGCGCCCCTCCTTTCCTGTGACAATATTCGGCCATGTCGCTGACCATCGACTGGAACGACTGCGTGTGGCAGTAGTCGTAGTGCTCGTCGACGAACTTGATGGCGCCAAAACGGCTCAGATAGTTGAACGCCTGCTTGAGCGTCAGCCCAAAGCGCCGCCCAAACTCAGTGGCGAAGATAAGTGTCCACTCCATCTTGTCTGTAAAGCTGTTTGCCATAGTCTATATTGTTTTATGAATTGTCTGATACTCGTTGCAAAGGTAAACAAATAATATGTAATAATACGCAATCCGAAGGAAAAAGTGACAAAGTTTAACGTAAAAGCGGGCGAAGGTACCGAGTTGCAGGGAGTTTGCCGTAGGGTTATTACCGTTTGCGTATGCCCAAACAACCGTTTGCGTATACCCAAACAACCGTTTGCGTACGCCCAAACGACCGTTCGCGTATACGCAAACGCTGTTGTTGAATATTTTTGAGGGGCACCCAGGGGGCACCTTAGGGGCACGGTTTTTAGGCAAGGTGCCCCCAAATAAGAATCTGATAAACAGATGATTAACTCGATTTAGGGGCAGGGGGGCACACTTTTTTCTTTTTTTTACTAGATATATACCTGCTGCGCCGGCCAGTTGACCAGCATCAGCTGATTGGTAGCACGTGTAAAGGCGGTATAAAGCCAGTGCAGATAGTCGGGCGTCAGCATGTCGTCGGTCATATAGCCCTGGTCTATGTAGACATGTGACCACTGGCCGCCCTGTGCTTTGTGGCAGGTAACGGCATAGGCGAACTTCACCTGTAAGGCATTATAGTAGCGGTCTTCCTTTAGTTTCTTTATTCGGTCAGCTTTCAAGGGAACATCCTGATAGTCTTCCATGATACGGTCATAGAGCTGTTGTTGCTGCTCACGCGTTAGCGATGGTGACTCTGACATAAGGGTATCAAGCAATACGGTAGCCGTGAGCTCATAGTCATCGTAGTCGGGGAACTGCAACGTGACATCAGCAAACCGAAAGCCGTACTGCTCATGAACGTTACGTACTCGCTGCACGGTTGCAATGTCACCATTAGCGATAAAACCTTCTTTCAGCCAATAGTAGTTATTCTTTACTATCATCAGCTGATCGCCACGGCATAGTTCATCTTCACGGTCGAGAACGGTGGAGCGAATGCCTTGATTATAAACGTTTGCCCGTTTGTTGGAGCGGGTAATGACAATCGTGTCGTCTTGTCCAGCCCGACTATAGCTCGATGCCAAAGACTCTATCAGCTCGTCGCCTGGCACGATGTGTATGTCGGGGAAGCCGTTAAACCTGATCTTTGGCAGTTGTATCTGTATGTCGACATTGATCATCTGGCGTACAACTGTGGCGTTATAGAGGATGCCCGATTCCTGCGACTGGCGGAGCACTTCGTTAAGGCTGGCCTCATAAACCGTCATGCCGTAGGAACGGATGACCGAGGCCATGAGTGCAGGACTGCCTTCCTCACCAATCGGCGGCAATTGTGCGGCATCACCAATGAGCAACAGCCGGCACCCGTTGTCGGCCCCATAGACAAATTCCATGAGGTCGTCGAGCAGGCAGCCCGAACCGAAAGCCGACTCACCTAACCCCTGATTGCTAATCATGGAGGCCTCATCAACAATAAACAAAGTGTCTCGCTGCAGATTAACATTGAGGTTAAAAGCAGACATGTCGCCTGCAGTACGCTGACGATAAATACGACGATGGATGGTATAGGCAGGAGAGCCGGCATTCAGCGAGAAGACCTTGGCCGCACGACCAGTCGGTGCCAGCAATACCATCTTCTGTTTCAGGGTTGCCAGCGTACGCACAAAAGCACCAGCCAAGGTAGTCTTACCAGTACCTGCCGAGCCACGCAGAATCATGACTGACCTGGAATTCCGGTCGGTCATAAAGTCGGCAAACACGCTGGCCGCCCGTTCCTGTTCTGCCGTCGGTGGAAAGCCAAAAGTGCGTAAAATGCAATATTTTAGCTCATCGTCTATCATTATTCAGTTTTTTTTTGTACTTTTGCCGACGCAAAGATACAAAAATATATTGAATGTGATTACAAACAAGGTAATAAATATTATTCTGGCCTTGATTGCAGTAGCTTTACTGGCTATCTGCGTTTTAAGCATCGCATCAGGAAGCTAAGAAGTAAAACGATATGAGCATCGAACTGAACCCCCAAAAGGAGCGCATTATCATCCGAATCGGACAGCGTCACCTGTCGTTTGCCACAATAAGCAAAGGAGAGGAAGAGAACATGATTACGTATGAACCATACGTGATAAAGAGTGGCATCTCAATAGCTGCCAACCTTCGTGAGGCCCTAAAGAGTGCCGAGCTATTCAAGACTGGCATCAAAAGGGCTCTGGTGATGCTTGACTCACCAGTACTGCTGATTCCCGTTGAACAGTTTGAGGAAGGAACGATGGAGGACATGTATAATCAGTCGTTTCCTCACAAAGAGCCGATTGGGTTACTTTATAATGTACTGCCAGAACTCAATGCCGTAGCCGTGTTTGCTATCAACAAGGATCTGAAGACGGTGCTTGACGATCATTTTGCCGACTTGCGGATTTCAACCTTGATGGCTCCTGTATGGAAGCATCTTCACTACCGTTCATTCACGGGAGCTCGCGGCAAACTATATGGCTATTTCCATGACCGAAAGCTCGACGTATTCTCATTCCATCAGAACCGTTTCAAGTTCAGCAACCAGTTTGACGCTAAAGGAGCCCACGACGCATTGTATTTCCTGCTTTACGTCTGGCGCCAGCTGCTGTTTGATGCCGAACAAAATGAATTGCACTTAGTGGGTGAACTGCCTCATCAGGAATGGTTGGTAGGCGAACTTCGCAAATATCTGCAGAATGTTTACGTCATCAATCCCTCCGCAGAGTTCAACCAAGCTCCGGCAACCAAAGTTGAAGAAATGCCCTTCGACTTGATTACACTATTCACAAAAGGAAGATAGCGCAGCCATTATTCCAAATAAAGAAAAGAAGGATGAGGATTATCACCGGAAAATATAAGGGACGCCACTTCGACATTCCACATTCGTTCAAGGCGAGACCGACGACGGACTTTGCCAAAGAAAACATCTTTAATGTGCTGACGCAGTATGTGGACTTGGAGGAAGCCGCTGCACTGGACCTCTTTTCCGGTACAGGCAGCATCTCGCTCGAACTGCTTTCACGAGGTTGTTCAACGGTGGTTAGTGTCGAGATGGACAGAGACCATCACCGTTTTATCTGTGAATGCCTGAAGAAATTAGGAGACGTCCACTGCACCCCTTTAAGGGCCGATGCCTTTCGTTTCATCAAAAGCTGCAAAAAGCAATTTGACCTTATCTTTGCCGACCCGCCCTACGCGCTGAAGGAGCTGCCCACTATTCCCGACCTCATTTTTGAGAAGGGGCTACTGGCTGAAGGCGGCATCTTTGTCTTTGAGCATGGCAAGGACCACGACTTCACCCAACATCCGCACTTCATCGAACATCGCAGCTACGGTAGTGTCAACTTCTCACTGTTCAGGTAAAAAAAGCACTATCACATCAGCGGCGCCAGCAGGCGGATGAAGCTTTCAGCCAGTCGAACCATGAATTTGGGCCTTATTCGGTGGGGCAGCGAAGTCAACGGTACCGACTGCGCCTCATCGTTAAGGAAAATCTGTTTCATCCTGAGAGCAACATCCTTGCCGTAGAAGAAAGCGTTGGCCTCGAAGTTGTTTTCAAATGAACGGAAGTCGAGGTTCGTGGAGCCACAGGTCGAGATATTGTCGTCGCAAACCATCAGTTTTGAGTGGAGGAAACCTGCCGAATAGAGATTCACCTTGATACCAGCCTCTACAGCTTCACGCAGGTAGCTGCGACCCGCCCACTCAGCAAACCAAGCGTCGTTCTCGATAGGAGCCAAAATGCGGACATCGATGCCGCTGGCTGCTGCCGTCTTCAATGCAAAAAGTACTGATTCGGTAGGCAGGAAATAGGGCGTCTCAATATAGACGTAGCGTTTAGCTGCATGGATGACCCACACAAAGCCTTGCATGATTTCCGGATAGGGAACCACCGGACTGCTGGTAACAATCTGTAGAAGTGAACCGCTCGCCATTGTTTCACCATGCTTTTTCGCCTCTATCCTATTAGGATAATATTTGCGGTCGTTGAGCAACGTACGGTCTGCAAAATACCAGTCAATCAGGAAGGCCCGCTGCAGGGCATAGACTCCTGTTCCCGTCATGCGTACCATTGTATCGCGCCAAGGTTGGCCATTTGTTCCTTTCACATAGCGCAGGGCGATATTCATTCCACCCATAAAGCCTGTCACGCCGTCAATGACAATCAGCTTGCGGTGGTTGCGATAGTTCACCTTGCTGGTAAACGACGGGAAGCGAACGGGCAGGAATGTAACCACCTCAATACCTTCCTCACGCATGCGTTCAAAAAACTCATTCTTCACACTCCAGCATCCCACGTTATCGTAGATGACACGCACCTCGACACCCTCACGGGCTTTATCAATCAGCATGTCGGCTATCAGATAGCCCAGCGCATCGTCCTCGAAGATATACATGTCGAGATGGATATGGTTCTTGGCACCGGCAATAGCCGACAACAAGGCGGGAAAGAACTGATAGCCGTCGGTGTATACCTCTACCTCGCTACCCTTGAATGGCAATGAAAGACTCTGGTTGATAAACAGATCGATAACCGGTTTATACTCGTCAGGCAACTGTAAGTCCTGCTGTTCAACGAAGCCAAGCATGGACCGCTTCGACAACTCGTCGAGCGAGCGCTGGCTCACCATGCGTTCCTTACGGGTGTTAACGCCAAAGAACAGGTAGAAGACAATGCCCACTATCGGCACGAACCATATCACCAGCGTCCACGCCATTGTCTTTGCCGGCTGACGGTTGTCCATCACTACATGAACAACTGCCAACACTACAATGATGTAGTAGACAATGACTAATATGAGGTTTAGTTCGTGCACTTATTTGAATCCTATGAGTTTGTGGGTCTGTAGTGAGAGCCGCCACTGCGGGTGTTCCTTGATATAGTCTATACACCTATTTATTATTATAGCATTACGCTCTGCGTTGCCAGTATCGCAGGGCTGTAGGTATAATATCGGTGAAAGACGGAGGGTAGAGGGTGAAGGGAGATATGTCTCAGGGACAGTATCCTCGTCGAACACCACTTTCACCTCATCTGGTAATCTCCATCCACTCTCCACCTTCCACTTTTCACCAGAAATCTTCGGCGATACCGTCAGCCAGTCAAGATTCTTGGGAGCCGGGCGCGTACCATTACTTTCCATCGCCACCTCGAAGCCATACTGATGAAGCAGGTCGACGAAAGCCTCGTCTACCTGCAACGTTGGCTCGCCACCAGTCAGCACGGTGAAACGGGCAGGATAGGTACTGATGGAGGCAACAATCTCTTCTGCCGTCATCTCGCGATACGTATCAAACTCCGTGTCGCAGAACGAACAACGAAGATTGCAGCCCGCAAAACGGATAAACACCGCCGCCCGTCCTGTATTATGACCTTCGCCCTGCAGCGAATAGAAGATATCGTTTACCCGATACATTGATTCTTTAGTCTATCTCGTAGGTTGCAATGTTTCCTTTACTTTCTTGCACGGTGGCCTTGTAGCAGTAGGGCACACGCTCTACGCACCAACGGGCCAGGTTCTCGGCCGTAGGATTGAAAGGCAGCACTTCGTTGAGGATGCGATGGTCTAACGGTTCCTTGATGAGCCGCTTGATCTCACTGAAGTCTATTACCATGCCGTTACGGTCGAGCTCCTTCGAACGGCAGTAAATCGTAATCATCCAATTATGACCATGTACCCTTGTACACTTGCTCTCGTAGTCCAGCTCTAAACTGTGACAGGCCGAGATTTCTATTCTTTTTTCGATGTAGTACATTATTTTCGATATTACGTTATTTCGGTATTACGGTATTCCGGCATTCCGGTATTACGGTATTCCGGGATTTCAATATTACGACACAACAACATCACTACCCAGCTTGCGAGCCAGCATGTCACGCAGCTGTTGCATGTCCTTAAACTCCTGCATCAGCTGCATCACACGGTTCATGTCGCCAACAGCCTCACGCATCGCATTCTGAATCTCTTTCAGCTTACCTTCTATCAGGTCCATCCGCAAGTCCATCACTAAGTGGACCACACGCTGACATAGGGAACCCTCACGGGGCTGAATCACGAAACGGCCACCGAGCTGGTGACGATCGATGGCCAGGCGCGTGGCCAACTGGCTCACTTCGATGTCGGGATGGTTCGTAAAATACGCCTCAGCCTTCCAGCCCTCCTGACCGCTATGGGCAACGGCCTCAGCCAATATCTGGTTGTAGAGCGGATTCGAAAACTGAATGTCGTCCTGTCCTAAGTCGTAGTCCACATATTGAGCCACATTAAAGCTTATGAGACTGCCGTCCTCCGTTTCAATATTGTCGTAGATAATCTCCTCACCGTGGCGGATGATTTCTCGCATAAGAAGGGTTTCTACAGCAAGCCCACTCTTACCCTTTGCTGAAAGAATGGTAGTTTTACTACTTTGCTGCTGTTGGTCTGAACTTGGAGTATCAGAACGCTCCTCGCTTGGTTTGGGAGTTATCTGTTCTTTTTCCTTACGGATAAAGTTATTCATCGTCTCCAACAGTGTCTGCTCCTTCAGTCCCAAGCGTGAAGCTAAATCACTGAGGTAGGTAGAGCGCAGAATATTGTCTGGAATCACCGAGATACTCTTTACGATACCGCTGATGGCCTCCGAGCGTTTCACTGGGTCGGTCACGCCTTCTATCGTCAGCCGCGTCTTGAACGAGATAAAGTCCTGCTGGTTAGCATCAATATAGCGTTTCAGTTCTTCCGTCGAATGCTTGCGGGCAAAGGAGTCGGGGTCGTCACCGTCGGGCAATAACAGCACTCTCACTTTCATTCCTTCGGCCAAGAGCATATCAGTACCACGCATGGCAGCATGGATGCCGGCTTCATCGCCATCGTACAACAGCGTAATATTCTCGGTGAAGCGGCGCAACATCTTAATCTGGTAAAAACTGAGCGCTGTGCCAGAATTGGCTACCACATTCTCGACACCTGCCTGATGCATCGCGATGACATCGGTATAGCCCTCGACCATAAACACGCGGTCTTCTTTAACGATGGCCTTCTTCGCCTGATAGATGCCATAGAGCTCACGCTCCTTGTGATAGATTTCTGAATCGGGCGAATTGACATATTTCTGGGCCACGCCTTTTGTCCGGGAATCCAGCACACGACCACCAAAAGCCACCACCTTACCGCTGACGTTCAGCCAAGGGAAGATGGCACGACCCGAATAGCGGTCGTACTTTCCTCTCTCATTCTCTAAGCAGAGTCCCGTTTTCACCAAAAACTCCGGTTGATAGCCCTTCGAGGTGGCTGCCAAATAGAGCGCATCACGTTTCTGCGGCGCATAGCCTAACTGGAACTTCTCGATGATATCGTCACGGATGCCGCGACTGCGGAAGTACTGTTTGCCGATGGCAATGCCGTCAGGGTCGTTCTTCAGCGTCTGGTGGAACCAGTCCTTGGCCCATTCGTTGACGATAAACATCGACTCACGCTCGTTCTGCGCCTGCCGTTCTTCGTCAGTCAGTTCCTTCTCAACAATCTCGATGTTGTACTTCTTGGCCAGCCACCGCAGCGCCTCAGGATAGGTTATCTGCTCATGCTCCATCAGGAATCCGGCTGGCGTTCCACCCTTGCCACACACGAAGCAATGGCAGATATTCTTGGCAGGAGAGACCATGAATGATGGGTTACGGTCATCGTGGAACGGACACAGTCCCTTGTAGTTCACGCCACTCTTACGAAGCGTCACGAACTCACTCACCACGTCGACTATCTGCGCCGCGTCAATAATCTTGTCAACTGTAGCCCTGTCAATCATATCCTCTTTGTCTTGGCGACAAAGGTACACAGAATCCACGAGAAAACAAAATAAATTCCATGTTTCTTTTGTTTTCCCCTTCGTTTTTCATTTCAACCCATATACTATGAGTGACTATTTCTTCAGATACTTAGCCAGCTCGGAGTGGTTCTGACGAAGGCCACGGGCAAAGGACTGGGCATTCATCTGAGCACCGAGTTTCGAGGTATGGGTGTGGTCCTGCTTGAAGTACTTGGCACCTGCCTTCGCCTTCAGTTCAGCAATCTTGGCTTGGGCCTTTTCTTTGTCAGCGGGTAAACCGCTGACCGCGAACTTCTTGTCAAGGAAGTCAGCGCTGATATTATGCATATCGATGAACTCAACACCCGTCTCAGCTACCACCTCACGATACCACTTGCCGTAGCTGTCGTCGCGACGTTCCACTTTGCCGCCAGGCCATTCGTTACGTGGCGTCAGAGAGACGAGAATGGGCGTGGCACCCTTTTCACGACAGTCGTCAATCATCTTCTTCAGGTACCAACCGAACGAGTAGACCACCTCGTACTGGCCATTATCGAGCTTAAAGACATGTAGCGTGTCCTTCGTTCCAGGAATAACACCACGTGCCTTGGCATCGGTAATGGGACAAATATCGTTATGGCCGAACTGGATAGTGACAAAATCGCCTGGCTGTAAGGAGTTGTACACCTCGTCCCAAAGTCCCTCACGAACAAACGAACGGGTGGAACGGCCTGCCCTACCTGCATTAAAAAGCGTTATCTTGCTCTCGTCGAAGACGGTCTGCGCCTGTGAGGCCCAGCCCCACATGCCGTCGTCGTCCTTATCAGCATTCTTAACGGTAGAATCACCCGTAAAGAATACCACAGGCTGACCCTCTTTCCGTTGCACGGGCTTTACTTTTGGTTCGACGTTGATCATTATCGACTGCAAAGGTTTCAGTTGTGGGTTCTTACTATAGAAGAGCCCCTCGGCGGCGCTGCGAGCATTCATCTCAGCACCAAACTTCGAGGTGTGGATCTTGTCGCCTAAGAAGTGGTACTGCTGTTTCCAGCGACTATAGCTGTCGAGCTTAGCGCCGCTGATTTCGTTGAGGTCGACGAAGGGCACACCCTCGACGGCAGCGATGTAAGCCGCCCACTCCGTCTGGGGCTTACGCACAATCTTACCTTTCTCGTCGTAGGCATCACGTGGTGTCAGCGACATCAGGATGGGGTTAGCCCCCTTCGCACGAATCTCGCTGATATATTTCCGAAGGTAGTTACCATAAGAATAGACGGTGTCCTGCTTCTGTGTGCGCTGGTTAAAGCCCACATAGCACGTATCAGGGTCCACGCTAGGAATCACGGCACGTGCCCGTTTCTGGTCGAAGAACTCGCCATTGTCATTATGACCTATCGACACCACCACCCAGTCGCCAGGCTTCAAGGCCTCGCGGATGGCTGGCCAAAGATCTGTATAAAAGGTACGCGTAGACATGCCACCCAAGGCCTGATTCTCTACGGCAATCTTCTGTGCATTGAAATACTTGGGGAAGTAGTAGCCCCAGCCCCACTGGCCATTGTTGCCGTTGCCCAGCGTGCCGTTGCGCATGGTGCTGTTGCCTATCAAAAACAACACGGGGCTATTGCCTTGGCGGGTGCTGCCTGGGGCGGGGCGCGACATCAGCGCCTTGGCGATGGAGTCAGGGGTGTTATCTACCACCTTGTTGACGTCCTCGATAGGGTCAGGCAGGTTGTCGAAACCCTGCGCGTTTAAAGTGGTTGATGACAACTGACAAATGATAACTGATAAAATGAGGATAGAGCGTTTCATGCTTATTTCTGTTTTAAGATTTTCTTTCCTTGAACAACGTAGATGCCAGAAGCCTCAATATGCTTCCGCTGCTGACCGCTGAGAGAGTAGAATTTGCCTCCTTCTCCCGTCGGGAAGGCGGCGGAGGGAAGGCTGCCGATGGCGCTGGGCTCAGGTTTCTGGTCGGTACAGACGGCATCCTTCATATTGTACATGGCCGTCTTGATGGTCATATTCTTTATGCCGATGTTGAGTACGGCTTGTGGCAGAGCGACGCTACGGGCATTAGTGGCCCAGACGAGTTGACCCTGCGCATCGTAGAACTTATGTCCTGCATAATGGGTACCATGGAAGGTGATGGTACGCCCGTTGGCCGACAGCGAGTAGTAGTCGTCCGTGACGTCGGAAGCATCATCGGTGAACAGTTCGTAGTCGCCCGCCTCGCCAATGGGAAGGCTCTGATACTCGGCCACCTCGTTGTGCTGCTCCAGGTTGTTCTTCTTCAGTCCATTGGCGGTGGTGGGCACACCCTCGAAGATATTATCAGTATTGGCGGGCTTCATCGGCTCTATGTGGTCGTCGATAAACATGATGTTACCCAGCTTGCGCTCGTACTTTTGCATATACTGACGGGCGGCATCGATGTCGGCCTGTGTGGTGGTAACGTAATAGTCGGCATAGTCGCTCACATGGATTTTGTCGCCTGGCACGAACATGCCGTAAGCCTCGAACAGCTCAGAGAGGTCGGCCTGGGCCACATCGCAGATCTTCTTGGCCAGATGCAGATAGTCGGTGCTCCCCTTGCCGCTGCCCTTGTCGATGGGGGACTTGCGCATAGCGCGGAAGAGGTTGGGCAGGAACTGCTCGTCGTGCTTCTGCACGTGGAAGTAGAGGTATAGCTGATAGAATAGTCCTGTGGTCTGCCAGATGTTGCGCTCCAGCCAACGGGTGCCTTTTCCTAACTCGCAGAACACATCGACAGGCAGTTGACGGCGGCTGGTGATGATGCCCTGCTCGAAGGTGTTGATGTTCGAAAACAGGTTGTTGGAACTCTCAGTGGTGCCGATGACGTTGATACTGCCCTGATGGTTGTGACCTATCTCGTGGCTCGGTCCCCAGAGGTTACCAGGCTGTGTCATCTTCTGATAGTTCATGATAGTAGGTATGGTCGACTCATTGTACCAGGTGCCATAGGTCGTAGAGTGCATGTAGCTGCTGGCGCCGCTAAAGGCATTCCAGATGTTACGGTAGCGACCATCAAAGTCCTCGACGCCCATGTAACGTTCCTCGTTTTCGACGATGCGATCCCAGATGCGCATCAGACCCTCCATCTCGTCGGGCTCAGCTTGCGTAACTAAATCCGTACCCATGCAGAACACTAAGTGCCGGGTCTTCAGGTTCAGCACGGGACTGGCCTTCAGCAGCTGTTTCTGCAACAGTTTCCAATCGGCGTTGGTCATACCCCGTGTGGCATCCCAGTAACCCTGCAACTGTCCACCCTCGATGTGGATGGTGATATCAGGGAAGGCATCGAGCCGCTGTTTGGGATTGTTCACCTGATAGAAGACATAAAGCATTTTCTGCTCAGAATAGCGTAGCAGGTTCAAGCCGGCCTTCAGCGAGGTGGTCTCACCCGTGGGGTGGTCGCCGGCCACGCCGTCAGTACTGACAGCTTCCATCATCAGCGTGGCACCCGTCTTAGGGGCTGCATCCACATAGACATAAATGATGTCATTCGGATTAGCCACTACGCCCGTTGGGTTCGACAGCCGTCCGAAGGAGGTGCTCATCGTGAAGTTGCTGGCATCGGCCATCGTCTGGTAGTTGCTGTACGGTTGATAGCCGGCCACACGGAAGAACCGCTCGTAGTCTGCGCTGTAGTCAGCATCGGTATATCGTTGCCAGATATTGTTCTTCACCTTCAACACCATTGCCTGCATGTCTGCGGGCAGGGCTGCAAAGTCGGCATTCTGAGCCAGGGCCTCGTCACTGAGCGTCAGGACGGCTGCCTTCAGCGTAGTACAGGCTTTGTCATCGAACAGGTTGTCAAGATGCTGCTGTAGCGTGGTCTTGTCCTTGACCATCGCATCGTAGTCACCCTGCTGCTGACGTATCTGTTCCAGTGCAGCCTCGTCGAGTTCCACCTCTTCTATATGCCAGCTACTGGCCTCGGCGGTATAGTCCCAGTACACTACGTCATGGCCTTGCGTCTGGGCATCGTGCAGTCCGCCCCAGTCGGTGCCATAGTGGATGATGAAGAAAGTGTCCCACTTGTCGCCCACGGTATTGATGTCAAAAGCGATTTTAGCGGTACCAAGGTGATAAGGAGTGCTGGTCTGAGTCTGCCGCTGGACGTACTTCTTCGTGACAACCGCCTGCAGGCACCATCCTTTTCCTGTCTGATGAAGTTGCCAGTACTGGCTGTAGTTACTGTCGTCAGGTTCTTTTGTGGAGAGGTCGCTGCCCTCGGTGAGCACACGACCATAGATGCTGTGCAGACGGTAGTAGGCACCGTCCTTCAGCTCGTTGGCGAAAGGATTGAGTTCCTGTAAGCGGGTCATCACCTCATTCTCGGAGAATTTGGTTTCAGCCTCGATATACCAGTCGCAGCCCTCGTCCATGGAATAGTTGAAGAGGGCATGACTTGTATTGGTATTCAGGAAACTGGAGCCTGAGAAGTCGCTCTTCGACGATATATTGAAGAACTTGGCCGTTCCGTTGGCGTTCGGACTTTTGCGAATGTACAGACGTGTCTTTCCTGTGCCTGGTTTGGTATAGTCTGCCTGAAGGTATTCGCCTGTATTGGCATTGCGCAGGTAGTAGCCGTCACCATAAACCTCCAGAATCCACACCTGGTTCAGCTTGGTCGTGTTCTTGGCCGTGGTGGCAGCACTTCCGCTGGACTCGGTCGAGAGGTACCACGACGTACGCTTACTCTTCAGACGTACCAGACCCGTATCGAAATCCTGGGCTCTTGAGAAAAGAGAGGTGAGGGGAGAAAGGAGTGAAATGATAAATGTAGTAAGTAGTAGTTTCTTCATTATTGTCGTCGTTTTATGTAATTTGACTGCAAAGATACAGAAAAAAAGAGAATAAAGGCAAAAAAAAGGAAATAATTGTGACTACTTCTATGATATTTCGTACCTTTGTGCCCGTTATGAGACTACTGTTAAGACTTTGGCTGACTCAAAAGCGAAGAGATTTCAAGTGGGGTAAGTTCCTCGGCGAGGCCTATTTCCTATTCTTGTTCATGGTCATTAGCGTGACTGTAACCGTTGTGATACATACGGAAATGGGCAATGCGACGGGCATGGAGAAGGTCGTTCCTTTCATAGCCGCAAGTATCATCATTCCCGATTTCCTGCACAAACTGCTGATGAAGCATGACGAGACGGTGATGGACCACTACCTGAAAAGCAAGCCCATTCCTGAACGTAACTGGAACCGCTTCATGCTGATTACCAACGTTGTGAACTTCTGGAACTGGTCCATCCCCATCATGCTGCTGCCCTTCTGTCTGGTGTTTCTTGAATGGACAATACTGATACCATCGTTCCTCCTGATATTGGCAGTATCAATGGTGGGAGGTGTAGCCATCACAGCCTTCCGGCGAGCAAAAGGCTGGACCAACAAATGGCCCGTACTGGCAGCAATGGCCATCTGGACAGTCTTTGCCTTCATGTACTCATTACTTGGCATCTTCCTGCCGTGGGGCATACATGTTGCGGTATTCTTCCTGCTCTGCTTCGGGGCAATCGCCGTGTTCTACAACTACCTTTGCGACCTGCGCCGCTACGATGAGTCGCAGGCCAAAGCCAGCAGATTGTTCCTGACAGGAGCCTCATCGCTGTTCTCGATGGAATATGTCGGGGTGTTACGCTCCAAACGGTTGCGCTCGGCTGTGCTCATTCTGCCGCTGGTGTTTGTGTTCAACAGCTACACACAGGTCCCCCAAGGCCAGACTTTCATGTTCCACCTGATGCTGATGTTTGCCGTCTTCGCGCCTTCCATGATGTTAGGACAGTGGGTGTTCGGCATTGAGGGCAACTACTTCGACGGCTTGTGGTCGAAGCCCATTGACATCCGTACCATCCTGAAGAATAAGTATTGGTTCTACTCTCTGCTCAACATCCTCCCTACCCTGCTGGTAATGCCTCTTATCTGGATTGCCGACCTGACGCCTTGGCTGCTGGCTGCCACGTGGCTGTTCACGGCAGGACTAGCTAACCTGACACTGATGCCCACCGCCCTGATTTCATCGAGGATTGAGATGTTCCAGTCGGCCTTCTTCAATTACCAAGGAGCTTCGTTGGCTGTCAACCTCTTTGGTTTTGTGGTCATCATCCCATTGGCCCTCTATGTCGTCTGCCTGTGGTTACTGCCCCAGACTACTGCCATAATTGTGCTAGCTGCAGCAGGCATCTTAGGCTTTGCCCTACATCATGTGGTCATCAACTGGATTGCCAGCAAGTATGAACAAAATAGATATAAGAACTTTGAACGTTACAGGCATTAATGAAAGATGGAAATCAAGATACAAAAACTCGTAAAGCAGTACGGCAAGAATACTGTACTCGATATTCCCGAACTGACCATCGGCTCGGGTGAACTGGTAGGACTCGTAGGCAACAACGGAGCCGGTAAGACCACGTTGATGCGACTCATGCTCGACCTTATCGAAGCCACGGAAGGCTACGTCGAGACTGACGGCCAGCGCGTCAGCGAAGACACCAAATGGAAGGAGTTCACTGGCTCGTTCATCGACGGGCGTTTCCTTATTGACTTCTACACACCTGAGGAGTACTTCAACTTCATCGCCCGTGCCTATGGCATTGACAAAGATACGCTCGACAGCCGTCTGGAGCACTATCAGGGGCTGATGCACAACGAGATTCTGGGCACAAAGAAATACCTACGCCAGTTCTCGGAGGGTAACCGCCAGAAGACAGGCATCATCGGCGCCATGATTATTAACCCCAAGGTGCTAATTCTCGACGAGCCGTTCAACTACCTGGACCCCTCTTCGCAGATTACCGTTGCCAAACTTATCCGCCAGATGAACGAGCAGTTAGGCACCACCGTCATCATCTCCAGCCATAACCTCAGCTTCGTCTCAGAAATATCCACCCGCATTCTGCTGCTGGAAAAGGGACGAATTATCAAGGACCTTAACAATCACGACGGTAGCGCTACTAAGGAATTGGAGGAATACTTCAATACGGCAGAATAGCATTTAGAAGCTATTTACTTATTGCACAAAACAGCCAAAGTGTGCACATTTAGGCTGTTTTTGTGCATTTTATTTGGCTGTGTGCGCAAAAAGTAGTACCTTTGCAGCCGCTTTTGAGAAAGTAACACATTATTAATATATTATGGCATTAAAAATTGTTGTACTTGCTAAGCAGGTACCCGACACAAGAAATGTGGGTAAGGACGCCATGACTGCCGAAGGAACGGTGAACCGCGCTGCCCTACCCGCCATCTTCAAT
>CADBHI010000015.1 GCA_902794405.1 uncultured Prevotellaceae bacterium
GCCCAGAATCCTGGTTATTAACTCAATTCTAATTGATACAAGCGGCGCAGCCACCCGGTTGCGCCGCTTTATATTGACGACAAAGCACGTTGATACCCTAAAAATGGTATATAGAATGCCGCACGTGTGGGATTGTGGGAATGCGGAAATCGCCGTACCTTTGCACTCGATAAACTTTTTAAATGTAGTAAGGATATGAAACAGGTAATGAGATTGTTTTTCGCAGTGGCTGTCCTGACAGGACTGACCTCCTGCAACTCAAACGATGATTATGGAACTCAGGCGATTGAGATCCCAGGTATAACGATAGACGGCGATATCGACTGCTGCTCGGCCGAGGAGGCACTGCAGGTGTATAAGTTCCTGCAAACGGTGAAGATTGTGCCAGAGCTGCAGACTGAGATTGATGGTAAGTACAACGTCTTTGGCTACACCACGACGGGCGACTTCCACAATGGTTACAACGAGATTTTCTTCGTGGCTACAAAGAAGTCTACGGGCAATTACATCAAGAACTTCGACATAACAGGCATCACACCGCTGATGCACATGGTGAAGATGGACATGTACCACAGCACACCCGTAGGTCCCGATGCAGCCAGCTTTAACGACGGCTACCTGGCCGTGAAGCGCACATGGGTATCGTTCCTGATGAACACCAGCGAGGCTGGCTCGTGGACGCTATCGTACGACGCACTGGTACTGGGTAAGACGGGCGGCATCGAAAAGAAGGATATCGTGGTCAATGCCCTGCCCGATGGTCAGGCTTGGCTGAAGTCGTTCAAGGTAGGCGATGCCACGTACTTCCTCTCGCTGGTGAACCCCCTCGATTTCAAGACCGGCACGAATACCATTACGGCCTACGTCTCTAAGAAAAGCGAGAAAGCCACTGTTCCCTACGCGTTGGCGTCGGAAACCTTCACCATTGACATCGACCCTCGCATGCCTGATATGGGCAACCACACCTCGCCCGGCAATACGCCGCTTGTGAAGCAGGCTGACGGCAGCTATGCGGGCACTATCAACCTGACGATGACGGGCCTCTGGCGCATTCACCTCACGGTGAAGGATAGCGACGGCAACATCGTGGCAGGAGGCGAAGAACTGAGTACACTTTATTGGGACGTGACGATATGATAGGATTACTATTATTGATTATAGGACTTCAAAATGATACAATTACCACCTCGTCGCAGAACATAGACGAGGTGGTGGTCGTTTCACGCGGACAGGGCGGTAAGCGCTCGGCCAAAGGACAGGTGGCCACCATCGACGAGCACCTGCAGGAGCTAAACCACGTCGAACTGGTGCGCCGCGGCTCGTATGCCTGGGAGCCCACTGTGAACAACATGCAGACGGAGCGCCTCTCGACCACCATCGACGGCATGAAGATCTTCTACGCCTGCACGGACAAGATGGATCCCGTGACCAGCTACGTCGAGAGCGGCAACCTACAAAGCATCAGTCTGAATAGCGGACTGAACGGCAATCCGCAGGCCACTGGCAATATCGGTGGGGCACTGGACCTGAGACTGCGAAAAGCTGGGTTTGGCACTGATGCCTTTCGACTAAGTTCGCAGGCTGGCTATGAGGCTAACGGCAACGTACAGGTCTATGGGGCCGATGGCTCGCACTCCTCGCAGCGGTTTTACGTCAACGGCGGTGCATTCTATCGCCATGCCGACAACTACAAGGCGGGCGGCGGTAAGAAGGTGGAATTCTCCCAGTTCCAGAAGGTAAACGTTTTTACGAACGCAGGCTTCAGCTTTCCCCCCAAGGGGGGAACGGAAAGGGGGGCTCTTGAAGCCACTTTCATCTACGACCGTGCCTCCGACGTAGGTTATCCAGCCCTCAATATGGACGTGGCGAAGGCCGAGGCGTTCATCACCTCACTGTCGTATAAGCATCTGTTTCCCTCCAGTGGGGGGGACGGAAGGGGGGCTTTGGAGTCGTGGGAGACGAAGGGTTACTACAACCATATCACCCACGTGATGGACGATACAACGCGTCCCGATGTTGAGATCCACATGGACATGCCAGGTGAGAGCTGGACAGCAGGAGCCTACTCGCTGCTGACAGGCAGCTTCGGACAACATCAGGCACAGTTGAACATCGACGGCTACTACAACCGCCTATTTGCTGATATGACGATGTACCCTGGTGGCGCCGCACCAATGTATATGGTGACGTGGCCCGACGTAGGAACGCTGAACACTGGCGCTGCCCTAACGGATGACATTAGGTTTCCCTCCTTCGGGGGGACGGAAGGGGGGCTGCTCCACCTCTCAGGCAAACTCTCGTGGCAGCACCAACGACTGAACAACGAAGAGGGCTACAAGGCCTTGAGCGTCTTTTTCCCAGGCATGGAGCAGGCGTATCACCAGACGACAGGGCGTATCGCCGCCAGTTATCAATGGTCAATGGTCAATGGTCAATGGTCAATCGGAGCCGGTTGGGGCAGCCGTGCGCCTACGGTGACGGAGGCCTATGGCTACTATCTGAACAACACGTTCGATCAGTACGACTACATCGGCAACCCGAGGCTGAAAAACGAATCAGCTATTGAACTGAACACCAATTATCAATTCATAATTCATAATGCACAATTCACAATTGACGCCAACACCTTCTTCTTCTCGAACTACATCATTGGCCAGTTTGAGAACCGCTTGAGTGCGATGACCGTTGGTGCCGAGGGTGTGAAGGTATATGGCAACATCGACCACGCCACCATCGCCAACGCCTCACTCACGGCAGAGTGGCTTCCCATCAATGGCCTACGCTGGAGTGCAAAAGGCACCTACAGCATTGGCCGCGACGATGAGGGCGAGTCCCTCCCACTCATCGCGCCGTTCACCTATCAGTCGCGCTTGAGTTATGCCACAGGCTCCCTTAGCCTTCAGGCCGAGGTGAAAGGCCACACCCGACAGGCAAAATATGGTGGGAAATATGGCGAGACAGAGACTGCCGCATGGACCATCGTGAATCTCTCGGCCAATTATCAATTCACAATTCACCGCTCGGCCGAAGGACGCTTGCAAGGCAAGAATTCACAATTCACAATTCGTGCCGGCGTCGAGAATCTCTTCGACAAATACTATGCCACCTATGCCGACTGGTGTCACATTCCCCAGAAGGGACGCAATATATACGTGAACTTGACGTTAGAAATATAATATGAAAAGAACTCTAATCTGGATTGCTGCACTCGTCGTGGGTGCTATATTAGGACTGTTGGGCATTGCGTGGCTCGATGAGATGATGAATTTCGTGGCGACGGTCTACACCCGCCTGTTCCAGTTATTGGCCGTGCCCACCATCGTGCTGGCCGTCATCACCACCTTCGCCACCTTCGGCTCCAAGGGCTCAGGCCGCATCTTCGGTCGTACGCTCACCTACACCCTCCTCACCACCTTCGCCGCCGCCGCAGTAGGTGCCGTGCTGTATGTATTGGTAGCCCCCTCTTCGCTCCCCGAGGGGAGCACAATAGCTGTTGAAGCCCCCTCGGGGGCAGTAGGGGGGGCTTCCTATTCCGATCACCTTATCTCCGTCATCCCCAACAACATCGTCCGTCCTTTCTTCGACGGTAACGTGCTCTCGCTTCTTCTGTTAGCCTTCGCCGTCGGCATCGGCCTCTCAAAGCTGCCTGAGTCGGAGAACAAGGCGGTAGTCGTGAAATTCATGTCGGGCTTGCAAGAACTGCTCTTCCTGCTTATCCATTGGCTCATCTGGACCCTCCCGTTGGGCATCGTTGCCTTTGCAGCCCAATTGTCGGCACAGGTCAGCGCAGGTGTCGTAGCCGACTCCATCGGCAAATACGTGCTCGTGGTCTTGGGCGGCAACGTCATCCAGTTCTTCGTCGTCCTGCCCCTGTTCCTATTGATACGCGGTCTCAACCCCATCCACGTGTTGGGTCGCATGATGCCCGCCGTACTGATGGCCCTCTTTACCAAGAGCAGCGCCGCCACGTTGCCTGTCACGATGGACACTGCCGAGCGTCGTTTGGGCATCCGCAAGAATATTTCGCGCTTCGTACTGCCCATCTGTACCACCATCAATATGAACGGCTGTGCCGCCTTTATCCTCGTCACCTCCCTCTTCGTGATGCAGAACGGCGGCACACCTCTTACCTGGGATACCATCCTGCTATGGATACTGGTTTCTGTCGTCTCCGCTGTAGGCAATGCCGGTGTTCCCATGGGCTGTTATTTCCTCACCCTTTCGCTCATGTCAGGCATTGGCGCTCCCGTCGCCATCCTTGGTATCATCCTGCCCATCTACACCATCATCGACATGGTGGAAACGGCCGAAAACGTCTGGTCCGACTCCTGCGTTTCGGCTATGGTTGACAAGGATCTGCAGTAAACTTAAAACAAGATGAGCAATGACATACCTGAATCAGTTTCTTTGTTCCCTACTGTGCACGAATCCATTCAGCAAGGAATTTGTCATATACTTCATAAACTCCTTGTTGCTGGGTGACGAGTTGTTTATCTACCAGTATCTGAGCTGCTTTTTGTACACTGCTTGCAGATGAGAGATGGTAATGCTTAACAAACGCCATACCCGTTATTTGAGTTGCCTTTCCCTCACGACCAATGGCCACTAACAAGTCGCGCTGTCTAAGTGTCAATTGGAAAAGGGTGTCCTTATATGCTTCCTCATTTTGCAAAACAATCTGTCTTACTGCTCTGTCAACATCATCCTCGGAAACGATGTCATAGGTTGCAAAGAGTTGATTTAGAACCTTCTGGATATACCATGTAGTACCCTCAAAGAGGTCGTAGATACTTTTCACCACACCTGCTGCAATCTGCTTGTGAGCTTTCTCGAAATGGTGTTTTGCAAAGATCTCGTATTCAGACAGCGCCACTGGTTTCAAAAACATCATGGAAGTGCTTTGGTAGAATGGGCGAGCTGGTGAAGAGAACATTTCGCTCATCATGTGCTTCTGTGACCCAGAAAAAATGAAGACGGCATTGCGACAATCCTGTATGTAGGTACGCAACATCTCTTCTATGTTCTGCTCAGGGTAGTCCGTAATAGCCTGAAACTCGTCAATGGCTACTATACATTTTCTGTCAGCAGCCTTTAGATAGCTAAAAATTTCTTCAAGGGTAAAGGTCGGCGACTTGATGTCGCCTACTCCAAGATTCCAACTGGCATTTCCTTGCCCGTCGAATGATATGCCAGTTCGCAGAGATGTGACAAACATGAGGAAACGGTCAAGCGCTTCACGTCCTTTTGACTTCAGTCGGTTGACAATACTTCTACCCATCTGGAAGACAAGGTCCTGAAGATTTTTTGTGGCGTAGATATCTATTAGGAACGTGTAGTATTGGTTTTGTATCAGTTCTTGAGAGAATACATGACGGATGAGCCCTGTTTTTCCCATACGGCGTGGAGATATAAGGGCTACATGATTGCCATTGGTCAACAATGATATCAGCATTTTAGTTTCTTCCTTACGGTCGCAGAAGTATTCTGCTGACTCATATCCGTAGGTAATAAAGGGGTTTTCTATCATAATTTATAGTTCTTACAGGGTTATAAATGACCTTTACCGACCGCAAAGATAATAACTTTTTAGGGAACAAACAAATAATTATCTAAAAAAGATAATCGTTTTTGGATAATTGCGCGTTCCTGACAGGTAAGAGATACCGTGTCAGCTACCCCTATTGCGGTTCCAACACGTTAGATACCCTTGTATTCGCATTGTTACCAAGGATGATGTCGACGACAACACCGATATCCGTCACCGTAATCTTACCATCACCATTGGCGTCGGCACCAGCTATGGAAAAGCCAGCACCATTAGGAATCGACAGGATGTGGTTCACGATAACCGCAATATCAGTCACAGATACCTTGCCATCGTCGTTGGCATCGCCAGATATTGTGTCTATCTGCTGGCCCGACAGGCTTTTGGCGATGCTCAAGGTCTCGTTAGTCTTAGTCCAATACCAATAACGGAAGCCTTGGAATATATTGAAGTTTTTCGTGCCAAGGGCGTATGTGGGATAATCCATAGCCACGCCCTTTTGTACGACTATATACTTGCCATCGTAAACACCAAAGTAGTTTCCGCTGGGAGTACTGTTCTTATAGGTTACATCAACAGGCACCCATCCGAAGTCTTGGATGTAGAACTCCGACCACACATGATTACCTCCGATGGCGACCACATGGCGTGCCGGAATCCCCTTTGCCCGCAACAGCGAAATATAGATGGATGAGAGATTACCGCAGTCACCACCTCCATCAGATAGGATTTCGGCCAATGTATGCAATCCGGTGCCGGGTTTTAGATACTTGAAATGGGAAGCCACATACTCATAGCATCGCTCGGCGTATGCCAGGCGATTGTCTCCACATTCTGCAAACAGCTGGTCGGCAATAGCCTTGATGGTGCTGTTGTCAGGAACCACATACTCGCCACTCTGCTTGGTGTTGTCAATGTAATCTTGTTGCGACGTGTCGTAGTCAGGCATGTCTTTCCAACTGCCATCAGACGCTTTGAAAGGTGAAAAGTCAATGAATACGGGCTTATGCGATAGTACGAACGAATAGTCTACGCTGAAATCCAGACTTCTGTTTTTCAGTTCGTCACCACTCAAGTCCAGCTCCAGGAATTTGTTCTGGTTCTCCGCAACGTCACCCTGCTTCCAAACACCGTTTGACGTGATGTCCAATATCTGGACTTTCTGGTATTCGTTTGTCTGCGGACACGGAGCCAGAACAACGAGCCTGTTGAAAGCCGTCTGGCTGCTTCTGGTTATGTTAAACGTAATATTATACTGATACTTCTCTTCCTCCTGTGGAATGTTTGGTTGGTCTTCGACGATGGTGCCAAACTGCTGCCAGCCCGCGGATACAGAGTAGGCATAGCGGCAGCCTTCGGGTACGTGGAGCGTTGAATGGCTGAGGTCGGTCAGGTCGTACACCCACTGGCTGAGGCGCAGGGGCATGGTCGAGAGGCAGAAGACGTCAGAGATGTTCGTGCTGCCATAAAACACATAGCTGCCGATGCTCTTCACGCTGGTGGGAATGGTCAACTTGTGCAGATTCGTCAAATAGCGGAAGCAGCCAGGGGCAATCGTCGTCACCGTTTCTGGCACGATGTACTCTTCCTTATCGTCAACCAACTGTTGCAGCAGCTGTGTACCGTCTTTCGAGAAAAGCATGTTGTCGTCGGTAAGGAACAACGGCGATGCCTCGCTGATGTCCACATGGTGCAGTCCCTTACAGTTGACGAAAACGGCATAGCCGATAGCCTGCAGCGAGGCTGGCAGGTGTACTTCCGTTAGTGCCGAACAGCCGTTGAAGGCATAGTTATCTATCTGCTCCACGCCATCTTCAATGTCGAGCTGCGTCAAATTCTCACAGAAGTAAATGGATTGGTTGCCAATCTTTTTCAATGTGGAGGGGATAGTGAGGTGTGTCATCTTCGTCCCGTAGAAAGCGTACTTCTCAGTCGTCTCCACCGAGGCGGGTATGTCCACCGTCTCCACCTCGGTTAATAATGCTTGCACAAGCTGTTTGCCGTCGTGCGAGAGCAGGCAGTTGTTCTCCACACGGAAGTTGGGGTTCCCCTCAGCCATGGTCACCTGCCGCATGTTGTCGCTATAGATGAAGAGCCGCAGTCCGATGCTGTCGATGGAAGCAGGGAGGTGGAGCGTGCGCAGGGAGTCGCAGTTGTTGAAGGCCATTGCCAGGATGCGCTCCACCCCCTCTTCCAACGTGACCTGCTGAAGGTTGGTACAGTTCTGGAAGGCAAACTCGCAGATGACCCTGACGTGCGAGGGTATGCGCACCTCGCTGAGGTTGAAGCAATAGCGGAAGGCGTATGGGCCTATGCTGTCTATCGTCGAAGGGATGACGGCCTCGCTTCGGGCTTCAGGATAGGCCACTAACTTGTTGCGATTGGCATTGGTGAGTATGCCGTCGATGGTGGCGAAATGACGGTTGCCTTCCTCCACGCTGAAGTCTGTCAGCCGCACGCAACTCGCAAACGGGGATGTGCCCAAGGTGGTGAGCGAGCGTGGCAGGGTGAGATGCGTAAGGTAGTAGCAGCTGGCGAAGGCATAGCTTCCAATGGCAGTTACAGACGATGGCAGTTCGAGCTGCATGAGCTGGGTGCAACCAAAGAAGGCCGAGTCGGGCAATACGTTGCCTACAATTGAGGCCTGGCTCAAGTCCAGATGGGTCAGTTCTTCGGTGATGCGCCCGTCGCCATCCTTCACGCCGCTGCCTAACCGCCGCAAGGCCCTGATGTCGGAGGCGTTCAGGGTGCCTGTGATGCGCAGCCGCAGACTGCGGTTCGTTGGCAGCAGGGCTGACAGCGAGCCAGGAACCTTCACATTTATCTCGGTCATGTCGATGGGGGTCCCTTCAGGATGTGCCATCATGGCCATGCCCTGAGTGACGCTGTAGTGCGTATTGTAGTTGTTGGGGCTGAGGTAGTTCAGGTCGAAGTAGCCGTCGTAGTAAGAGTTCCTTCCCCAGCCCCAGTTGATGTGGAACAGGCCGTCGGCATCGTATCCGTCCAGCACAAAGAAATGGCCTGCCTGGTTCACGGCAACATTGCCACCATAGATAATGGGGCGACCGTTGCTGAGTTCCTCAAACACCATTTGCGCCCAGGTGTTGTCGGCAAAACTGCTACGGAGTACCCTACGGACATCCTGACTATAGCCGAAGTGGGAGCTAAGTGCACGCACCACGTCAGTCAAGCTGGAACCGCTGCCGCTGGTCTCAGTGTATTTCATGTGCATGGCGATGCCCACCGCCTTGCACAGGCGCGCCACGGCCACGTTGGCTGCCTCGTCGCTGCTACGCTTGTTGCCGTAGTGTGTGGCCATGCTGTTCCAGTCGAAGTGAACGGTGTCGAAGTCGCACGACAGCTCCAGCATGTTCTCGGCCACTGGTTCAGTGGCATGCAGCACTTGTTTTGGATCGTAGGAGTAGGTCGTTGAGCCTTGGCCTACCAAGGGATGGCGGTAGTAGTGCATCACCTGTGTAGTGGCCAGGGCACCACAGCCCACCACATGGTGCTGTATCTGCCCCTTGTCGTTGACGAATGTCGGACACCAGTCATTGAATGGTGTGTACTGATACCAGTCAGACTCAATCAGAGGCGCTACCTGAGGTTTTACACTTTCGTCAGGACGTATGCCCAAGGGTGTCCATTCGTAGCCGTTAACGCCGATGTTCTTCAGGTTTTCGTCCAAGGCGTCCAGATACCACTCCATGCCGCAGGGCATTTCATCAGCGTCGAAACGGCCCTCACGGCTGTAACCTAAAACAGGACGCAGTTCCTCGTCGTTGCTCACCAAGGCAAAGCCGCCGCCATCGGCACCAACGATGGTGACCGCAGACCTGCGCTGCACGATGCGCAGCGTCTGTTGACCTTCGCTGTTAAGTGACCGCGTCAGCCTTTGTTTACAGAGCACACTGGCCGCCGCATCAAGTATCTCTTGTTCACTACGCTCCCCTGCCATTGTCGGCAAACAGAGTATAATGGCAATGGCAATAATAAGTATTTTCATCACTCCTTTGCTATTCCTCGTTCATCCTGTCGATCTGTGCTGAGCACGCGACGCATCATTTTGAGGGCAAAGATACAAACTTTCAGGGAATATCGTGCAAAAAAACGACCATTGTTTCCCCTCTCTTCAGAAAAAAAACACTATCTTTGCAGCAGAAAAGTAAAAAACGGAAAGACAATGAAGAATCTACGAGCAATTTGTTTGGCGTTTGTCATTACCATTTTATCGGTTTGTCACGCAGTGGCGCAACAGCCTACGGCTATGGAGCTGGCGGCGGAGATGTATCCAGGCTGGAACCTCGGTAACACGCTGGAGCCTGGCCCCTGCAACTGGTTAAGCAACCCCATTGACTGGGAAACGGCGTGGCAGGGCTCGAAGACAACGCAGGAGATCATCGACTTCGTGAAGGCCCAGGGGTTCCGTTCCGTGCGCATACCTTGCTCTTGGTATGTGCATAGCGACGCGAACTATAACATCGACCCCAGTTGGCTGGACCGCGTGCAGCAGGTAGTAGACTACTGCATTAACGACGGCCTCTACGTGGTGCTGAACGATCACTACGACAACGGATGGATAGAGCGCTCGTTTGCGGACCGTACGGAGCAGTCGGTGAAAAAGAATTGTACTATCCTTGGTATGCTGTGGAAGCAGATTGCGAACCGATTCCGTGACTACGACCATCACCTGTTGTTTGCGGGCATGAACGAGCCCGATGCCGCTGGTGACAACAGTAAGGACAAGGCTGGAGACATAGCGACACTGAAGAGCTACCAGCAGGCTTTTGTGAATGCCGTGAGACAGACGGGGGGCAATAATGCTAAGCGCGTGCTGGTGGTGCAATCGCCTTCAACGAGCATCGACCTGGCCACTAACTACGATGTGATGCCACAGGACAACGTGGCCGACGCCATGATGCTGGAGGTGCACTTCTACTCGCCCTACAACTTTACGATGATGACCAAAGACGAGTCGTGGGGCAACCAGGCATACTATTGGGGCGCGGGCAACCACGTGGCTGGCTCGAAGCATAATGTGACATGGGGTGAGGAAACCTACATGCAGAGCCAAATGCAACAGATGCACCAGAAATACACGTCGAAGGGCATTCCTGTGATCATGGGTGAGTTCGGCACACTGTGGCGCACCATGCCCGAGGGCGAGAGCCAGGAGAAGCACGATGCCAGCATCTACTCTTGGTACTACACGCTGTGCCGCTATGCCGTCTACAACGGCGTCGTGCCCTTTGTCTGGGACACCAACGCCTGCCAGCGCCCCTCGATGGACGTGCTCAACCGCAAGACGCTGAGCGTCTTCAACCAATTGGCTCTTGACGGCATCATGCAAGGCTGCGAATCGGTGAAGTGGCCTGTCACCACAGGCATCTCCACGATCCACCATCCACAATCCACCATCCACAATCCACAATCCACCATCCACGATCTGCAAGGTCGCCTGCTGGCCAAAGCTCCCCAACGGGGGTTATTCATTACAAATGGGAAGAAGTACATCAAATAGCGGAAAGACAATGAAGAATCTGCGAGCAATTTGTTTAGCGTTTGTCATTACCTTTTTATCAGTTTGCCACGCGGTGGCGCAGACGGCTTGCGGGCCGGTGCCCAATGAGAACCAGCTGAGGTGGCAGCAGATGGAGGTGTATGCCTTTATCCACTACTCGCTGAACACGTATACCGACCAGGAGTGGGGCTTCGGCAACGAAGACCCGCAGTTGTTTAACCCCAGCGACCTCGACTGTCGGCAGTGGGCGCGCGTATGTAAGCAGGCTGGCATGCGAGGCATCATCTTCACGGCCAAGCACCATTGCGGCTTCTGTATGTGGCCCAGCGCCTACACAGACTACTCGGTGAAGAACTCGCCGTGGAAGCAGGGCAAGGGTGACGTGGTGCGCGAGCTGGCCGATGCCTGCCGCGAAGAGGGTCTGGAGTTTGCCGTCTACCTTTCGCCCTGGGATCGCAATCACCCCGAGTATGGACGTCCTGCCTACGTGGAGTATTTCCGCAACCAGCTGCGTGAATTGTTGACCAACTATGGTGATATCTTTGAGGTGTGGTTCGATGGTGCCAATGGTGGCGACGGCTGGTATGGGGGTGCCAACGAGACGCGCAAGATAGACCGTACCACCTACTATGAGTGGCCCGAGACTTATAAGATGATTCGTGAACTGCAGCCGAAATGCCTGATATGGAACGACGGTAGCGACCGCGGCGACCTGCGCTGGGTAGGCACCGAGGCCGGCAATGTGGGCGAGACGAACTGGAGTCTGCTGAACCACGACGGCGAGGTGACGTGGCCTATGTTGCATTACGGACTGGAAGACGGCGACTCGTGGGTGCCTGGTGAGACGAATACCAGCATTCGTCCAGGCTGGTTCTACCACGAGACGGAGAACGAGCATGTGAAGAGCCTGTCGAAGCTGATGGACACCTATTATAAATCGGTAGGCCGCAACTCGACGCTGTTGCTGAATTTCCCCATTGCTCCCAACGGGCGCATTCATCCTACGGACAGTCTGCGAGGGATTGCTTTTAAGAAGATGATTCAGGAAGTGTTTAGGGAGAACTTAATAGCCTCACCCCCGACCCCTCTCCAAGGGGAGAGGGGAGTGGTTACCTATACCATTGATATTCAGAAAGGTGCCGCTTGCAACCGTTTCCTTGTCGAGGAAGACATTGCACAGGGACAACGGGTGAAGAAATTCTCGCTGGAAGCTGAGGTGGATGGAAAATGGATACCTTTGAAAGATGAACTTGTCGAAGGCTCAGACGGGCTGACCACCATCGGCCATCGACGCATTATTTGCTTCCCTACCATTAAGGCCACCAAGCTACGCTTTACCGTTACCGATGCCAAGTGCACGCCGATAATCAAGAAGCTCGGCGTGTACCTTGCTCCAGAGCTGACGGCTGACATTCCTGACGCTGGTGAAAAACGCAGTAGCAACCTCCACTATTTCTTCAGCTCGCCTACACAGATGATGATTGACTGGGACACGGAGCAGACCTTTACCACCTTTCGCTATCTGCCACCACAGGGCACGAAGGACGGCATAGTTACCCACTATACCCTCTGGGGCTCTACCGACTGGGCGAACTGGACGAAGCTGGCCTCTGGCGAGTTCTCGAACATCGTGAACAACCCCATCTGGCAGACCATCAAGTTCCCCGCTACAAAGGTTCGCATCCTTAAATTCGATGCCGACCGCTTAGCAGAGGGCGAACGCATGGGATATGGAGATTTTGAAATCAAGTAACGTTTAAAAAATCACTATTCCTCGTACATCTTGTCGATTTGTGCCTTGTAGTTCTCGTTGAGCACGCGACGCTTGATTTTGAGGGTGTTGGTGAGCTCACCACGCTCCATTGAGAAGGCGTGGGGAAGGAGGGTGAAGCGCTTGATCTGTTCGTAGTGGGCCAACTGCTGCTGGAGGGTGTCGATGCGCTCCATCATCATCTGATTGATCTGCTCGTTCTGACAGAGGTCTTCGCGGCCTTCGAACTTGATGCCGTGCTCACGGGCGTACTCTTCCAATAGATGATAGACAGGAATAATGAGGGCCGATACGAACTTACGCTGGTCGGCAATGATGGCTATCTGGTCGACGTACTTGTCGACGAGTATCTTGGACTCAATCATCTGCGGGGCGATGTATTTGCCGTTGGAGGTCTTGAAGAGGTCCTTGATACGCTCCTTGAGGAAGAGCTCGCCGCCCTCCAAATAGCCGGAGTCGCCAGTGCGGAAATAGCCATCGGAGGTAAAGGCGGCCTTGGTCAGGTCCTCGCGGTTGTAGTAGCCACGGGTGATGGTGGGGCCTTTGAGCAGTACCTCACCGTCTTCGCCGATACGGATGGAAATGCCCTCGATGGGAATGCCGACGGAGCCAACGGTCCAAGGGTCGCCCAAGTGGTTGCACGACACGGTGGCGAGGGACTCGGTGAGTCCGTAGCCCACCACCATATTGATGCCTATGGAGTGGACGAACTCTTCGACTTTCGGGTTGACGGTGGCACCAGCCGTTGGGAAGAAATGGGCGTTTTCCAGGCCGAGCTCCTTACGCACGAGCGAGAAGATGGTTTTGTTGAGCATCTCGTATTCGAAGTGGAGGGCCATTGGGGGCTTCTTGCCCTTTGACAGATACTCAATGTTGTGACGACGGCCAACGGCGATGGCATGTTCAAAGAGCTTGCGCTGCATGGCGCTGCTGGACTCTATCTTTTCCTGCACACCCATGTAGACCTTCTCCCAGAAACGAGGCACGGAGGACATGCACGTGGGGTGCTGCTCCTTCATGGTCTGCTGTACCTGCAGCGGATAGGTGTTGACGATGAGACGTGCGCCGGCTGTGAGGCACAGGATCTTCCAGCCCTTCTCAAAGATATGGGTGAAAGGCAGGAAGTTGAGTACGCGGTCGTTCTCGTTGACAGGCACACACTTACCGTTGGCCACCATTGCCGCGTGGTACTGGCCACAAGTGAGGATGACGCCCTTGGAGTCGCCCGTTGTACCGCTGGTGTAGAGGATATTGGCTATATCGTCCATCTGGGCCTGGGCCGACAGGTTGTCGACCTCCGACTGTCGTGGCAGTCCCTCACCCAACTTCAGGAAGTCGTCGAAGTACATGGCCAGCGAGTCTTCGTCGCTGAGTTTGACTCCACGGTCGAATACGATGATGCGCTCCAGGGTGTGGCAGGTGGCCTGTACCCGATGAGCCTTGTCGTACTGCTCTTGCTCACCTACGAAGAGGATGCGGATTTTCGCATCAGTGATTATGAACTGTATCTGCTGCTCCGACGAGGTGGCATAGAACGGAATGGTGACGGCCCGTATGCCCCATGCGCCGAAGTCGCAAAACAGGTACTGGGCAGAGTTCTGTGAGAAGATTCCCACGTTCTCCTGGACTTTGACACCGAGGTTCAGCAGGGCGTTGGACACCTGCTTGACAGTTGTCGAAAACTGGTTCCATGAATACGATTTCCACTCCGTACCGCCAAAGTCCTTATAGATGAGCACTTCACGGTCGCCGTAGGTTTTGGCCTGCTCATGGATGAGCACCGCCAGATGGCTTAGATTTTGCATAGATAGAGAGATATTTGGTGCAAAGATACAAAAAAAACATTATTAATAATTCATAATTCGAAATTATTTTCTAATTTTGCACAAATTATGAATATGGAACAATACGTAAACGATGCTGTGGAGCTGTTAAAGCAGCTGATAGCCACACCAAGAGTGAGTCGCGACGAAGGAGCTGCAGCCGACGTCATGAGTGAGTATCTGGGAAGAAATGGCCTTGGCTTCGGCCGTGAGGGCAACAACCTGTGGGTAGGTTGTCCGGACTGGGATGAGAACCGGCCTACGGTGATGCTGAATGCCCATATCGATACTGTAAAGCCAGTAGCCACATGGACTCGCAACCCCTTTGAGCCTACGATTGAGGGCGATGTGCTCTATGGCTTAGGCTCGAACGACTGTGGTGGCGGACTGGTGGCTACATTGCAGGCCTATCGCATCATGCTACATAGTCCCAGGACATATAACCTGCTGTGGGTATGCTCAGCCGAGGAAGAGGTGTCGGGCATCAATGGCTTCAGCCGTGTGCTTTCACGACTGCCCCAGATTGACGTTGCGATTGTGGGTGAACCGACGGGCTTGCAGCCAGCGACGGCAGAAAAGGGTCTGATGGTGGTTGACGGCTATGCTCATGGCAAGTCGGGTCATGCTGCGCGCAACGAAGGGGTGAATGCCATCTATGAGGCGCTGGACGACCTTGTTTGGCTTCGCGACTATCGTTTCCGTAAGGAGAGTGACTTGTTAGGTCCGACAAAAATGACAGTAACTGTTGTGGAGAGCGGCACGCAGCACAATGTGGTGCCCGACCTGCTGCATTTCATCATTGACGTTCGCACGAACGAGTTCTACCAGAATGAATACGTGTTTGAGTTCCTGAAGAAACACATGAAAAAATGTGAGCTGAAAGCCCGCTCTTTCCGTCTGCACTCGTCGAGCATCCCTCATGAGCACCCATTGGTGAAGCGTTGTATAGATATGGGGAAGACACCCTTCGGCTCTCCCACCCTCAGCGACCAAGCGCTGATGCCGTTCCCATCGCTGAAACTCGGCCCAGGCGAATCGAGCCGCAGCCACTCAGCCGATGAGTTTATCCATATCAGCGAGATACGTGAGGCCATAGAGACCTACGTACAGCTGCTCTCAGGGCTTTATCTTAGATGAGATGGTGGATAGTGGATGGTGGATGGTGGATAGTGGATAGTGGATGGTGGATAGTGGATAGTGGATAGAGATTACTTTACAAACACTTTCCTTCCACCCGTGATGTACAGTCCACGTCGCTGAGGACGGCTGTCTAACTTTATGCCCTGTAGCGTGTACCAATGCTGATCGCGATTAACGGAAGTAACCGTGACGTTCTCAAGACCGGTTGTTGAAGGTAAAAATGCCTTTAGCTCGTAAATGCCTTTCATGGCACGGTGCGACGTATTGTCCCAAAGTCCGCGGTTAACCCAATCGGTAAGCACCTTGCTGTTAGGACCATTGCCGTTCTCCTCGGGGAACCACCAGTAAAGGCCGTTCACATTGGCGTGCTGTTTCAACTCGGCAATGAGGTCACGGATATAGGCGGCCTGTCCCTCTGCTGATACAGGCCACGTCTTTGAGTAATCAGTAAACGAGCTACTGGCCGCAGGCTGCCATTGATAGTAGTAGGCCGTTTCCACAATCTGCACCTTTTTCGAGGGGTATTGCGCCTCTAACTGGTTGAGCGACTGCGAGAGCTTGGCCAGTGAACCATGCCAGAAAGGATAGTAGCTCAGGCCGATGACATCGTAGTCGACATCCGCCAGCTTGTCGAAGATAAACTTCAGGGCTGAGGCATCGCCCGACCGTTCGGTATGAATCACCACCTGAGCATCGGGACATACCTCACGGCATGCCTTCACGGCCTGCTGCAGCAGAGCCACAAAGCGAGTCCAATTGGCGGCGGGCGAGTTGCTATAACACTTCTTCAGGTTACTGCTGCCATACTTTCCCCAAAGCATTCCGTAGCTGATTTCGTTGCCCGTCTGTATGTAGTCGGGAGCAGCATCGGCCTCCACAAGGGTCTCCAGGCATTCCTTGGTATAGTCGTAGACTTTCTGCTGCAAATCAGCGTCGCTCAGCGAAGCCCATGCAGCGGGTGTCCACTGGTTGGCAGGATCGGCCCAGGTGTCGCTGTAGTGGAAGTCGAGCATGAACTTGAAGCCTTCAGACTTAATACGCTTAGCCAGGCGGACTACATAGTCGAGATCCTGACAGACCTGGGCGTCTGTGCCGCCCTGAGGGTTCTTACGCTGAGGGTCAACAAACAGTCTCACACGCAGGGCATTCCAGCCCACAGCCTCGCTCTTGAGGAATTGCAGCACGTTTTCAATCCGTGTGCTCTGCTCGTCGTAGTAGGCCACATTGTTGTCTTCATAACTCTGAAGAACGGAGATATCGCCGCCAACGCAGACATCGTCTTGTGCGGCTACGGTGGGGCACAACAGGCAGAGGGCCCCAGTGATGATTGTTAGAATTTTCTTTTTCATTTCGGTATTTCGGTATTTCGTTATTTCGTTATATCGGGATGTCGGTATTTCGGGATGTCGGTATTATGTCTTAATCCCAACGGGATTTGCCTGCGATGATGCGGCAGCGGTTGGCAATGGCCGAAGAGATGCGGCTGAAATTGCCGCGACGTAGGTTCAGCCAAAGTTCTTCGAAGGAGCGCCAGACCTTGACCCAAGGATGCCCCCAGCCCATAATGCGGAAGGCCCTATTCTTATAGTCAACGTTCTCGATGACGTACTTGGGATGACGCAGCGGAAACTGCAGCTCATGACGCCCCATGGTGAAGATGCGACGCAGGCCGCTGGGAATCGTATCGTTTGAGCCGCTGTAGTGAGTACCGTCGGCAGTAGCACCAGCATTGCTAATCATGTTGACGCGTGGAATAATACTCAAGCCGGAGTTGAAAAACATGGAGGCGTGGAACAGGGTCTCATAATAAGCCTTGCCTAATGAACGGTGATACTGGCAGAAACGTATAAAATCCTTCTGGTATTTCCGTTCACCAATGAGTGCTTCCAACTGCTGCATATTATAGCTGTCGTCGAGAAAAGCGTAGCGCTCATCGTCCCACAGGTCGACCACCCTTCGCCACGTGGCCCAGCCGTTGATGCTGAAGGTGGTAGTGAAGAAATAGTCGTAGGGCACGTCGGGTGTCACCTCGTCGTAGTTCAATCCGCTGATGATGCTCACACGCAGGTCGTTCTCATAGCGGTCGAGCAGTTCCTTGCAGAATGGGAAGAACGACAGTGAGGGCTGGTCGTCATCCTCGAACTTGATGCACTTGTCGTAGAGCGAGAATGCCCACTTCACCGAAAGGTAGTTGGAGGGGTCGCAGCCTCGGTTCTCGTCGCGATAGTTACGATGGACGGTACATTCCCAGTCTATCTGGTCGTCGGCCACGATGTCGCGGCACTGCTGCATGAGTTCACGATCGGCCTCGTTGCGTGCGCCATCCTGATAGAGCAATAGCTTCGAGGGGCGTGCCTGCCTGACGATGGCAAAGAGCTGGCGCAGCATGTCTGGACGATTGAAGAACAGTATCAATACTGCAATGTCGGTTGTGGCGGGGTATTTCGGAGTATCCATATTCTTAAATGTAGGGCTTATCGGTTACCAGTAAGGAGTGAAAGCGTGCGAGGTGCTACCCGTTTGGCTGCGACATAGACCGCAAGGCTGATGGCGTAGATGACAACGGGTGTGAGCAGGTACTGCAGGATTAAGAGCAGCGGCTGCTGGGTGTGCAGGAACAGGGCCTTCACGATGAAGAATCCCAAGGGCAGCGAGAACTCGATGTGAAGCGCATAGACGAAGAAACTGCTTTCGCCTAACAGCTTTGGGAAACGGAACGAAGGCCGCTTCTGAAGTATCTGATGCGCCAGGCAGAAAGTCGTCGCCATGCCCGATACGGTGAAGAGATGAATGAGCTGCCATCCCCAGTAGCTTTCGTAGCTGAAGACGCAGACCAGATAGATGCCCAGCACCAGCGTCAGCATGTAATTGCATCGTCTGATCAAAGCATGTTCGATGTAGAGGTTGTGTCCGCTCATGCTCCAATAAGCACCGAGAACGTAGTATAGACACGATATGCGTGGCGTCATATAAGGCCAGATGTTCAATAGCAACAGCAGCAACACGATAACAGCACCAACCTTGCCAGTATACTTGAAGAACCAGAAGATGGCTGGGGTAAACAGAGTGACGACAATGAGGTCGCGGACATACCAGAAGGAACCTAAGATGGGGTGAGCCATCAGGAAATTCATGCCAAAGAGGTTGGCGAACATCGAATCATGCGAGGTGGCATTCCAGAAGATATGTAGCCAACGGATGCCGTCCCAATAGGTCTGGGCAGCATCGGCAGCACTCGTACCACTAAGGCTCTCACCATAGCGCACCATCAGGGTGAGCGGTATGCAAATCAGGTTCCAAAGGATGAATGGTATCAGCAGACTGTGTACCCGCTTGCCTAATTTGCTCTTATAGGTGGCCCAGTCCAACTTGGAGACATTGGCAAAGAAGAGATAGCCTGAGATGAAGAAAAAGGAGGGTACGGCCACCTGGGCTATCACGTCGCTGCCCAACACCTTTACCATATCATACAGATTCCTTGCGGTGAGATGCATCAGGTCGGGCACCTGACCTATCTCGCCACGACTATGAATGGCCACCACCAGGAATGTCAGCGGGAAACGCAGGAATGAGATGATCTGAGAATTAGTGTTCGACATGACGTATACCTATTTTCTGTAATACAAACTGCTGGCACTCGTCTAGAATCTTCACGTGGGCCAGACGCATCACGACGTAATAGAGCACAGCCGCAATTCCCATCCGGCTCAACAATAACAGCCAATTATTCTCCAGACTACGGGTCACATAATAGGTAGCCACCATTACTGCCAAAGCAGCCAAGGCAAATGGAATAATGTCTGTCAGGAACGACCACCATCGGTAAGTCGTGAGATAGCCTACAAAGAAGAACCATATCGGTACCCACAACAAGTTGAGGGCAACAAAGGCATATACCATGACCCGCAGGCCGTAGGGCCACAGCGTTGACATCACCAATAGCTGGCAGACGCAGAACACCAAGGTGTTCCACATAAAGAGGTCACTCCTTCCGCGCATCACTATCGTGTCCTGCATCAAGGTGGAAAGGGGCATGAAGGCACAGCTTACACAAAGGAACGGTAACAGCTGCGACGACTGTTCCCATTTGGCACCAATGGTCACCATGATAAACTCGTGCGACACCAAGGCCAGGCCAAACAACAGGGGGAACGAGATAAAGGCCGTAAACCGCATCATCTTACGCAACACACGCAGCTGGCGCTCACGTTCGTTCTCAAGGCCTGACAGCACAGGCATGTCCACCTGCTTCAGCATACCCTGAATCAGTACAGCCCCCATCGTGCTCCACTTATAGGCCTGACTATAGTCGCCTGTCTCCTGTTTCGTGAAATGACGACCCAGCAGGATGTTCATGATGTTGCCGTTCACCTGTACCAGGATGGCCGAGAACATGACCTTCACACTAAAGGAGAACATACGCCTGACGGGGCCGAAGTCAATCTTCAACGTAGGACGCCACGGACTATAGTGCCACAGCAACAGGGTATTGATCAGGATAAGCAGCAGGTTCTGGGTAGCCAGCGACCAATAAGCGAACTTTAGCTTAGCCATCACAGCACCTACTATGCACGACACCAGCATCGCGGCCATCATGCTCTTCGAAATCTCCTTCACTTTCAGGTTCTTGGTCAGATAGGCTCCTTGCGCCATGCCCAAGCCAGAGAACACAAACCCTAAAAAGACATAGCGGCATAGCCACACCAACTCCGGCTGATGGTAGTAAGCCGCAATGAGAGGAGCTGAGAAAAACAGGATGACGTAAAGCACCGTACTGGCAATGACGTTGAACCAGAACACAGAATTATAGTCATTGGCTTCTGGCGACTGCATGCGAATCAGCGCTGTCTTGAAACCGCTCGATTGCAACTCGTTCGCCACCACAGAGAAAACCGTAATCATCGCTATCATACCGTAGTCACCACGGTCAAGCAAACGGCCCAGAATGATTCCGAAAATAAGGCTCAGAAGCTGCACAACACCATTGCTCAGCCCGCCCCAGAATAGTCCTTTTGCCGTTTTCTCCTTCAGCGATTCATTCATACATCATACAAAATAATGCTGCAAAGATAAGAAAAAAAAAGATAATTTTCTCTTTTCACTTTTCACTTTTCACTTTTTTTCGTACCTTTGCGCCCATGAAACATATCTTCATTCCTCTTTTTGCGCTTCTCCTGTCTACCTGTGGCAACTCCAAGGTTAACGTGTCCGGCGATTCCAATACCGCTGACAACGTCAAACCCGCCGGCCCCACTTTCTCAGCCGACAGCGCCTATCTGTACCTCTGCCAGCAATGTGCCTTCGGGCCACGTACCATGAACAGCCCCGCCCATGACCGCTGTGCCAACTGGATTGCCAACATGTTCCAGCGATTCGGCATGAAGGTTAACCTTCAGCGGGCCGACCTCAGAGGTTACGACGGTACCATCCTCAAGAGTACCAATATTATTGCTGCCTACCGTCCTGAACTCACAGACCGCGTACTCATCTGCGCCCACTGGGATAGCCGTCCCTGGGCCGACAACGACCCCAATCCCGCCAATCACCACAAACCCGTTATGGCGGCTAACGACGGAGCCTCAGGCGTCGCTGTTATGCTTGAGATAGCCAGACTACTCGCTACTGACTCCCTCAACAAAGGCGTTGACTTCATTTGCTTCGATGCTGAAGACTGGGGAACACCACAATGGGCTGAGAGCAACGGCAATGATGGCGACACATGGGCACTCGGTGCCCAATACTGGAGTGCCAACCCCCATCGTCAGGGCTATACCGCCCGCTTTGGCATCCTCCTCGATATGGTAGGAGGTCAGGGCGCACAGTTCTATCAGGAACAAGTCTCCAAGCATTTTGCTGACGACGTTGTGAGAAAGGTATGGGCAGCAGCACGAAAAGCAGGCTACGGCAGCTACTTCCCTAACGACGAAGGAAACGCAATCACCGATGATCACCTCCCCGTCAACCAGAAAGCAGGCATACCCTGCATTGATATCATACCTTATTATCCCGACTGTGAGCAAAGTTCCTTCGGCCCCACGTGGCATACTGTCAACGACGATACCAGCCACATCGACAAGAATACCCTACAGGCCGTTGGGCAGACTCTCATTCAGGTCCTGTTTGAATAACAACCCTTAGAATAATCCGTTCTTCGCGCCGATGACCTCATCAATGGTCATCGGTTTTTTCTTGTGTCCCAACAAGCGGGCTCCCTCGGGTGTTATGACATAGTTCAGCTCATTACGCAAACCCGTGAAGTCACGCCATGCTGGCAGCTTATCGTAGTTGATGAAGTCGGTAAAGCGCTTCTCTGCCTCCCACTGGTCCATGAGTTCAGGAATGAAGTAAATGCCAGGCTCTACGGTAAAGACGAAACCAGGCTCCAAGGGACGTGATAGGCGCAGGGACTTGAATCCAAACTGGGTACTTTTCTTCTCACCTTCAGGATAGCCGACATACTGCTCACCCAAGTTCTCCATATCGTGGACGTCAAGACCCATCATGTGACCCAGTCCGCAGGGGAAGAACAGGGCGTAGGCTCCTGCCCGTGCTGCCTCTTCTGCATCTCCCTTCATCAGTCCTAAGCCTTTCATGCCCTCCACAATCTGGATGGCGGCAGCAATGTGGGCCTCAAAGAAAGGCACACCAGGGGCCAGCTTGTCAACGGCAGCTTGGAAACTGGCCAAATGAATATTGTAGACCTCTTCCTGACGACTGGTGAAACGTTCGCCTACCGGCATCGACGACGACAGGTCGCCGGCATAGTGCTGTTCAAGCTCTGCACCAGCATCGAGCAGGAAAATGTCACCCTCTTCCAGCCGATGGATAAAGCCATGATTGTGCAGTACCTGCCCCTTCACCGTGGCAATAGTGGGGAATGAGAGTTGTCCGCCGTGCTTGACGGCTACCTCCTGGACAGCCGCAGCTACCTCGGCTTCGTGGATGCCTGGACGTACGATGCGGTAGGCAGCCAGATGCATCTCTGTGCTGATGTCAATGGCTTGTTCTATCAAGTCAATCTCCTCAGCGCTCTTGTGGTTGCGCTGGTTCACAATAGCCTTCACCAACGCTACCGACGATGCGGCGGCCTGTTCCTTGGGGCTGATGCCTAACAGTTCCTGAAGCCACACCTGATGATCGCCGCGATAGGGAGGCAGGAAATGAATTGGCTGACCCTTGGCCTTGGCAGCGTCGAGATAGTTTTTGAGGCGGTTAATGGGCATGGTGTCGCGAATACCAACCATCATGCTTTTTTCCTTTAAGGTTGGCTGGATTCCCGTCCATACAATGTCATCGATAGTCAACTCACTTCCAAAGATGATTTCGCGGTCTTCATCTACATCGATGATAGCTGCCAACCCCGCGAAGTCGAGCCCGAAGAAATAGAGGAACGAGCTGTCCTGACGGAAGTGGTAGGTGTTGTCGGCATAATTCATGCCTACTTCGTTGTTGCCAAGGAACAGGAGCAGTCCTGTCCCCATTTCGCTCTTCAGTTGTGAGCGTCGTGCAGCATAAGTTTCTTTTGTAATCATATTTCTGTATATTTATAGTTTAAAGTTTCCATCGGAACTGGAGGTCGACGTCGGTCATCGTCGAACCGTCTATCTGTTGCAGACCACTGGAAATCACGTCGCGGTCTAAATAGTGGGTATACCCACCCTTGGCGGTAAGTGTCAGACGACGGCTGATGGTGGCTTGGATCATCATGGCACACCGCACGCCCTCACCGTAATAAGAGGGGTATGAGAACGCATAGAGCGGTCCCCGCTCGTAGACATAGAGGCGGGCATCGTATGAATCGGTATTGAAATAGCCGGCATTGAACGACAGTTTCAGGCTTCGCCATTGGCAGGCCACGGACTCGCCGACCATAAAGCCTTTATCATGAGCACCGCTGGCACCAGTACTCACACCATCGGCCTGCGTCGTACAGCTCAGGTGAGTACCGTTCCACGACAACGCCAGTCGAGCCCTGTGCTCTGTTTGGTCTTGAAGCTGTGTCTTGGTTGCATCGTCCTTCTGACGGAGATGCAGCCTATAGCGCCCTGTTAGCGTCCAGTCCCCCAGACTATAGGTCAGCGACAACAGGTTGTCCCAGGCTCTCGACGACTGTGACACTTGATAGCGGAGCCAGGCGAAATAGGCGTAGTCCGTGTAGACCTGCAGGCGTAGCTTCGGACTCACCTTCCACGTTGCTCCAAAATAAATAGCACTCTCATTCTGCACATGGCCTCCTTCACTCACAGCTCTGGCATAGAGAGAGGTGTAGCGATAGCTGTAGAACCTTTGCAGCAACATCAGGCTCAAACCGTCAGTAGCTTGCAGGCTGAGATTGTTCAAGGTGGCTATGTGGCCTTGGCGGTCGATGGCTGTCTCACCGTTCAGCGCAAAGCGGGGATGCATGTAGCCATAATCGGCACTCAGGTTGAGGAAGTCCTGTCCCTGAGCATAGTAGCGGCGATAAGGTGTAGAGGTGAGAGGCTTTAGCTCGCGATCAAAATGGGTGTAGACGGCAGTAGCTCCGGCGTGTAGTCCCTGGTGTCGATAGGCGATGTGTGCTCCGGCGTCTGTCGCATGGCTATTGTTCTTCTTGGCCATCTCAGTCTCTGTGCGGTGGTAGCCGTCGGTCACGATGGAGCGCATGGTGTTGTCAGCATTCAGCGTGGCATCGATGGGACGATATGAAACAAAAGCTGTCAGTTGCAAGGGGGCCGACAACCTGATTGTGGCGGCAGCACCTTGGAAGTAGCCCGACTGCGATCGCGAGGAATGGGGCCTGACGGTGCTGGTGTTTCTTCCCAACTGCTGCAGCATGCTGAGCTTACCCATGCCGAAACTGTTGTTCAGCACTAAGCCCATGCCTGCCGAAAGCTTGTATTTGCCAACCACTAAGTTCTCAAGCTGCCCCATGTGCTTCACCTGGACATAGTATGAGTAGAAGTCGTAGCCCGCAGAATTCCTATTGGCAAAGAATGGCTCTCCCGCATCCTGTGACCCCACCAGCCCAGCTTTCACGAAGTCGTTATAGTTGAACTGATAGCGCAGCCAATGACGGTAGGGATAGCCTAAGTATCCGTTATCGTCACCCTTCCGTTTATATAAAGGTACGCGAACGTTGCCCATCAACTCATGACGTCCATACTTTGCGATGTGTGCTAAAGGTGGAAACGACGACTTCTCCGTTACGTCTTCAGGCACGCAGGTGAAGTAGCCCATCAGTTCTATCTGAACGATGTCTAACGACGCTATCATGCGCAGCTCGTTCATCGACTTCATGGAGCCATACCTGTCTCTGTATTCCATTATGTCCTCCACCTGACGGTCTGACAGGAATGGCAGTTGCTCCAGCTCCTCTCTTGTAGCCGCATTCAGGTTCATTGGCTGTTCCTCCAGGTCGCACAACAGATTGTAGGTGTCTTCCCATGCCGACGACTCCACGTCCTCCACCGTCATGACGTCAGAAAGCAACTGTTCCCACGGACGGCTTGTTTGGCCATACAGAGATACAGGTAAGAGGAACGAAAGGAGTGTCAAACAGGTTTTCATAGCGCAAAGATAAGAAATAATTGTCAAAAAACCATTACTTCCTGCTACTTTTTTCTTCTTTTATCATCTTTATTCGTATCTTTGCAGCACAAATGAGAACAATAGCAACGTATGTGACGGGGTTGCTGCTGACCATTCTATTGCTGGCGGCATGCAACCAACAACCAGTAGAGATGGCTGAGCAGAATGCCGTCTACTATTGGCGTACTGAGCTGAGACTCGACAGCATGGAGCAGGCTTTTCTTAGGCAGCATCATATTAATAAGGTGTACTGCCGCTACTTCGACGTAGTGATGCAGGATGGCGAGCCGATGCCCAATGCTACCATCTCCTTCCGCGACACCCTGCCCGAGGATATTGAGATAGTGCCCACCATTTTCATCACCGAGGACTGCATGCATGCCCCTCACCCTGAACTGGCAGAGAAGATCGTGAAGCGCATCCTCCAGATGAACGAGACCCACGATATCCGCAATGTCCATGAAATCCAGATTGACTGCGACTATACCGAACGCAGTCGGCAGACCTACTATGACTTCCTAAAAGAAGTCTCCATCCACCATCCACCATCCACTATCCACCATCCACTATCCACCATCCACCATCCACCATCCACCATCCACCTTTCCGCCACCATCCGTCTCCATCAGTTGGCAATGCCGGCACCGCCCGTCGACTACGGGGTGCTCATGATCTACAACACGGGCGACCCGCAACAGTTCATGGAAAAGAATCCGATTCTCGACATACGCGACGTGCAGCCATACCTGCGCTACCTTGCCGACTACCCCCTGCCCATGGCCGCCGCCTATCCCGTGTTCCAATGGACAAGGACTATCAGCGGAGTCACCGTCAATCATCAGGTGACGGCCAACGAGGTACTGCGCGTCAAACAGGCTGTGGAGCAGGAACGACCCTCACTACGTCGCACCATCCTCACCTATCATTTAGACAAAGAAAACATCAAACGATATCGACCAGATGACTATGAAAAGATTTATCGGCATTAGCCTGATGACGGCTATCGCCATGAAGGCTATGGCCTGTGCCATCCCCGAAACCCACAACTACTATCTGTTCAGCCCTATTACTGGACAGGAGTTCCGTCAACGTGTGGAAAAGCTTACCGAAGACAACTGGCAAGCCTACCTCGGCACCAAGCAGGAATACTTCTACTTCAATGCCGATGACGTGATCAAGGCTGCTCAGGCCAAGAACGACCAGCTGATGGTAAGCTACGTCCAGAACCTGAAGCGCTACCTCGACTGTGCCGACCAGAAACGGTATGAGCAATGGAACTACCCCACCAAGGCTCAGCTGGCAGCACGTCGACAGACGTTGCTCAACGTTCGTGCCTATGCCCAGAGCAAGCTCAAGACACGCTTGCGCTCTCAGCATGCCCTGCTCTTCATGCGTTGTAACATGATGTTAGGGCAGCATCAGGAGAACATCACCTTCTACAAGCAGACGGCCAGCCAATTCATCGAAAGCGTCTATCGCGACATGATGGAGAACATCTATGCTGGTGCCCTGCTCAAGACTGGACATGAGGTTGAGGCTGCCCAGCTCTTTGCACAGCAGGGCGACTACGCAAGCCTCATGACCATGTACTACAAGCGCCGTTCCTGTCAGGCCATAGAACAGGAATACCAGCGTGATCCTAATTCTGCGGTGTTGCCCTTCCTACTGAAGGACTTTGTCAACAACACTCAGGAGGCTGTCGATGGCCCTGATGCCATGCCAGGCAAACTCTTCATCCGCGACATCCAGCAGAAGGAAGCCCGACAGATGTGCCAGCTGGCCAACAGGGTGCTTAGCGAGGCCAAGACCACCACTCCCGCCCTGTGGAAGAGTGCCAAGGCGTGGATAGAATTCCTGCTGGGCAACCGTAAGCAGGCTGCTACCGACATTGTGGCCGCTGCTCAGCTGGCAGGCACAGAGCGTATGATGGACTGCACACGCGTGCTCATGCTCTACATTACCGCCGCTCAGGCACCATCCAGCGAACGCTTCGACGACTATCTGGCCGACGAACTGCAATGGCTCGAAGAGCGCACAGCTACTGACGACGAATACTATACCAACGCCAAGGACCGTCTCGTACATCAGGTCTTGGTCGACAAATATGCCCACCAGCCCGTCAGAGCTGCCAGCTTGCTCAAGTCTGCCCACGCCTCGCTGTTCGACACCTACGTCGACACCATGAAGGTGGCCACTCTGCAGCAGTATCTCAACTTTGTCGCCAGTCCTACGCAGAACAAACTCGACAAATATCTCAGGGTCAAACAGGATGTCAACCGCCAGGAAATGGTCGACCTCATTGGTACCAAGTACCTGCGACTGAAACAGTGGCAACAAGCCATCAGATGGCTACAGCAGGTGCCCGTCAGCTTCTACAACGAGCAGGGCTATGCCGTCTATGCTGCCAATCGCCGCTATGACGTAGAGCCTTGGATCAAGCGCCAGTGGCTGAAGCGTACCTTGGAGTATGGCGGCACGAAGTGGAACCTCAAGTCGAATCCCAAGATAGACTTCGCACGCGAGATGCAGGAAAAGGAATTAGGACTCACCCTCCTCGACGGTGCTGACCGCCAGAAACTCTGCTACGACCTCGCCGTACGCTATGCCCAGGCCCACTTTACTGGCGACTGCTGGTTCCTGATGCGCAATGGCAAGAGCGTGAGCGACACCCTGCGTGTCAACGAGGCCGACCTTGCCAAGACAGCCATCGAACTCCTCCAACAGGCAGCACTCACCACAGATGCCAAGCTTAAGGAAAAAGTACTCTTCGCACTCGCTTACAAGGGTCTCTATACCAACCCATGGTACCAAGAGGAATGGAACGATGCTAAGATGAAATACGACCGCCACTCCGACAGCCTTTCGCCACAGTATAAGGCCTTTGCTGCCCTTGCCGATTTCGAAAAGCGCAACAGCGCCCCAAGCACTTACGTCTCACGCTGTGACGAGTTCAAGCAGTTCAAAAAACAGTATAAATAACTGTCCCGTTTAATTTTTCTTTGAAAACATGCACGTAATTCAAAAAAAAGGCGTACCTTTGCACCCGATTTCTAAAATCGGGATGTAGCGCAGTTGGTAGCGCACTACGTTCGGGACGTAGGGGTCGGGCGTTCGAGTCGCCTCATCCCGACCCAAGGCGACAAAGGAGCATTTATACGGAACACCTCATTCTCATTTTCTGTTCGATAACTGCCCAAATGCTTGTCGTACAAAATACCGTTTGGATAGACGAGATTTTGGAGTTTCTAACGTGTACGGAAATCACCATCTTGCCACAAAGCGCCTAGTTTACAAGACATTGCGATTACGTCAGCAATATATTTCTTCTCGTTCGATAGGTCTCGCTCCGCTTCTTGGAGTACCTTGTGTATCTGTGTCAGTTGCTCGTTCAAGTGGGCAGATGTGGTGTTGTAGATGTCTTTGTCTATCTCGCCCAATCCGCAACGAATTTTGAGTTCCACTTGCTTACGTTCGAGTTCGCTCTTGTTCTTCAATAGGAGCGTTCTTGTGTCGCTACGCTCTTGCCGGGAGGCAGCTGGTGGCGTACTCCTCCGTCTTTATGTACAGTTCCGTCTGGTTCGAGTAGGTGATGAACTTGCGATGCTGCCATTGGCGTAGCTGGACTTTGATACCCTCCTTGTTCTTGCCAAGCTCCGCACGGAGTGCATCCAGCTGTGACTCATTTAACGTGTCGGGCAGCGAGTCGAGCATATTCTTCGGACTAGTCTTAGAAGTCTCGGAGATGGTGATGTCACCTTCCTTCAGCAGGTCGGCAAAATATCTGCATCTTCGACCAGATGTCGCGGTAGACCAGCCACTCCACCAGTTTCTTTATTTTAGCCTCGTTGTACTGGCGGGAATCCCTGTGAATGGCCTCTACCAATAGTGGAAATTGGCCCTTGTCACCCCCGAATCGGCTACGAGGTGTGCCATTTGGCCACACAATTCCTTCCAAGTGAGGTCGGGATGCTAAAATTCTGAGCCGCAGACGCGTCATGGGGAACATTGCCCCCAATCTGGGTCAAGTGCCTGTCCCCAAGGCACGCGTATAGTTAACTATTATTAAGAGACACCAGAGATGATTTTTTGTCTTTTTCTTTGGCAGTTATATTTTTTTTTGTATCTTTGCAACTGAAACAAGGTAACATCAATTAATATGATGGGGGAAAAGAGTATATTGGATTTACAAATCATTGTGTCGGCAGGTGGGTGTGTATCTGTCGATGCAAATGATTATTCCCCTGTAGAATTGAATCTAATAGCTTCGGCCGGAAAGAAGTCGAACGGAAAAATCATCATAAGAAATGCCGACAATCTGAAAACTATGGACTGTCGGATGATTGCCCTCCAGAATCCAGGAAATGTTACTTTCAACTTCCAAAGCAAACCCCTTTAATTACTAAGATGACAAACTATACGCTTACAGAACTCATTGAGTATCGGAAGAAATTGGAAAGCAGTTTAATTGCCGACAGCAAGGAGATATTCTATAACGACAGCTTCTTGCACGCTATTCTCGTACACACCGCACTCCTGAAAAAAGCACAGAAGACAGAGGACAAACGGGTGGAAATGTTCTGTGGCTCATTTTCCATTTTCAGAGACCAAACCGCAGAAAAGGTAGAAGCCTATAAAAACAGCGTTATTCCCATGGACGACCAGCAGCAAAACCTTATTAGCCAATGGTACGAATTTAATCCATACGAGGATTTGATCTCCGAACTGGAGACTTTCTGGAAAGCAGGCGGGAAACTGCTCCTTATCGTCGAGAACGACATCACAAGCATCAAGGACGAAATGGTGTGGAAACGCATTCTGCCGTATTATAAGCAGGGACAGTTCATCATCTCTAACTTCGGCCATTCACTGGGCATCAACCACTTCGTCGTTACTGGAAACTCCTACCGGCGCGAGAAATCTGATGACCAGAAGAAAGCATTCTGCTGCTTCAACGATCCTGAAACTTCAGAAATCCTTAGAGACAATTTCAAGGGCATATACCAACTCTCTAAGAGCCTGTCCGTTGCATAATCAAGATGCCAACAATCATTCTCACCACATTATTAGGCACAACACAAACATACATAGGCGTTATCATCACGCTTATTGTGTTGTGCTTATATGAAAGTAAGGATAACAATTATTTGCGGAAAATCGCCGGAAATTTTAGCCTGGACATTTTGGGCGACATGAAGACTAAACTCAGAGCCATTCAGGATGCGATAAACGATACGGAGACAAAGTTACCAGACAACAAGCCAAAAAGTGTACAAGAAACTGTCATGGACAATTTCGACTATTGGTTTAAAGTGGCAACCGACGAGGACAAGCAAAGATTATCAAAGAACAGAAGAGACCTGGAAAACGTTAAGGCGCTTCTGGCCATAAAGATAGCAAACAAAGAACAAGATTACAAAGAACGACAGGACAGGTTTGAAGAGCGAAAGGGCGACAGGTTGATGGCATTGTACATCCTGCTTATTGCCATGTCGGTCATGATAATCGACAGCTTCTTCCCGCCATCTCGCTATGCTGCCTTCTCCCTGCTTTCCCTTTCTATTATTATTTTGTTCTATTCAACAGCTATTTGGATGAGATTCTACAAAGGACTGGAACAGAGGGAAGAGGCGAAGGCTCCTTCACATTCTTTTGCCAAGGGATTTATCCGATTAATTCTGGACTTTGCTCCATTTCTCCTCTTGCTATGGGTTTATAGTGCCTCTGTCATGCACTGGCTTGTATGGCCAGCCTATATATTCGTGCTTTGGCTCGTATGTTTCACACATTTCCACTGGGGAGCCTTATCCTACGTAGACATCGACAACTACAACAATAGGCTCATCGCATTTCACGCCTTGTATCATCTGTGTCTCTCTTTCTGTTATGGCCTTATTTTGTGGGGAGCCATACAACTGATAACTCCCGTATGCGCAACCAGTAGCTATAGAATTTTTTCCGAGAATGTCGCTTCATTCGTAAACGTCGAGGCAATAAGCTGTAAAGCATTTGCTTTTATAATAGGTCTGGATGCTTTTTTTATTCCTATTTTACTTTGTTTCCTATTCTACAGGAACGCAGCACATACCATTGTCAACGAGATTGAAAATGACTATGAAGACAGCCAAAAAGCCATTGACGAACTGAAGCAAGATTATACTCGCATAGTACAGGACATTCAGGATAAAGTGACAATAATTTAGCCTGAAATTGCATTGACGTGTACTGAATAAGTTGACACTTTTGAAATTCAAAAAGTGTCAACTTATTCAGTACACGTCACTCCTTATGATGATAATCCTCTATTAACCCCTTCTTGACGAGAATGGGCAATATGTTGGCAGCCGACTGGCGTGCGCCCTTCTTGTTGCGGCCATAGTACTGCTCGAAGGTCACAGGGTCGTCACGCAGCAGCTTTTCCATGAACTGATCGTTGATGCGTGTCATGACGATCTTACCCTTCGCGTTCGGTTCCTTATCGATCAGATACAGAACGTGGTGTTCCATCAGGTCGTTGTTGGTCAGCAGCAGGTCGGTAGCCAGGAAAATGGAACCCCAAGTGGTATGGCCCGTAGCCAGCAGTGCTACGTCGAGGCCGATGTTCACCAAGTCAAGCACATCGCCAAGCGTCACCTTATATGACACTACACACAGCTTGCCATCTTTGTAGGGTAGGGCTCTCAGATAGTTGTTGACGGGCAGGATGTTACCGTCCTCGTCGCGCAGCATGCGCTGGTTCACGAACAGCTGTTTGTCCAGGTTCATCAGGAAAACGTCCTGCTTGATGACCTTGTTCACCTCCTTGTCGCTCGTTTTGAACGTAAAGTCAATGCCGTCGTACTTCACACGGCAGGAGTCAGGTTCCTTGCCCTCAATCAGGTCGGTGTAGGGTTTCCACTTGTCGGCCTTGAAATCGGCATAGTTCATACACACCTTTACCTGTGCCTGTACGGTCATCCACATGAGGCACATCATGCCCACCAGGGCACTACGTTTAACATTGAGATTTATGACACTTTTCATTTTTATACCCTTTCACCTTCTTATTCATTTGCGAGGAAACCAAGTTGGTTGAGCCACTTGAAGAGCTCAGTTCTCTCAGACTGGTTCCATTGATCGATATCATCATTGTGCAGACCTGCGCTGCTCCTCTCACTCTCATCAGAAGACTGTATGAAGAGCTTGCGGCAGTTCACACCCATTTTGTCATTAGGAATCTGACCGCCCGTCCAGGGGTCTTGCATGCCATAGACGAACATGATGTGGCAGTTGGACTGCTTCATACCTTCAAGGAGCTCCTTGATATACTTGCCGTTATCGTAAGTCACGCCATAGGCCGAAGGATTGGAACCTGAAGTGATTTCTTGCTTCTCAGCAGGGGTTAACAGGTCGTCAGCCCAGGCCGTGACAATACCGTAATTGCCCAGGTCGATACACATCTGGACATAATAGGGATCATCACGTTTGACAGGTCCTACAGCACGGGTAAGGAAACGTGGCTCAGCCACATCATCGTCATCGGATTCCAGATCGTTACTGGTGTCCTGACGGCGCTCGTATTCTTCGTCCGATTCATCGGCGTATTTCGTATGTTCATCGGCCATCAGGAAATTATAGAATTTCTGAGCAGAGTCGCCTTCTTGGGGAATCATATTCTCCCATTTCTTGAATGTCACATACGACATCATAGGATAGTAAGTGGCGAACAAGGTGCTCAACAGGTGCATGCGTAAAATTTCGTCCGTATTGCCAGCATAATCTGGAAATGCGGTTCTATATAATTGCACACACTGAGCCTGCAGACTCTTGTCGGCGACATAGGCACGGAAGGCGGCTTTCACCTTATTCATCTTCTCCTCATTTTCATTGAAAGCCTCTTTGGTAAGGATATACGAATAGGGTCTCTTGTCAGTCAAACTCGATAGGAAGGGAGCACAGAAAGGCACATAGGCATCCATCTCGTTGGGATAGTGGTAAGCATAATGAGCGGTTGCCATACCGTTCTTGCTGACACCAGTAGCGAGCCACTTGCTATTCTTGCCGACAACACCACTCTGCTTGATGGCAGTGACAATAGCATGCAGGTCGTCGGAGTGCTGCTTGGCTGTCAGATAGTTCCACTTGTTGGTGTAACCTTCGGGCAGCGACCAGCCGTGGTAGCGATATTCCACCTGCAGGCAGTTGGCGTCGAGCACAGACACCAGCATCGGTTCACCAATGGAATCTAATTGGTTCTTACCCCTATAGTCCAAGGCATAGCCCTCGGTATGCAGCACCGTGGGACGGTCCTGACCTGCCAAAGTGAGCACGCATTGCTGCTTGAACCAGCCCTTTGAGGGGTTGTTATGGTCAATGTCCTGCTTGTAGTTGAAATAGTAAGCGGTCTTGGTAATTACCTTCGCAGTCCAATAGTCATACTTTTCAAACATTTTAAAGGCCTTCACGTCAGTCACCTTGTCAATAGCCTTCAGGGCATTGATGACATTCTGGTCACCAGCAACGGCAGGTACCTTTAAGAATGCGTTCTCGGGCATTACCATGCCTTCACCCACTTCAATCTTGTATTCCTCTTCGGAAGAAGGAGTCAGAGGAGTCGGTTCGCTGTCATTATTGTCATCGTCACTGCTGCACGATGTCAGCATCATCATGGCGCCGCAAATCAGGATGGCGGCGAGCATCCATAAGTTCTTTGTTTTCATTATCCTAATTGTTTCAATCTTTATGTTATTTTCGAGTCTCTGGGCTAAATGTAAGCGTCTTAGCAGGCTTTTGGCCTGCAAAGGTACTACTATTTTTTTGTTTATCCAAATTTTATTACTACCTTTGCACCTATGAAACAGTTTTTGACCATATCAATTTCTCTCCTCGTGCTGACAATAGCACAGGAATCCTGGGGCCAGAAGGCCAGTGAATATCATGTCGAGAAGATTGTCGGTAGCCAGCCGCAAGGCTGGTTGCAAACCATGATGCAACGACAACACGACGGACTGACAGGGCACCCCGAGGCACTGTCGTATCCCTATAACTCATGCTTGTGGGCAGGCGAGATTTCGCGCCCTGACGAGACCTACGGCGAAAACTGGTGGCGCTACGAACAGACGGCATACTATACCGACGGATTGCTGCGATTAGGTTATGAGCTGGGCGATGATGACATGGTGGCCAAGGCGATGGAGGGTATAGAATATACGTTGGCACGCCCTAACGAGAACGGTGTGCTGGGCAATCGCGCGTTAGCGGGCATTACTTGGCCCATGTCGGTGTTCTTCCGTGTGCTGCAGGCGAAATACGAGCACGATGGCGACGAACGAATCCCTGCGGCATTGGAACGCCACTACCTGAACTTCAAGGTCAACGATCTGGCTGGCGGCATTGTGGGCGGACGGAACATTATGTCGATAGAGGGCATACTCTGGACTTACGGCAAGACGGGCAACCCTGCACTACTGCAACTGGCAGAAGATGCATGGGCCGTGCAAGACATGTTTGCCGTCGATGAGACGGCCATCACAAGCCAAGAGCCGTTCTACATGCATGGCGTCACGTTTTGTGAAATGCTGAAGCTGCCCCTCTTGCTCTACGCCTATACCGGCAAGGAGCGTTACCTGGAACTGGCCATGATGGCCATCAGGAAGGTGGAGCGCGAGTCGATGCTGCCCGACGGGGTGCCGACGAGTGCGGAGTTCCTGGTGGGCAACGATGTGGACGTGAGCCACGAGACGTGCGACATCGTGGACTTCACATGGACGCTGAGCCACTTTCTGATGGTCACAGGTAGGGCAGAGTGGGCCGACAAGATAGAAACGGCCATCTATAACGCCGGAATGGGTGCCATCACCAAGGACTTCCGGGCGTTGCAGTACTTTTCGTCGCCCAATCAGTTTATTGCTACCGGCACGTCGAACCATAACATCTACAAACACGGCTCCACCTGGATGGCCTACCGTCCAACCCACGAAACAGAGTGCTGTTCGGGCAACGTCAACCGCATGCTGCCCAATTTCGTCGGACGGATGTGGCTCACGGATGCCGATGGTGGTGCCGTGGCCGCTATCTACGGCCCCAGCAAGGTAACGTATCAGACCGACAAGGGCCATGTGACCATCACCTGCGACACAGGCTATCCATTCTCCGAGACCCTCAATTTCACGGTAAACGGAGCCGATGGGGCCTCCATACCCCTCACGCTTCGTATACCGACATGGTGCACCACCGCCTCTGTCGCTGTCAATGGTTCCCCCATTAACCTGACGCTACCCGCCGGCACGTTCGTCAAACTGCCCGGCATCGTGAAGAGCGGCGACGTGGTCACACTCACCCTGCCAATGACCATCGAACAGAAGCAACTGGAAGGTCAGGGCGTATATTTCCAACGCGGGCCGCTACTGTTCTCATACGCCATTCCACAGCTGAAGACCGAGGATACCGAGGAGCACCCCAACATGCACGGAAAGAAGCCCGAGAACCCCGACTTCAAGTGTTGGAACATCACCCCCACGGGGACTTTCAACTATGCCTATGCTAACGACGGCAAGCCTATCGAGGTGACCTATCCTGTTGTGGAGAAAATCGGAGGCACCATTCCTTTCGACCTCGACTATGCGAACGTGAAGCTGCGCATCCCCGTCAAGCAGATTGCCTGGGACCTGGTGGACGGACGCTATACCCCACCCATGCCCGAGCAGGGCCGTCTGCAACTGCTGAGCAATGAGACTCAGTATATCGAGCTTGTCCCTTACGGCTGCACAGAACTGCGACTCACCGTCTTCCCCGATGCCAATGCCGAGCCTGAGGCGTCGGCTTCGGTACCAGACTACTCGCGCCCTGCCGATGCACCAGACTGCGTGACCCTCATAGACGGCCGCTACTGCGCCTATTTCGAGCTCCCACACTTCTGTTGGGACACACCTATCTATTGTAAGGTACGCACAGCTGACGATAATACCGACCTTCAAAGCAATGAAGGCGGTGACCTCTGCGAAATGGTAGGCACTACGGCTAATGGACGACTGATTTGGCGATGGATAGGACCCGCCATCCACGAGTCACCATCCACCATCCAGCAGATCATCTTCACCAACCACGACCTGCTCACCGACATCATGCCCTTCTCCAATGGTGGCTACTACAACTATGACGGCCTCCTATACAATGCAGGACAGACCACAGGTGTTTCAATTCATAATTCACCGCTCGGCCCGCAGGGACGCTTGCCTGAGCAAGAATTCACAATTCATAATGAGGCTGGCGCTTGGCATGACCTGCAGGGGCGCAAGCTCGCAGGTAGGCCGACTCAAAAGGGTGTATATATCAATAAGGGTAAAAAGCAGGTGGTCATTTCACGATGACCTTGAACTTCGTTCGAGCTCGAAATATTCATTTTGCTATATATAGTTAATCACAGAAAATAACCCTCACTTCTCACACCTCTCACACCTAAGTTGGGTGAGGGAGGTGTGAGAAGTGCTACTTAAAAAGTGCGATTTACAATATATAGGAAAAACGGTTGTCATGAGACAAAAACGAAAATAAATATTCCCAGGCTTGGATTTTTCAAAAGGCGGTTCCTTTTTCTCAAAAGGCGGTGGTTTTTTCTCAAAACTCGGCGGGTTTTTCTCAAAAGGCCCGAAAGTGATACAGTGCATATTGTTGATCTTTGGGATACTAAACAAAAGCCGATTACACTTATTCAAAGGATTGACTGATCGTCATTAATCTCCGAAGCACTCCAACCGCTTCGGAGTTTTTTTGTGTATTTTTCTTGGAAGTTTCAATTATTATTCCTAACTTTGCAGTGGTTAATTACAGAGGAAATGGCAAAAGCAAGACACAATTATATCATTCGTAAAATGACGATACTCAGATTCCTACTCCTTTCATTGCTCTACTTTGTAGCGGCATCACCGTCGTGGGGCTATGCTTATGAAGGACTGAACCCTTCAAACTATAACTACAACCTGAAAGTTGGTGCAACAACGACCATCAGCTTGGGGACAACGTATGCAAACGTCCTACAGAGAAGTAGCGTTATTTCTTATTCCTACAAATCGACCAACACGAGTGTGGCAACCGTCACAACGTATACTAAAAACAGGGCTACGATAAAGGGTATGGGGGTAGGTAAGTGCAAGATACAGTATGACTGTACCTATAATCAGGATGGTTATATTCGTAAATACGCCTTTCACTATGACGTCACGGTGACTGCTGCCACGGTACTTGTGACAAACGTTACACTGAACGTAACCTCTGCTACGTTGGAGGTAGGAGGAACGAGGCAGCTGACAGCCACGGTTTATCCCACTAACGCCACCAACCGTAATGTCAACTGGTCGACAAGCTTGGCTGCCGTAGCTACTGTGTCGTCAAGCGGAATGGTGACTGCAAAAGGTGTAGGTACTGCAACCATCTATTGCAATGCAGCTGATGGCAGTGGAAAGAGAGCCTCCTGTAGCATCACTGTGGTAAGCCGGCAGAAACAGGAACAGACATTAGGCCGTACCACGCTACCAGAGGTTGTTTATGGGGCTAATAATTCACGTACTGTTTGTCTTCTGAACAAGACTACCAATGAAGGACTGACGCTCACCTGGAGCGTAGCCGACACTGAGGTGGCTTCCATCTCATCCTTGGCAGGAACACCATTGTTGGCGATACGCAATGCAGGTACGACGAAGGTGACAGCCACTCAAGCTGGTAACGATGACTATATGCCCTTTGTACGGGAGTTTACGTTTATAGTCAAAAAGGCACCGCTTACCATCTCTGTCTCCGACTGTGCAAAGGTGCAGGGCGAAGAGAATCCGGAGTTCACCATCAACTATAGCGGCTTCAAGTACAATGAAACGTCTGACGGTGCCCTCGCCAAGCTCCCTACCGTAACAACATCGGCAACTACGAACAGCCCTGAAGGCAGTTATGCACTCATAGTGGATGGTGCAGAAGCCCGCAACTATGAGATCGTCTACAATAACGGAAACATGAGCGTCAGCAACGTTCAGCGGGGTGATGCCAACGGCGACGGAACGATTACTGTTACCGATATAGCTGTGGTAGTGAACCGTATTCTACAACTTGATGCAGAAGGAGGTTATGAGACTGGACTTGATGCTAACCGTGACGGACAGATAACCGTAACGGACATCGGCGTAATTGTCGACAAGATACTGGTCACAAAGACTTCTGCCAATTCAAGAAAGATGGAGCAGGAGGTGGAGCCGCAGTAGCCAAGGTTCTCATGACCGTAAAACAACGAAAACCGACCAAGTTAATTAAGAATTCTTAAATTTCTCAAGTTTGTGATTCACAAGCTTGTGAAATTTAAGTAAAATACTTATCTTTGCGCTTAAAATGAGAGAGTTATGAAGAAGAGTTTTGTTTACGGAATTGCTGTTACGGACTATAATTTTACGGGTAGGGCTGAAGAAACGCGTCGTCTGAAATCCAACTTTATTGCAGGAATCAATTCAGTTTTAATATCTCCGCGTCGCTATGGAAAGACTTCGCTGGTAGATCACGTTTGCCGTAATTTGGACAGAGAGGATGTCATTATTGTCAGACTTGACATCTTCGGATGCAAGACAGAATATGATTTTTATAATGCTCTGGCTGTTGCGGTTTTAAAGCAGACCGCCTCAAATATACAGCTATGGATGGAGGAGGCGCGTGACTTTCTTGTCCGACTCACTCCAAAAATTGGTATACCTGTAGATCCTGTCTCTGAAATAAGTGTCTCGCTCGGGATAACCCCTGAGACGCATTCGCCAGAGGAAGTCCTTAATATGGTGGAAGTCATTGCTAAACGCAAAAACCGCCATATCGTGGTGTGTATTGACGAGTTCCAGCAAGTGGGAGAGTTTGAAAACACCAAACAAGTACAAGCAAGATTACGTTCTGCATGGCAACATCATCACTACACTTCATACTGTCTCTATGGCAGCAAGCGTCACATGATGAGTAATATATTTCTCAATCGCAGTATGCCTTTCTATCAGTTTGGTGATCTATTGTGGCTACAGAAGATACCAACTATTGATTGGATGGATTACATCATCAGCCATTTCGAGGCAGAAGGAAAACATATCTCTGAACACATCGTTGAGCGTATCTGCGAAATCGTGGACAACTACCCCTCGTATGTACAGCATCTGTCATCTATCCTCCTCAACCATTTGCCTCAGGGTGGAAGGGTTACTGAAGAAATGATGTCGTCTGCCATTTCAGAACTTATCAGTACCAATGAAGCGTTGTATATGCAACAAGTAGAGCCTCTTTCTGCCTATCAGATGAATCTATTAAAGGCTATTGTCTCTGGCATTCATTCTGGTTTTAATGAGAAGCGCGTCCGTTCTATGTTCGACTTAGGCAGTCCGTCAAATCAAGTACGATTGCGTGAGGCACTTATCGGGCGCGATCTCATCTATTCAGAAATGCGCCAGTTATATCTTACAGACCCCGTTTTTGGATTATGGTTCAGAAAAAGGTTTTTATAAACAAAAGAACCGCATGACTAATTGATTTTTGACGTCATTGGACTTTTGATACCCTTATAGTCTTTGAGGAAGGCCTTGGCAGAACCGAAGGAGAGGAACATGTCGAGACGGACGGGGATATGATTCTGGTCGTCGGTGATGAAGAAGCGGATGAGTTCGTGGTTCTCTCCATTCTCTCGTTCAATGAATGAGAATACCAGACAGTTGAACTTTTCCTTGGTGTCTTCGACCTTAAAAGTCTCGCGCCCCTGGAACTGTAGCCATGAATGACTCAGATGACTGGCGTCACTGATGGGCATAGCAATCTTGTCACCCACCTTCATACCCTCGGCACTAAAGTTGCGTGCCCGGAGGAAGATACTCATCATGTCGTAGATACAGCTCTTATAGGTGACTTCTTTCCAAAGGTGCTCTCCGCTTGCCGTAATAGCATGCATCTTGAGATGGCAGTAGTTCTTAGGGTAGGTGTACCAGAGCTCATCGACGTAGTAGCGCTTGCCCTCTCTGGCACCTTTTCGGAAGTAGAGGGGCGAGAGGTCGGGAGAGCAGTAGGAAAGTAGCGTATCGCGCATGGTGAAGAATTTGTCAAGCCGTTTATTACCGCCAGTAACAAGACTGGAGCACCAGGCTTTCTTGCCCTCGAAAGTGGTGAGGTCAGTGTTCATCGTAGCTTGTCCTACCTTGAACCATACGAACTTCCAGTTGAAATAGAGGTTATAGGTGAGTCGTTCACCACTCTGGAACGCTTTGTTCTCAATGCCGCATTGACTCTGGGCAGAAGCCGAGAGAAGCAGCAACTGGGTCATTGAGAGCATGAGCAGCTTTGATATCAGTCTTTTCATTGTAGTATATTTTTGTGAGGAATCATCTATGATGGGTCAGAGCCTGACGCCAGTGGTTTTCTGAACGTATTCTTTACCCAGTTCCTTGGCTCGTTGCAAGTTTCGGTTCTGCAACTTCTTTTGTTGTTCAGTTTTCTGCTTGGTGATGGCAGCAGGCTTCTGGTTAAAACGCTTGCGGGCATTCATGTCCCAGGTAATCTTCAGGTCCCACTTGGCCTTACACTCTTTCTCTTCGTTGAAGTAGTATACCTGTTCGGGCTGTTTGTCGGCATAGTAGTCGCCAGTGTCCCAAAGGTTATTGCCATTGGCATCGACGAAAGCCCGCAGATAGTATTTGCCAGGGTTGACAAAGCGGAAAGTGGCCACATTATTCTTGGCCCTTACTTGTTTCACCACTTTGTCGGAACCGTTGACGAGCATGATGACAACACCCGTATCACGACAGTTGGTGAGGGTGACGATGACGGAGCTGAAGTCTTCTTCTTTCTTGATCTTGATGCCCGTCTTAATGGGTTTGTTGACTAAGCCGTATAGATCCTCGAAAGCAGCGGAGTCGACCTCAAGGCTGTATTCCGCACCCTCTTTCCAGTCGGCCTTGAATTGATACAGCCTAATGTTCTCCTTGGTGGGCTGGAAAACATAGTCGGCCTCGTACCAAAGGGTATCGACCTTGGTATATAGATGGATGGCAGCCGTGTCAAGCCTAAGCAATGGCGTGGGTGTCTCGAAATAGGTAATGGCATCGGGCGCGATAGAGCCGCCAGGGGTTTTCATCTGGAGGTATTGCGGCGGTTGGATGGAGTCGTAAGCTTCACCCTCTTTCTTTTTCTTCTCCTGCTCCTTTTGCCACTCCTCAAACTCTTTCGCCTTGGCCTTCATGCGTTTCTCGTACGGCACCTTTGGCAGAAACTCGATGGTATCGGTCTGGCTGACAAGCAGATTAGTCGTATCCGTCTTCATGTACTGCATTTCAATAGTGAGCGTATCAGTATTGATCAATGCAGTGTCGCGCAGCCAATAGAAGATGGTGTCGTTCTTGGGAGAAGACTCAACGACGAAGGCGCTGTCGGAGTTGAAATTGAGTCCACGAAGCACTGGCGGCAGTGAGTCGCCATAGGTGAAATAGACGCCCAGCTTGTTGGGGTCCTGACGTTCAGTCTTCAGCAGGAAACGACTGTCCTGAATGGCAGTAAAAGCCAGAAGTGTGATGTCGTCAGGCATGAAATGGATATAGGGAATCTGTAGAATCTTGTCGATGTGCAGGGAGTCTCGCCAGATGGTATCCTGCCGTGTGTCAGGCTTCCACGAAGGTTCGTAGGTCTCATGGTTAAATGCCAGCATTTCGCTTTTCTGGCTGTATACAAAGTTTCCGTCGGCATCTTGCAAGGCATAGGCGCGATAGGTTCCTGGTGCAACCCCCTTGACCACGAAATGTCCACGGCTGTCAGTACGTGAGACGCGAATCATCGGTTCCTTGGTAAAGATGGAGTCAGACAGGTCGCTATATAATCCCACAAGAATACCCTTGATAGGTTCGAGGTTCTCGGCATTCAGTACATAGCCAGAGACTTCGAGCGTGTCAATCTGATCGCCTGTAGAGAAGCTATATGTATAGTTACCCATGGGATTCCCCTCAGTATGGTCGACGATGGCGTCGCTAAAGTCAATGGTGTAAGTAGTATTGTCTTTAAGAGTGTCTTTTAGTGCAACGACAATGCGCTTGCCACTGGCCTTGATATCGGCCATTTCAATCTGAGGCGGAGACACTATCACCTTTTCCTGGGCATTCTCCAGCTTGATATATTCATTGAAGTAAATGTTTACACGCTTACTTTTCACATTGGTAGCCTTGTCGGAGGGTGATGAGCTGATGACGTACGGCGGCGTGTCATCATACCATCCACCATCGGGGTTGCCCATTCTTGCGCAACCTACCACCAATAGTGCCAACAGACATATATACAGGAATTTCCTCATGCGTTCAGCTCTAATAGTTGTTCTATGTGTTCGCGGCTGTTGCTCAGGCGTGGCACCTTGTGCTGACCACCTAACTTTCCGTGCTGCTTCAGCCACTCATTGAAGAGTCCTGGACGGGCGGTTACGATTTCTAACGGCTGGAGGGTAATGTCCTTATAACGTTTAGCCTCGTAGTCGCTGTTTAGTGATTGCAGACGTTCGTCGAGCAAGGCAGCAAACTGCCTGAGATCCTGAGGCGGTGTGCTGAACTCGATAAGCCATTGGTGGCGGCATTTGGCGTGGTCGTCCATAAAGATGGGGGCAGCAGTATACTCGCTGACCTCGGCACCTGTCTGCTGGCAGGCATAGGCCAGTCCCTGGTCGGCATTGTCGACAATCAGTTCCTCGCCGAAAGCATTGATAAAGTGCTTCGTACGCCCCGAGATGACGAACTTGTAGGGGTTGACGGATGTGAAGCGCACGGTGTCGCCTAACATATAGCGCCAGAGTCCGCACGACGTACTGATGAGCATGGCATAGTTCTTACCAGACTCAACGCCCCAAATTGGAACGATGTTGTCAGTACCCATTTCCTGGAACTCATAAAACACATCGTAGTCGAGCATCAGGAGCATGGATTTGTCTGTAGGTTCACTCTGCAGTCCGAAGAATCCCTCACTGGCGTTATAGGTTTCCATATATTGCATGCGAGGCGAACGAATCAAATGCTCATATTGCTGACGATAGGGCGTAAAGGCCACACCACCATGAAAGAACACCTCCAAGTTAGGCCATACCTCGTCTAAGTACTGCTTGCCGCTGAGTTCCATCACGCGAGTCAGGACGGAGAGCATCCATGAGGGAACGCCTGAAATGTTTGTCACGTTCTTGTTCAGGGCTTCTTGTGCTATGCGGTCGCGTTTTACCTCAAAGTCAGCGAGTAGGGCTGTCCGCTTCTTGGGAATGCGTACCAAGTTGGCCAATGGATTGATATTCTCAATCAAGATAGCACTTAAATCACCCACCAGCGACCCTGGCATGTTGTAATTAGGAGAATGACTGCCGCCTAAGATCAGCGACCGTCCGTCAAAGAGTCGGCTCTTAGGGGTGTTGCGCAGGTAGAGTGCCACCGTATCGAAGGCCCCGGCATAGTGAATATGGTGAAGTCCCTCATTGGTAACGGGTATGAACTTCGACTTGTCGTTGGTAGTACCACTTGACTTAGCAAACCATTTGACGCGTCCTGGCCACAGCACATCGCTTTCGCCGTGACGCATGCGATCGATACTTTCCTTCAGTTCTTCGTAGCTATTGACAGGCACACACTTGACAAACTGCTCATAGTTGTTGATTTCTGAAAAAGCATGCTTGAGCCCATATTCTGTATTGCTGGCTCTACCGACAAGGTGCATCAGAACTTCGCGCTGCATTTCCACGCCTCCGTTCTGGTGTCGTTCAAGTTCCCGCTGACGGGGTTGAAATATCTTGCGTCCAATTGTTGTTAAGATCATTATTCTAATTTATTTTCTAATTCTAAACTTGCTCACCTCGCCAGCCAACGGGAGGGATTCTGGACAGCGGTACCCTTACGAAGCTGGAACTGAAGAATACCCTCAGAGCCAACTACACCAAGCGACTGGCGAGTAGTGACATTCTGACCATTACGGACACTGACGGATGAGAGATTGGAATAGACGGATATATAGCTGCCGTGACGCACCATAACGCCAATGGTACCACTGATATTGAAGACGGCACATACCACACCGTCGAAGATGCTTCTCGCGTGCGCGCCCGCCTGACCTTTTATTTTAATACCTTTATTGTCAAGACGGACAGTGGACAAACCTTCAACAGCTTGCGATCCGAATCCACTAACGATACGATAGCCGCCAGTGATGGGCATCGGCAACCGTCCGCGGTTGCTTTCAAAATTACCGCTGAGCCGCTTGTCTTCTGAAGAGACAATGAAAGAGGACTTGTTATTCTTCTTTAATGAAAGCGATTGTCTTTCCTGCTGTTCTTTCTTTCTTGCCTCGGCCATCTCACGTTCATGGGCGCGAGCTTCCTCTGCGGCACGACGCTCGGCATTGCGGCGAGCCTCTTCTGCTTCACGGGCAGCCTGCTCTGCGGCTCGTTTTTCCTCAGCACTCTTTTTGGCGGCGGCTAATGCCTGCTGCTTGGCACGTTCCTCTCGGGCTTTGGCTTCAGCAATGCGACGGGCATTCTCACGGGCAGCAGCCTCTGCCGCAGCTTTCTTGCGTGCCAACTCCTCGGCCCGTTTCTTGGCAGCGGCTTCACGGGCCTCGCGGGCCTTACGTTCGGCAGCGGCCCGTGCCTCAGCTTCAGCACGTGCTTTGGCTCGTGCCACTTCTTCGGCAATCAACTTTTCAATCTGGGCATTCAGTGCCGCATCCTTCTTGCGTTGTTCAGTAATGAGGCTTTCGATGGTTTTCTGCTCCTTCTGCAAAGTGCTGACCACTTTCTGCTGTTCTGCCTGTTTGCCCTCCAAGTCCTTTTGCTCTTGCTCTCCACGGTCAAGCAGAGTGTTCTTCTGACGCTTGGTGACGTTTAACTCGTCCTGGGCTTCGGCAACTTCGTGTTGAATCAGCATGACAGCCTCACCCTGTGCCCGCTGGTACTGGGCATACTCGCGACTGAATCGCAGGCGGCGGTACATCTGCGTAAAGTTCTTGGCACTAAAGATGAACATGAGCTGGTTTTGCAGCGAGCGGTTGCGATGCATATAGCGCATCGACTTCAGATAGTTCTGTTTGCGCTCATCAAGTCGTCGCTGCAGGGTCTGCAGCTGGGTGTCAAGTGTCGAGATGGTACCGTCGAGTACATCCAAGTCGTGACGTATGGTGTCGATGGTGCGGCGCTTGTCGGCAATTTCCGAGTTGATGATCTGGAGATTCTCCAGACGCTCCTTCACATTACGTCGATTGGCCTGAAGCTTACGTTCCTGTTCCTTGATTTGCTTCTGTATCTGTTGACGCTGGTTTTGCAAGCCCTTGATGCTTGGGGTCGTCGTTTTCGAAGCAGAGGTCTGCGTCTTCTTGGATGTAGTTTTCTTGGAAGAAGTATTCTTTGTGGCAGTCTTTTGGGTGGTTGCGGGCTTGGCAGCAGGCTTCTTGTTCATTGTCTTTGTGGTACTCGTCTTTTGCTGCGCAGACTTTTTTGTCTGCGCAATAACCACACTTGCTGACAGTAGCCAGCAACCCAAAAGCAGGAACCAGAAAGAACGAGACTTCATCAAGGGGTTACAGAGCCATGAAACGTTGTAGGATCTCGTCGATAGTTACCTCACGATACTTATTGGAAACCTTCGTCAGCTCTTCCCAGCCAGTCTCATGCTTAATATAGTTGAGCTTGATTTCCAGCTTGACTTCTTTCTTGGGAGTGGTCAGAGCGATGTTCATCGTGTTGGGGAACAACTTGTTGGTACTCTCAATAAGCTTATAGTCCTCGTAGTCCCAGTTCAGCTGGGTATTACCGTTGAAGCGGTCCTTGTAGAGGATATTGGTCATATTGATGACACCTGTGCTCTGCTGGATGAGCCAGCTGTAGTCAATCTTCTCGGTCTCAAAGCTGACAATGGCATCATCGTTGCCTGTATCAGTGTTCATCGTAAACTTATGCATATCTTCTGCCGTCAGCTTGGAGTGGTTAGGCTGGAACAGCTCATTCCAGAACAGAGCCTGAAGGGTGTAGAAGTTCAGGCCGCTGTTGCGCAGGAAGTCAATCTGCATGTAAGGTGCCATCAGGTACTGCTTGTTGATACGGTCCATGATAAGCACATAGTCCTTGGTGAACTCCAGGCGTGCGGCCTCAACGAAGCCGAAAGCCATGAGCTGAAGACGAATCACAGAGTCGCGCTTCATCTTCAGGTTACCTGTGAGCGAAATGTCCTGCTCACCCACCTGTACGGAGAACTTCACCTTTGAGGTGATAAAACGTGCCTGCTGGGCGTTGTTGGTCACCTTGTCTAAAAACTGCGTCTGTGCAGAACTGATAACGGGCTTTGTTGTCTCCTCTACTGCCTTCTTCTTTGATCCGCACGAAGCCAGCATAAGAGGGAGTGCCAGAATGGCTACTTTCAGGAAATTGGTTGCTTTCATTTTCTTATGTATTTTTTGAGTTTAATTTTTCTAATAAGTATCTTGTTATTCGGGTCTTTTTCCAGTGCCTGCCGCCACAATGCCAATGCTCGGTCGGTATCATGGTTTTGTATGAGGATGTCACCCGCATGTTCAGTGATGACGGCATTGGAGTCGGAATCGTTTTGAAGAGCCTGCTCAATATATATTTTTGCCTCGGCATAGCGTCCTTCCATAAAGAGAATCCACGCATACGTATCCAGATACGTGGCGTTCTTGGGATCGGCCTTGATGGTTTTATAGCTCATCTGTTCAGCTTTATCCAGTTCCTTGTCCAGCTCACTCAGATAGTAGGCATAGTTGTTCAGGCACATGATATTGTCATCTTTCCATGCAAGACAGGAGTCGTAGGCTTCGAAGGCTTCATGTGTCAGTCCTTTTTGATGCAGCAAATCACCCATCACAGCATAGAAGTCGCTTACGATGGCTGGGTTGCTTTCAGGGCCAATGACGCCGATGCCGTTCTGGAATGCTTCCAGTGCCTTGTCGTGTTTGTCCTGCTGGTAGTAGGCCATACCCTGATAATAGTAGAAAGCCATTTCCTCAGGATTATACTGACGGGCATCCTGACATAGTGTAATGACTTCCTCATGGTCTTTTCTGTCCCAGGCAAAGCTGACCAATTGTAATCTGGCTCCAGCATTATCTGGCGCAATGCTCAGCACGGTCTGCAGCATCTGGCGGATACTGTCACGCGGCATTTTCTTCAGATCCATGTATGCGGCACAGAGCATGGCGATGTCTGCGTTCTGCTGAGGTGTTGAGAGCATCCTATGGAAGAGCTCCAGTACTTTGGTGCTGTCGCCACCGTCCATCCGTTCGCTGTCAGCAACAATCTGCCGCATGATGTAGATACGTTGTTCGTTCGTCGTATTTTTGTTCAGGAGTATCTGGGAAGTCATGGAATCCACCTTCTCTGTCTCACCCTGAACGCGATAATAGCTACGAAGTGACACCTGGGCACGGGTGTTGTCGGGTTCTTCGGCCAGGATTTCGTTGTAGAGCTGCAGGGCCTGCTCTTCTTCATCATTACGCAGTAGCATGTCGGCATACATGCCCTTGTAGTTCAAGTCGTAAGGATACTGGCGAGCCAAAGACTCCATCTCGGCAATGGCTGCTTCCTTATTGCCCTGTTTGGTATAGATTTCGCTTTTGGCATACGACAGTCGTTCACTCTTGCCCTCAACGGCTTCCAGCCTGTTAAGAATCTCAATAGCTTTCTCTGTGTTGTCTGTCTGTTGGTACAGTTCAAAAAGCATTTCGAGCAGGTCTTCCCGGCTTTTGTCCTGTTCGTAGAGTTGCTCCATTACGCCGATGGCCTTTTCAAAGTCACGATGGGCAATATACGACTGTGCTACAGTCTCCTGATAAGTAGCATTGTCAGGCTCCAGCTCGGCAGCCTGTAGCAGACATTGATGTGCCAGACTGTCTTTTTTCAGAATTTGATAGTATTGCGACAGATAGTACCAAGCCTCAGCAGCTTCAGGTTTCAGTTGGGTGCAGTGGCGCAACAAGTCAAAGGCAGCGTCGTTATTGCCTTTTTGCCGCTGTACCATTGCTTCAAGGAAATAGAAATCATAGCTGGTTTGGGAGATGAGCTGATTAGAAATAGTATCAACTGCCTGAGCGGAAACACCCAGACTCCCCATCATCATGATGGCTACTACATATAGTCTAATCACAAACTTCAAAATCTCAAATCAATCCTGTATGTCCGTAGCCGCCAGCACCGCGCTCTGTCTCATCAAGCACCTCCACAGTCAGGAATTCGCCTTGCTCATGGCGGGCAATCACCATCTGGGCAATACGCTCGCCATCATTTATGACAAAATCTTCCTGCGACAGATTGATGAGCAGCACACCCACCTCGCCTCGATAGTCAGCATCCACCGTTCCAGGAGCGTTCAGCACCGTAATGCCCTTCTTGAGTGCCAATCCGCTGCGGGGACGCACCTGAGCTTCATAGCCAGCAGGCAATGCAATGTACAGCCCTGTTGGGATAAGACGACGCTCCATCGGTTTTAGGATGATAGGCTCATCCAGATTGGCTCTCAAGTCCATTCCCGCACTTTGGGGAGTAGCGTACTGAGGTAGGGGCTGATGCCCCTTGTTGACGACTTTTATTTGCATAAACATTATTTTTAGTGTGCAAAATTAGCGAATTATCTTTAAACAACCATATTTTTAGGTATAAAAAGTCGTAATTTGGCGTTTTTTTAGCAAAAGTATAAATTTAATGGTCTTTTTCTTTGCTATTTTACATAAAAGTATTATCTTTGCGGCAAAATTATGTCTTATTTATTAATTTAACGAGAAAGATTATGAAGAAAAAATTACTCATGTTACTCACCTTGCTCGTTGCATTTACAACAGGAGTGAAGGCTGATGAAACTGATCTCATTTATTATGATGAGTGGCTTGTCTACGTTGACACTGACACAGAGTTCAATGAGCCAGTGTTGAAAGGCGAGAAGAAATCTGAAGTGACCTTTATCAGTACTGATACCAGAGTTGCTACAGTTGATGCTGTGACGGGAAAAGTAACAATCCTCAAGGCTGGTGCTACCAATATTACCGCCATTTATAAGGATGAAAGCAATCCTGACAACGACACTAAGGCCTCTTACCTGCTATTGGTTCTTGGTTGGGGAGGTTCTGAACCTATAGTAGATCCTGAGCCTACACCTGACCCAGGCGATCTTCTGTGGTTCAATCCCACGATTGCATACGGCCAGGTAGGCTATCCCTTCTCTCATCCCACGCTGAACAATCCTTATGGATTGACAGTGACTTATTCAAGCAGCGATACAGGCGTTGCTACCGTTAACGCTACGACAGGAACAGTAACTCTTGTTAGCGGTGGTATCACCGTTATTACTGCAACGTTTGCAGGTAACGATCAGTACCAGCCCTTCTCTGCCAGCTATACGCTCATCGTTAGCAATGCTGAAGCCAAGGGCCACGGCCTGTCCTTCGGTAATGTTGCTCTGATGTATGCAAAGATTGGTGAGCCGTTCACTGAGCCTAAGCTGATTAACCCCTACAACCTGCCGGTTTACTACATCAGCTCAGATCCTGGCGTGGCAAAGGTTGATCCTCTTTCTGGTAAAGTGACACTGGTTACTCCTGGACAGACCAACATTTCTGCTGTATTTATTGGTGGCGCAGATTATGAGGCTGGTAGTGTGAGCTATCTGCTCCATGTGCTTCCCGCTGATATCATTGGCATTGAGTTCGACGCCAAGGGCATTACCGTGAAGGAGGGTGATGAGCCTACATCTCCCACGCTTAAGAATCCGAACAAGTGGACGGTTACCTTTAGCAGCAGCGACGAGACTGTTGTAAAGGTTGATGCTAACACTGGTGCACTCACCATCGTAGGCCCTGGCACCGCTATCATCACTGCAACTGCTACTGACGATGAGGGCAACACCTATACTGCCAGCTATACTGTCACCGTTCTGCCTGCAGCAGGTCCCGAGCCAGGCGAGAAGAAGAACGCCGACCTCTGGTTCAAGGTGATTTCTGGTGAGGCCGAAACCATCACTGTCTTCGAGGAGCCTAAGCTGAACAATCCGTTCAATGTGGCCGTTACCTTCAGCAGCAGCGACGAGAAGGTTCTCAAGGTTGATGCTAAGACTGGTGAAGTGACCATCGTTGGTCCTGGTGCTGCTACCATCACTGCCAGCTATGAGGAGACCGATGAGTATAAGGGTGGCTCAGTAAGCTACAGCCTCATTGTCTCTGGCGAGGTGACTTCTATCGAATCTTCAAGATTCAGCAAGCAGGCTGACGGCAAGATTTTCTCTATCGGTGGTCAGCAGGTGAGCAAGGCTTATCGTGGCATCGCCATCATCAATGGCAAGAAGTACTATGTGAAGTAACCCTATTTCACCATTAAATTATAAAAAAGCGGTAAATCCTTACGGGGTTTGCCGCTTTTTTCGTATCTTTGCACCTATCAAGAAACTGATGTGATATGAAAATCTTTGCCGTTGGCATGAATTATGCCGCACACCAACAGGAACTGAAACAGCTACAGATAGGAGAACGTAGCCAGAAAGCCCCTGTGATATTCACCAAGGCCGACTCTGCACTGCTGAAGCCAGGCCGTCCGTTCTTCGTACCTGACGACATGGGACGCATCGATTATGAAGCCGAACTGGTCATACGCATCTGCCGATTAGGCAAAAACATTCCTGAACGATTCGCCCACCGTTATTACGACGCCGTTACCGTTGGCATCGACTTTACGGCTCGTGACATGCAGCGGCAGGCCAGTGAGGCAGGCTTGCCGTGGACCATCTGTAAAGGCTTCGACGGTAGTGCTGCCATAGGCGAGTGGCTGCCTGTCATCCATACTGAGGATACAGGGGGAACCGCTTTCGACTACCGTTTCCGTCTCGATAAGAACGGGGAGACGGTACAGCAAGGCTGTTCCATGAATATGATTCACAATGTAGACCAGCTGATTAGCTATATCTCGCACTATTTTACCCTGAAAACAGGCGATTTGTTATATACAGGAACACCTGCTGGCGTGGGGCCAGTAGCCATTGGCGACCACTTGGAAGGATGGATTGGTGAACAACGCGTGCTTGACTTAAATTGCAGGTAAAACAATAATCAGGGCCCTTTGCGCGTTATTTATAACGATGGAAAGAGTCCGTAGGCTCATTATCGGCATGGTTCTCTTGCTCAACAGCATGGTTGCAGCAGCGCAAGAGTTCTATAACCTGACCGCTCAGGAGGTCAGGATTGACTCTGTTTTACCACTCTTTACCTACACACGCGACTTAGGTCTCAACTACGCCGATTCCATCTATACGGTCAGCATCGACTATCCTGAGTTCATCGACATGTCGCCAGTTGATATTGCGAGGCTGCATGCCATTACATGGAGTGAAATCCCTGAAATGCCTGTCATAGAACAGTATATCGGCGTGTCGCGCAAACGGGGCATGCTCTATGCTGCCTTTGTTCCCATTGTCTACAGAGAGGGCAAATACCAGAAACTCGTCAGCTTCAAACTGTCTGTCAAGAGTCAGGCTGTAGCGAGGGCTCGCGCTATGGAGCAACAGCCATTGGGCAAACGCTATGCCGACCACTCTGTGTTAGCTTCAGGACGATGGGCCAAGATTCGAGTGCCTTCAACAGGAGTCTATCAGCTTACCGACGCTCTGGTGAAGCAAGCCGGCTTTACTAATATTAATAAGGTGAAGATATATGGTTACGGCGGCGCCTTGCAACCTGAGAAACTGACAGCCGACTATCTTGCCAGCACAGATGACCTGCACGAGGTGCCCACTTGTAACGTCGGAGGACGCAGACTGTTCTATGGCATCGGACCTGTGTCATGGGACAGCAACACGGCCACTTCACGTACGCGAAACCCCTACAGCGACTATGGCTATTATTTCTTGACGGAAAACGACTCTACGGCACTTAGCGTCGATGAGAATACCTTCAAGACTTCCTACTACCCCCAGCCTGATGATTACCATACGCTCTATGAGGTGGACGACTTTGCATGGTACCACGGCGGACGTAACCTCTACGATAGTCGGCTGTTCGGCAACGATGTGCAGCGTTCCTATGAGCTGACGGCTCCAGAAGGGGCAAAAGGCCAACTGACGGTGGTGCTGACAGCCGACGGCCCCTACACCGCAGAGCTTACCTTCAACGGCAAGACTTTGGCTACCCTCACCAATACCTCTTCCATCGATTCCTACAGCAAGGCGCTGATTAAAACGGGTACATACACGTTGGAAGACTCTCTGGCAGCCAAAAACCAGGTGGTGATCCGACAAATCTCAGGTTCAAGCCTTAGGCTCGACTACCTGTCGCTGCAGTACGATACCCCACAGGCATGGCCTGAACTTGCTACAGACAATATCCCCGTTCCAGAATACGTCTACAACATCACGAACCAGGATCATCATGCCGATACAGCCGTTGACATGGTTATCATCATACCAACCACACAAAAGCTGCTTACTGAAGCACAGCGCCTGAAAGCATTTCATGAGGAACACGACTCACTCAGCGTACGCATTGTGCCTGCCGACGAGCTATTTAATGAATTCGCCAGCGGCACACCCGATGCCAATGCCTATCGTCGCTACCTGAAAATGCTCTACGACCGAGCCGAAAGCGATGACGATATGCCGCGATATCTGATGCTCTTTGGTGATGGCGGATGGGATAACCGTATGCTTACAAATGAATGGAAAGGCTACTCTCCCGATGACTTCCTGCTCTGCTATGAGAGCGAGAACTCATTTAGTGAAACCGACTGCTATGTCACCGACGACTACTTCTGCCTGATGGACGATAATGAAGGAGGCGACATGCTGGCTACTGACAAACCCGATGTCGCTGTAGGACGCTTCTCGGCACGTACGACGGAGCAAGCTCAGATACTGGTCGACAAGACCATTGCCTATGCCAATAACACCCACGCAGGGGCATGGCAGAACACCATTTGCTTCTTAGGCGACGACGGCGACTCAAACCGCCACATGAACGATGCCGATGCTGTAGCCACTATGGTGGCAGGAGATCACCCGGCACTCAACATCAGGAAAGTCTACTGGGACTCCTATCAGCGACAGTCATCGTCAACGGGGTTTAGTTATCCAGAAGTGACTCAGCTCGTACAGCAGCAGATGAAGAACGGAGCCCTGATGATTAATTACAGCGGCCACGGTGCTGCTTACACCATGTCGCATGAGCAAGCCGTCAACCTGGCCGATTTCGAACTGTCGTCAGACGGAAGACTGCCCATGTGGCTTACGGCATCGTGCGACATCATGCCCTTCGACGGACAGGAAGAGAACATTGGCGAGACTGCCATGTTCAACAAGCAGGGAGGTGCCATTGCCTTCTATGGTACTACCCGTACCGTCTATGCTCATTATAACGGCTACATGAACCGTGCCTATACCAAATACGTCTTAGACTCTGACGACCAAGGACGACGGTACACCATTGGCGAGGCGGCAAGACTGGCCAAGAACCTCCTTATGACAGCGACAGGACAGGGCAACACCATCGGTACCGACCGTACCACCAACAAACTGCAATACACATTGTTGGGTGACCCAGCACTCACCCTTGCCCTTCCAACAATGCAAGCTGTCATCGACTCTATCGGCAACGCCACATCGCTCCGTATCAATGTCGGACAGCCTGTGCTCATAAAAGGTCATATTGTAGGTGCTACCGATTTCAATGGCGTAGTGACCGTCACTGTCCGAGACATAGAGAAGACCATCACCTGTAGGCTGAACGATGCCTCCGCTGCCGAAGAACCTTTCACCTACACAGATCGCCCTGGCACGCTCTACGAGGGTAGCGACAGCGTTAGGAATGGGCATTTCTCGCTGCAGTTCGTACTGCCCAAGGACATTAGCTACTCCGACGGAACAGGACTGATAACCCTCTATGCCGTCAGTTCCGATAAGAAGCGGACGGCACATGGCTACCTCGATACGTTTACAATGGGCAGTGAGGCACTCGACGACAACGATGGCGTCGGCCCCAACATTTACTGCTATCTCAACTCGCCGTCGTTTGTGAATGGTGGTAATGTCAACACAACGCCTTACTTCTACGCCGAAATATCAGACAAAGACGGCATCAATGCCTCAGGCAACGGCATTGGTCACGACATGGAGCTGATCATAGAAAGTACGGCAGACAAGAACGAGATGCTGCGCACCTATGTCCTCAACGACTACTTCCAGTACGATTTCGGCAATTATCGCAGCGGCTCCCTCGGTTATACTATACCTCAGCTCAACGATGGACCATACAAGCTGATGTTCAGGGCATGGGACGCCATGGGCAACTCCTCGACAACCGAACTCCAGTTCAATGTTGTAAAGGCTCTCGAGCCTTCTGTTTTCGACATCAACGCCACGCGTAATCCTGCGTCTTCAGAAACTACATTCGTTATCACACATGATCGTATAGGATCAGATGTGGATATCCAGATAGATGTGTTCGACACCTCCGGCCGTCAGCTGTGGTGTCACAAGGCAACAGGTGTCAGTGCCAGCCAGCCCATTACCGTCAACTGGGACCTCACCACTTCAGGTGGCCATCGGCTGACGACGGGCGTCTACCTCTATCGCGTCCTGCTCAGCAGCGACGGTAGTTCACAGGCATCAAAAGCCAAGAAACTCATTATCGTTAAGAAATAATCAAATACAAACCATACAATGAAAAGACTGATTAAAGACATGATGTTAAACAGACAGATGATGATGACCTTGTCATTGATTATTTGTTCTTTGTCATTGAGCATTAGCGCATGGGCTGAAGACGATGACAAGCTCAATACGTTCAACCCCGTCGAGCATGCCGTTGTATCAGAAACCATTGCTCCCGATGCAAGGGGAGCTGGCATGGGCGATGTCGGTGCCGCTACTGATCCGGATGTCAACTCGCAATACTGGAACCCCGCCAAGTACCCCTTCTGCATTAGCAGGGCAGGTATAGCACTCAACTATACGCCTTGGTTGCGACAGCTCGTCAACGACATCGACCTGGCCTATGTGGCTGGCTACTACCGCATTGGCGACTACTCGGCTATCTCGGGTTCATTGCGCTATTTCTCCCTCGGTGAGGTCTTCATCGACTATGGCAACAGCGACATGACTGTCAAACCCTACGAAATGTCAATAGATGCAGCCTACTCGCTCATGCTCTCTGAGAACTTCTCCATTGCTGCCGCCATCCGCTGGATCTATAGTGACCTGCGCTTCGACTACTCTGAAGACTCCAAGCCTGCCTCTGCCTTTGCTGCCGACCTGGCCATGTATTACAACAACTACCTGATGATTGGTAATCGTGAGTGCCAGTTAGGACTCGGTATGAACGTCAGAAACATTGGTTCCAAGATTTCTTATTACGGTGACGAGGAAAGCCAGTTCATACCTGCCAACCTTCGTCTTGGTGCCTCCCTCATGGTGCCTGTCGACGAGTACAACCGTTTCTCCTTCACGGCTGATGCCAATAAACTGCTTGTGCCGACTGTGCCCCGTCAGAACGAAGGAGAAAGTAATTCTGAATATCAGGACCGTGTGCGCCGCGAATATAGTGACGTAGGTTCCATTAAGGGTATCTTCCAGAGCTTCAGCGATGCCCCTGGTGGTTTCAAGGAGGAATTGGAGGAAGTACAGTGGTCTGTGGGTGCCGAATATGTCTACCACGACCAGTTCTCACTCCGTGCCGGTTATCACCATCAGGCCGAGTCAAAGGGTAACCTCAAGTATTTCACCCTCGGTGGAGGCTTCCGCATGAGCGTCTTCTCACTCGATGTTGGCTACGTCATTTCCACCGCACGTTCCAACCCTCTCGACCAGACCCTTCGTTTCACACTTGCCTTTGATATGGATGGCATTAAAGACCTGTTTAATCGATGAATATACGTGTTGGAATGGGATACGACGTTCACCAGTTGGTGGAAGGTCGTGAATTGTGGATAGGCGGCATTAAGCTTGAGCACCATCTCGGACTGTTGGGCCACAGCGATGCCGACGTGCTGATACATGCTATCTGCGACGCCTTGCTTGGTGCCGCCAATATGCGTGACATAGGCTATCATTTCCCTGATACTGCCGCAGAGACCGACGGAATGGATAGCAAAATCATTCTGAAGGAAACCATCGGGCTTATAGCTCAGAAAGGCTATCGCTTCGTCAACCTCGATGCGACGATCTGTGCCGAACGTCCCAAGATGAATCCTCACATTCCCGCCATGCAGCAATGCCTCGCCAACATCATCGGCACCGATCCTGACAATGTCAGCATTAAGGCTACCACTACCGAGCATCTTGGCTTCACTGGACGCGAGGAAGGCATTTCGGCCTACGCCGTTGTGCTCATTGAGAAAGAATCATAAAGAACTAACCAGTAAATATATGTGTTATGAATAGACATTACAGAATGATTGCCCTTGTGGCTGCAGTTATTACCTTTATTCATGGTCCATTCTTCATAAGCGAAACACACGCTCAGAAGCGTGTTGAAGGTCATGTCAAAGCCGACCTCGTCTCACACTACTGGTGGCGCGGCATGGATTTGGGAGGTGTGTCCATACAGCCTGCTGCCAGCATCGGCTGGCAAGGATTCAAGCTGGGCGTCGATGGTAGCACAGGAATCGAGAGTACTGACAGACGTGAGATCCACCTGAGTTTGGGATACAATTTCTCTGGCGTCAACATTGGCGTTATCGACCATTGGAACAATTCCGTAGACCCTGATCACCGCTATTTCTATTATAACGAGAAAAAAAGCGGACACTTGTACGAAGCTAATTTGGGATACACCTGTAAGTATTTCTCCCTACAGGGGTATACCATTTTCTGGGGTAACGACTACAAGATATCTGGCGACCAGGCTTATTCTACCTACATTGAACTCGATATACCCTTCATGCTGGGAGGCGTCTACTGGGACATAAAAGCAGGCATATCGCCCTTTGAGAGTGCAGGCTACCAGACCGAGACAGAGACGGAGGCTGGGCTGGATTACACCTATAAGACCTACCATCAATACTACTATTACGGCGGTGGATTTTCCTGCGTGATGGCCTCACTTAGGGCCACCAAGAACCTCGACCTTGGTTTCACCGAAATACCAGTCTTTGCAGAGTTCCACACTAACCCTTATATGCGTAAGGCCGATCTGCTGCTCGGCATCACCATCAATCCCTTCTGAGCGAAGCGATGACCCCCGAGACCGCAGCGTTCATCAAACGTCATGCCGACGACGATGTCAGGCAACTGGCTCTCCATGCCAAATGCCTTGATGGCGTTGACCTCACCTTCGCACTCGAACAGATAGCTGGACGACAGACGGCACGGCGGAAACTGCCTGCGTGGGCCTCGATTGAGGGGATTGTTTATCCCCCTCACCTTTCTATGGAACAATGCTCCAGTGAGCAGACGGCTCGTTACAAGGCCTGTCTTGCCGGCCAAGGTCGCCTGATAGTTGACTTGACGGGTGGCTTTGGCGTTGATTTCTCATTCATGGCGCAAGGGTTTAAGAAGGCCGTCTACGTTGAGCGACAGCAATCCCTCTGTGAGATTGCCCGTGAGAATTTCCAGCTGTTAGGGCTTTCACAGGCCGAAGTGGTCTGCTGCGATGCTTCCGACTTTCTGCAGACAATGGAGCATGCCGACCTCATTTATTTAGACCCTGCCCGTCGTGATGACCACGGTGCACGTACCTATGGTATCAGCGACTGTACACCCGACGTGTTGGCTCTGCGAGAATTGCTATTTGAAAAGGCTGACCGCGTCATCATTAAACTCTCACCGATGCTCGACTGGCGAAAGGCCGTCAATGATGTGGGTGAACAATATGTCCGTGAAGTCCATATCGTTTCAGTAGGAAATGAGTGTAAGGAGTTGCTGTTGTTGTTAGGACAGGGAGAAGGATTTCGGCTGGTTTGTGTTTGCGACAATCAGCGATTAGAGGCCCATAATCCCCATAAAATCCATGAGCCCCTTGAACCCCATGAACCCCATCTTGGTGCCTTCCTCTATGAACCCAATGCCTCGATTATGAAAGCTGGCTGTTTTGATGAGGTTTCGCGGCAATTCCAAGTCGGCCAACTGGCACAGAACAGTCATCTGTTTGTGTCTGCAGACTATGTAAACGATTTCCCTGGTCGCACATTCCAGATAGATGCTGTGACAACAATGAACAAGCGGGAATTGAAGGAGAAGCTGCAAGGACTGACACAAGCCAACATTGCTGTCAGGAATTTCCCATTGACGGTGGCAGAGCTACGCAAACGACTAAAACTAAACGAAGGTGGCAGCGCCTATATTTTCGCTACCACCCTCGCATCGGGCAACAGAGTGCTTATCCTCTGTCGTAAATTACCCACATACACATACTTTCACTCTGCAAAAGTAATTTAACTTATTGAAAAATCCATATTTTTCTTTCTTTTTTTGAAAAAATAACCGTATCTTTGCCACATATTTATAAAGAAACCACATAAAAGGCATAACTGAATGGCATCAATTGAGATTAAAAAGGTTGAAACAAAGAAGGATTTGAAGGCCTTTATTGAGTTACATTATGAATTGTATAAAGGCAACGAATTTGACGCCCCAAACCTATACAGCGACGAACTGCGCACATTCAGCAAGGACAAGAACCCTGCTTTCGAGTTTTGTGAGGCAGAGTACTATCTGGCCTACAAGGAAGGTAAGTTGGTGGGGCGAGTTGCTGCCATCATCAACCACCGCTATAACGAGCAGTGGGGGTGCCAGTCCGTTCGCTTTGGATGGCTCGACCTCATCAACGACATGGATGTGCTGAAAGCCTTGCTTAAAGTGGTTGAAGACTATGGCCGCGAGAAGGGCATGAAGGACATCATCGGGCCCTTGGGCTTTACCGACATGGATCCTGAGGGCATGCTCTATTACGGCAACGACCAGTTGGGCACTATGGCCACCGGCTATAACTACCGCTACTATTTTGACCTGATGGAGCAGATGGAAGGCTACGAGAAGGACAATGACTATGTAGAGTGGAAACTCTGGGTGCCCAAGGAAGGCATGCCTGAGAAATTCAGGCGTGTCGCCGAGATGACCATGCAGCGCTATAACCTCCATGTGCCAGAGCTGAAGCGCAGTCAGGTGTTCGGTCCTGAACAGTACGGTCAGAAAGTGATGCAGGTGGTCAACAAGACCTTCGGCCACCTCTACGGCTATTCCGAGATGACCCAGAAGCAGATTGATGCCTATGTGCACGAGTACTTCAAATACTTCTCCATGGACATGCTCTGTCTTGTGGAAGACTGGAACACGCCTGGCCACGATGTCGTTGGCGTGGGCATCACCATCCCATCGCTGACCCGAGCACTCCAAAAGTGCCGCAAAGGCCGCCTGTTCCCCTTCGGCTGGTGGCACGTCATGAGGGCATTATACTTCAAGAAGACCGATGTGGTAGACCTCCTACTCATCGGCGTGCTGCCTGAATACCGTGCCAAGGGTGCCAACGCGCTCCTTTTCTATCACCTGATACCCATCTACCAGAAGTACGGCTTCAAATGGGGTGAGACCCACGTCGAGATGGAAACCAACAGCAAGGTACAGAATCAATGGGGCTACCTTGAGAGCGAACAGCACAAACGCCGCCGCTGCTATAAGAAGTTGCTGTAAGTAACCGATCGCCTGTATACCTTATATAACAGAAAAACAACCCTCACCTCTCACACCTCCCTCACCTCGCTCAGCCAAAGGATGCTTGCCTTAGCAAGAAAATAGGTGTTAGAAGTGTGAGAAGTGCTACTTGAAAAGTGTGATTCATTATCATACGATTATGGTCTCTTTATAAAAGGCGGTGCCTTTCATCCAAAACCCACCGCCTTTTGAGAAAAACCCACCGCCTTTTGCGCAAAAGGCGGCGGGTTTTGAAATCACTCTTCACTGGCAAAGCCAGATTGTTCACTCTTCACTTTCTACTGCGGCTCCACCTCCTGCTCCATCTTCCTTGAGCTGGCAGAAGTCTTCGTGCCCAGTATCTTGTCGACGATGACACCGATGTCCGTTACCGTGATGTCACCGTCGCCGTTAGCGTCGGCACCATACATCAAGAAGCCTCCAGAGTTGGTTATCTGTAAGATTTCGTTCACCACTACCGCAATGTCAGTCACAGAAACACTCTTGTCACCATTGGCATCGCCCCTCGCGCTACCCTCTGGGGCAACGGCCAGCGTCGTTCCGAGCTCTTCAGTCTGATAGAACTTACTGATGTCCGACTCCGACAGTTTCATGTTCCTCAGATAGACGGGATGGTCCTCAGCCTCCACATTGGCAGCAACGTCGACCAGCAACGTGGCTATCTCACCATCGTTGCCCGTAAAGGTTTCATTGTACTGCGAAGCACAGAGGAAGCGGATAGCGCCATCCTTCTGTTCGCTTACCGTCAGCGTATGCCTGTCGTCCTCAGGTAAGCGGTTGGCGGCCAGGTTGGCCCTGATCTTTCCGTTACCACCCTTGATGGCTGTCACCCCTTCAGGCAGGTAGAGGTCGAGCTGGAAGCCGCGAATCTCGGCCGTGTTCTTCATCTTCAGCGACAGTTGTACCTGCGAGTTGGATGTCGCAGCAAGAGGTTTCACGTAGATAACATTGTCGTCAGCAGAGGCATTTGCTTTCACCTTTCTGACCATGCTGCGCGACGCGTTGTTATCCTCGCCGTAGACGGAACCAAACATGATGATGTTGGCCACGCCGATATAGTCGGAAACGTCGATGGTGTTGTCTGCATTCACGTCGGCCGCTTTCTCGTTGAAGCCCTCGGGGGTGTCGCCCATGATGTGGTTGGCAATGCCTATATAGTCGCTCACATCCACGATGAGATCCGCATTGATGTCGCCCGTCACATGGTTCAGCACCGTCAGCATGGCGCTGATGCCGTCGGCCACGTAATACTTGTTGATGTTGGTCTCCGTCAGCTTGATGTTGCGCAGCACCATGGGATAGGTTCCTGCCTCCATGTCCTCGGCAATGTTCAGTTTGATGGTGGCTATCTCGCCGTCGCTGCCTGTGAAGGTCTCATTATACTGCGACCCGCAGAGGAATCGGATGGCACCGTCCTGCTGTTCGCTCACCGTCAGTGTGTGTGCGTCATCCTCCGGCAGGCGGCTGGCGGTCAGGCTGGCCTTGATTCTGCCATTGGTGTTCTTCGCTGGGGTGACGCCGTCGGGCAGATAGAGGTCGAACTGGAAGCCGCGGATGGCCACGTTGTTCTTCATTTTGATGGGCAGGGTCAGCTCGTTGCCTACATGCACCTCAGCACTGTTGATATAGATAACGTTGTCGGTCTGCTCAGGATTCTTGTTGAACGTACCAACGATAATGACGTCGCGGGCAGGCATCGTCTCAGGTATCGGGCTCCAGCCGCTAAAGGTGTAGTCCTCCTTTTCGGGTGCTGCCTCAGGCTCAATGGCGGTGCCATACAGTTTGTTGTATACCTTGTACTCCTCGCCGTCCACCATATAGGTCAACTTGAACCAGAGGTTGTCTGCCTTCTCCTCTTGGATGAAAAAGAACTCCTTCCACTGGTCGGCACTCTGATAGGGAGCTGCGTCTCCTGGCGGCACTACCAGCGTACACGTCCACTTGTCGATGTCGTCGAGAGCCATCGAACCGCAAGTGGGTGGCGTGGCGGCGCGGCTGATAATCTGCGTCACGCCAGTACAGTCGGAGAAGGCCTCCTTGCCAATGGTCTTCAGTGCCGTGCCGAAGGCAAAGTACTCTAAACTCGAACAACCAGAGAAGGCCCAGTTGCCGATGCTCTCTACACCGTCGCCGATGCTTACGTTCTTCAGGCTGGTACAGCCGTAGAACTCGTTCTCAGAAATCTCTGTCTCCTTGTCGGTGATGGTCACCGTCTGGAGCGTAGTGTTGCGGTAGAAGGGGGAGTATCCGTAGCTTTTCGAGGTGTCGTAGCTGATGTTACCACCAATGTAGACAGTCTCCAAGGGGCAGTCGGAGAATAGAGGGCTGCCGTAATCGTTACTATTTTTCTTGTTGGAACCTAAGTTCAGCACAGTCTCGCGGTCTTCTATATTGACGGTTCTCAGTCCGCTACACATGTAAAATACTGAGTTCTTGATGTCAGTCACCGCCCGAGGAATACTGATTTCTTGCAATGACGTACAATTAGAGAAAGCATACGTTTTGATGGTTGTTACATTGCTGCCTATCTGCATGTCCGTCAACGCTGAGCAGCCAGCAAAGGTATAGGTCTCAATGCTCTTCAAACCTGTTCCTATCTTCACCGATGTCATGGCTGAGCAGTTTTGGAAACCATATTGCCCTATTGTCTTCACGGCATTAGGGATAACGATGCCTTGTAGTGACGAGCAGCCACTAAACGCATACTGCCCCAGCGATGTAATCTCCTCGCCCAATGTGGCCGTCGTCATGTCTGTGCAGCCATATAATGCATAATCACCTACGTTGCCATCCAAGGTCAATTCAACATCCTTGATGTAAGTGTTGCCATAGAAGGTATAGGGGTGTACCTGCTTCACAGTCAGCGTGATGCCCTTGTTCGTCACCGTCTTTCCAATATGGATGTTTTCTGCGTCATTATTGTAAAGACAGTCGATGGCATCGCATGTGCGCTCCGAAGGACTGACGGGAACATATTTCACGCCGTCCACCTCAAACATCGAACTCAGGAACTTGTACTCCGTCTTATTACTGAGGCTTTTATAGAGGTTGTTGGCAACGTAATTAATTGTACCTGCAGCATTGGCATACCCGCTGGGTGGGGTGTTGGTCAGCCAGATAACCTTTGCAGGTATGTGTTCGCCGAAAATGTAGTAACCTATAGTTAAAACCCCTGGACCAACAGTAACGCTCTCCAACTTGTTGCAATTCATGAATGCGTGGTCTCCGATGCTCGTCACGGAATTTGGGATGGTTACGCTGGTCAGACCGGAGCAGCCATAGAACGCACCGCTGCCGATGCTCGTCACAGAATTTGGGATAGTTATGCTGGTCAGACCGGAACAGGACTGAAACGCCTCGTATCCAATGCTCGTTACTGGATAGGTAGTTCCGTTGTACGTGACAGATTCGGGGATGACCACATTGCCAGAGTATTCATTTGAATAAGAAGAACAGGAACTTCCGCGATAACTGACTGACAGTTCAGTATTGTTGTTTGTCCAAATGTAGTAGATGGTCACACCATCACTGTTCGCTACCGAAATGTTGTGTGCGGTAGCCTCGATGCCCATCATGCTCATGAGCACGGTTAATAGGAAAGTTACGTGCAGTTGTTTCATATAGTTTTTTGTTTTGTTTCCCTTTTCTGCCTACTTGCTCCCCCAGCCTCGGCAACGCAAATGTCTTGACGCCGCCCTGTAGGACAAGCTTTGTCAGCTGCAAAGGTAATCATTATTTTGGAAACTTCCAAGGAAAATGTACAAAAAATCTCCGAAGCCTCAATCGCTTCGGAGAAAAGTATCTATTTGATTCTTTGCTTCAACGTCTCTGGGCTATTGCCGCTTGTTCTATGTCTTTTTTATTACAAATGGTTTGTAATATTTTATATTAGGTTATCAATTATATATATTTCTCCACAAAACCGGCAGGCGTAAGGATTTCTATTCTTGATTGGTCTGCGTGTATGTAGTCCTTGAGATTGATAGTAACAAGTACATTACATTCGTTTTCCAGCGCACAATGATATTGGAAACTATCTTCCAAGTCATTGAAGGCTGTATCTTGCAGTGCATCGCTGAGATGCTCGTGTGAAACTCCAACAACCCTTGCCGTTGCTTGTACGTCTGCTAAGAGGTCACGTAGCTGTCCTATCAACAAAGGCTTGTGTATACCCTTTTCCTTCAATGTCCTCTCCAGAAGAAATGACAGCGTATAAAATGATCCTTGGGAAAGACACCCCTCGTATTTCCCATTGGCAATGGCTTCCAGTATTTGCTCAACGCTATCAACCTCCTGCCGTTCTTCTATGTATTCAAGGAATATGTTTGTGTCAAGGAAAATTTTCATACATCATATTTCTCTTTAAGGTATTCCCTAATAAGCTCTTCAGAAGAAGCTTTAATACCTTTCTTCAGTCCCCTCAAGCTTTTAAATCTGTACTGCGTTCCGCCAGAATTTGATTGAGTCTTATTGACAACAAGCCAGTTTCCATAGTCGGTAAGTTGCTGAACCAACTTGTCAACCTGATAAGCAGGGGGAACGTTAAGTGAGATGTTTATTACTGTTTGCATATCTGTTCTTTATGATTCTGGTTGTATAATGTGTGCATCGGAATGCACGGTGCAAAGATAGGAATAATAATTGAAACTTCCAAGGAAAAATGCTGATTTAACCTCCCCACCTCCCGTTTTCTCCCGAAATACCTTTGTGGAAAGGGGTTTGAGGACGGGAGGTCTGTTGCTGAGACCTCCCGTCGACCTCCCGTCCGACCTCACCAAAGCCACCTTTGTGGTGTACTGATTTTGTTGACAGTTTTGGTTACTGACCCCACCCCTGCCCCATTCCCGAGCGGAGCTCGCCTACCCGTAGCCTTTCCCCTACATGGGAGGGGAGTAACTTAGACGGGAGGTCTGACGGGAGGTTGGACGGGAGGTGTTAGGGGAGGTGTGACGGGAGGTCTCAGAATCCTGAAACCGCCCTGTATATCGGGGTTTCCGGCTATCGACGGGAGGTGTCGGCACTTTTTTTGAAATCCACGGGGTCATTTGGGCATGCTAACTCTATGACTTAGACGTGCTAAGTCTATGACTTAAGCAAACTAAGTCTATGACTTAAGCATACTAAGTCTATGACTTAAGCATACTAAGTCTATGACTTAGTCGTACTAAGGATTAAGACATGCGTCTGTCAAAGGAGTTACTTCTGCACCTGCGACATAAGGTGGAGGAAGTTGCCGCCCCAGATCATCTGGATGTCTTGTTCTGTGAAGTGTTGCTTCAGGAGCTGGCGTGTGAACTGTATGAGCTCGGAAGCGTTGCTGAGTCCGCAGATGCCGCCGTCGCCATCGAAGTCGGTGCCGCATCCTGCGCCCAAGCTCCCGGCACCACCAGCAACAGGGCTACTATGATTGGAACAATTCTTTTCATACGTCTCTATTTTATTAATTCATTTTCCCGATAGAAGCTGGCGGCATCAAACCATGTGATGTCCGAGGCATGCTCTTCGCCGCCGCCATGATAGACGACCTTTGCACCGACCTTGGTCCAAGTGAAAAGCCCGTCGAGGGTCTTGTCCAGCATGATATTCACGCCTCCTCGGGCAATCCCAGAAATTACATCGATGTTGAAGGGAATTTCCACCATGTCGGTCTCCAAGCCCTGATAGTCGGCGGCACGGAATACCATTTCGTGCTGCCCACCGTCTTTCTCGTAATAGACGATGTAGCTCAGTTTATCGGTCAGCAGGTCGGAACCGTCGTCAGCGACGAGGGGAATACTTAACTGAAGCCTGACAAAGCTTTCAAAATAGTTATAACACAATTCAACCTCAGGTGCCACGGGTGTCGCCGCAATCTCCTTCTTCTTCGTGAACTTTGTGTTTCGGAATATACAGTACCCATAGTAGCTCAATACGCGATATGAACTGTTGATGCACATCGTCTTGCTGGAACTGATGATGTTCTGCTGGGCGTCGTAGTCAAATACGATGTCTGTCAGCTCGTATTCCATATTGCCTTTGTCTTCAAACCCCGTCAGATAATAGTCTTGACGAGGGTAGTTTAGTTCTTGCCATGAGCCGCAATACTGGAGGGATGGGATGGTGATGGTCCGACGGTCGGGGCTGAGCGTGCCTTTTGCCCATCCATTGGCATCGACATGAGGGAATTTGAAATAGACGTCATTGCCGTCGAAACCGATCATGACCTCCTCCAAACCATCATACTCCTTCACCAAATAGCCTTCGTCATCAGTGGTAAGTACATCGTATTCGAAGCGGTACGGGCTGGCTGTCACGCCGGAAGGAAGGAGAATGGGGTCGGGAACGACATAGCGCTCCTTGGTGATATAGCCAGAGGAGAAACCGTACTCCACTCGTTTCGTGTCAATGCCAAAGAAACCTATGAGGTCTTCGGTCTCCATGATTCTCTTATCGGCATCGTAGGTCAGGGTGATGTCACCGATTGTTACTTCTTCATCATAACCCACGAGAATAGCTTCCTGCCAGTCTTTGTAATAACCCACAAACTGTCCTTTCTCAATCGTGATGACACCACCCTCCTGATGACCATGAACCCACGTCAACGGCAGCTCCTTGAAGAGTCCCTGCAAATAGACATCCTCCCCGTCGAAGCCTATTGTCATGCCGTAATTGAGACAATTATCTTTGTCGTCACTACCCGTGACGTACCACTGCTCGGTGGTCAGTCCTTCCGGTGGCGTCACGACGGATGGTTCCTTGAATGAGCCCGGCATCACAGTGACGTTCTTCATAATGTTTGACACTTGGGTATGGCTGGACGCATCAGACTCTGCTATAGCGAATTTCGCATCCTCAGGGATAGTCAGAATACGCATTTCTGGATCGTAAGTGCACTCAAAGTCGGTCAGCTGATTCGCCTTATCGCCTGTGTCCAAGATGCCGACAATGTACTTCTCGCCCGTCTTGTCCTCGCCGACATACTGACCGCTCTCGAACAGGCAGGTGCCGGCATCGGTCAGCGTGCCTTTCACGAAACTCTCGGGGAATGACGAGGAGAAGCCAGAGACATAGACATCCTGTCCGTCGAAGGCCACCTGCACGTTCTTCTTTTCATAGGTCGTCTGCTCCCGGTCTGTCATATTCACGATTCTGACCGTTTGCATGGTGTAACCCTTGCTCACCACACCCTGCGGGAGCGTCACTAACTTTCCCTGTGTGGCTGCGGGCGTATCCGAATCGTCATCCTTGCTACATGCCGTGAAAACAGTCAGACCGCATACGAGGGTGGCAGCCACCACCCATTGAATCATTCTTTTCATGGTGTATACTTATTTAGTTCTTGGTTTCTTTCGGGGTTCGTTGGCATTATAGCCTTCGGTGAAGACGCTCATCGTGGCAGGGCGCTGCTTGTTGGCCTTGATCCAGCGACTCCAGCCCGTGGCTTTGTCGAAAGCCGTCTGCTCGTAGGTGTTGGCAAAGGTGCTAGCCCAACGTCTCTCTTCATCTACTTCTATTTCTGCTTCATCTTGATAAAGATAAACTATACCGTCGGGTTTGAAGACGGCACTCTCCACGAAAGTCCAGCTGCCCTTGTCGTACTGCCAGTCAATCTCTTCGTACTGGCCTTCCCAGCCGAGCAGTACTGAGCCAAGGATGCCCTGTGCTTTCAGGTAGGCGCAGGTCTGGTGGGCAACGATACATTCTTTGTCGTAACATTCCTTCATCTGGAAATAGGGCGCCTCCAGTTCCGGCACCTTGGCTGCCAGCATGAGGTTGTAGATGAAGAGGTCGTAAAATGGCTCACCTCTGTACACCTTCAGGGCGTTTGCCGTGATGTAGTCTATATTCTGTCGCACCTCGTCGCCGCTCTGGTAGGCCTGCAGAAGCTTGTCGGTGAACGAGCGTACCTGCTGTCCGAAGGCGTCGAGGCCACTGGTGCGGATGACGGTCATGTCGAAGAACGACTCCACGGTCTCGTCGCCATAGTTCTTGTCCCATTGCTCCACGCAGGCCTTGTTGTAGGCTTTCAGCGCACTCTCCGTATCCTCGTTGCAGCCCGCAAGCTCGTTGGTGAGCACCGTATAGTTGCCGCCCCATCCGGGCACCAAGAACGACGAGGCTATGATGTAGTCGGTCTGCTCCTTCAGTTCAAACAGATTCTCGAAGCAGTTCATCAGACAGGCATCGAAATAGACGACCTGCGGCTTGATGCTGGCATTGTCAAGGACATATCTCAACGCGTTGATGGTGAGCCGTTCGGTCTTGTTGTTGTCGATCAAGAACGACCGCGTCGAATTGGCGGGGGTATAGGGAAGGTCGTCATGGGGCGTGTAGCCTGCGCCATGATCGCTCAGCAACAGCACGTAGTGCTTGGCAGGACATGCCTTGGCCGCCCAGTTGATGAAAGCAAGCAACGAGTCGGCGTTGGCGATATGGTCGTTATTGCAGCCGTGTACGTTGTCAGCCACCATCTGCTGTTCTACCGTTTTCTTCGGATCGACGGTGAAGCGGAAGGTGAAAAGGCCTCTGTTCTGCCATTTCGCAATCCAGGACTTCAATTCCTCCAGATATTCCACGGCCTCGGCCTTCTCTTGCGGGTCGTCAAAGTTATCCGGGTCATAAACCATCAACTGCTCCTCGAATTCTTCCTGACTGCTGAACTTATACTGCACGGCAATCTTCACCTTGTCGTAGCTGGCAGGGGCGGCAGTATAGAACTGTTTGATGTTATTCAAAATGTCGTAGTCCAGATTCCCACCACCGTATCCGTAGAACAGAATGGCATAGTCGGCCATCTCAGACTCGTTAGGATCGATTGAGTCGACGGCATTGTCATCGCTGTTGCATGCCGTGAAAACACTCGCACCGCAGAACAGCAAAATGCCCGCTATCAACCATTGCGTCATTCTTGTTTTCATAATAGTATTTTTGAGTTATTCATTGACAGCACTATATCCCACACCGGATTATTCTAACTTGCCGCCACCACCTTGCTGCGGGTTGCAGTACAGCTCCTGCTGATTCGTATTGAGCCAGCGGCCCCAGCCCGTCAGTTTGTGGAAATCGCACTGCTCGTAGCCCACGTGGTAGTTGTTGAGTATAGAAAGATAAGGGCGATTGGTTTTATAGTCGTAAATGTAGGACTCACGACTCATCAGGCAGACGCTCAGCGTGTAGTGGTCCAGGTGCTGCTGGCTGTTGCTCACGTCCCGATAGTGTACC
>CADBHI010000016.1 GCA_902794405.1 uncultured Prevotellaceae bacterium
CCGGTGTGGCCTCACCATTCTCGATGGCCTGCAGCTGCTCGGCGTAGCCGTCGAGCCAATTGCGCAGGTTGTCGGGCATATCGTCCTGCAGAAGCTGACCCTTCTCTGAATAGCCAATGACGGGCACCGTACGGTCATCGCCAGAGATGACCACGAAGCCACCTTCCTCAGCATTGAAGATATAGAAAGGCTCTTTGTCAGCCATTACCCTTTTGCTGCGTGAAGAAGCCTGATTGGCATTAAACTGCTTACCCGGCATGAACTGGCGGGCCTTTTGCAGCGCTTCACTACGGCTCACAGGCTCAGCATTCGCAACCAGTACTGCGATGACACTCAACATAAAAACATACAGTTTCTTCATATTGCTTACTCGTTTTAGGATAATTATTGTTTTTAGGCCTGGCTGACTTCATTAATTTACGTCTGCAAAGATATTGATTATTTTTGAAATTACCAAGAATAAAAACAAAAAACTCCGATTCCATGATTAGAATCGGAGTTTATCGTCTTTTTTATTCACATTAATTTACTGCGGTTCCAATACCCTTAGCTCTCTGGAGCTGGCATTGTTGGTGCCCAGTATCTTGTCTACGATCACGCCAATGTCGGTCACGGTCACTTGTCCGTCGCCGTTGGCGTCGGCACCATATAACGAGAAGCCGCCGGCTTTTTGTTGGGTTTGCATTATTTAACTCTCTACGGGGCATGGGGATTACTCTCTTACGTTAGCGTTGGTTGAAATGAAAAACTTTAGGACTGCTTTTCAACGGTTTCCAAAGCGTCCTTGAATGGTTTCAAGTCGAAATAGAGCAGACGGGTGTCATCGTTGATGTCCGTCTCTGTGAAGAATTTGAAGCCTCCCTTGTCCTCATAGAACGAGACGGCATCGGCGTAGGCATCTACGGTAAGGAAACGGCAGCCAGAGCGGTTACCGAAAGCAAAAAGTGCCTTGACATACTGCAGAATCTGTTCGCCTATGCCTTGGTGTGCATAGTTCTCGCTGACAGCGAGACGGCCAATCTTGACGGCAGGATAATGATTGCGCTGCTTCACGTAGGGAATCTTCCTATTGATGCGGTTGCGCGTCTTCTTGTCGTCCTCCTCAAACTTGATTGTGTCGTTAAGCAGGGAAAAATAGGCCACGATGTCGCCGGTCTTGGGATTCTGCAAGAGATAAGTGACAGCCAGCAGCTGCTCCTGATAGTCCTTGGCCTCCTGCATGAGGAATTCGTTCAAGTCGCCATCTTTGCTCTTGAACTCAGGGATGACCGTGGTCTTGGTCAGAATGCTCAGTGCCAAATCTTCGATGCGTATCATCAGAGGACGAAGGTGGTTATGCGCTTGAACTTCTCATACGTTTCCCTTGCCTTGGTGACTTCTTCGGCTGACACTGGTGTAGGGTGCTCAAGGTTGTACTTGAAGCGCTCCACGTCCTTACCCTTCAGTACGGGTGTTTCTTTAATCGGTCTTGCCATAATAAATACGTATTTATGTGAAATTTCGGCTGCAAAGGTACAAAAAAAATTCAAATAAACCGCATTTGGGGAAGATATTAACACGATTCCCACACTAAAGTGTGCATTTTGTCAAGAGAAGCGCTATATTGAGAATGGGAATAGTCCCAGAAAATCATTAAATTGTTAATTTACAATGAAGAATTTATCATTGATTGCGTCGGTTTAGAGTCTGAGCAAGTCTTTGACGGAATAGATGCGGCTCAGTGCCTCGAAAGAGAAGTACTGGTCGTCCATAATCATCCATTCCTCTCGCTGCTCATGTAGAACGTATTGTCATAGTCATCAAGGATGGCCTTCACGTCGCGGCTGAGTTGGTCGGGGTCAATCACCAGATAGATGAAAATATTAGTATCAAGCAAGTATCGCATGGGTCAGTCGAACATTTCTGGGGCTACGAATGTAAATGCAGGCTGATACTTCACGGCGGCTTCCCATGTAGGGTTGTGCCTTTTCTCCTCTTTCACCTCTTTGTGGGTGCTGGGAGTGCTGTTCTTTGTTTCGTTTGCCATAACAAATATGTATTTGGTTGTAATTACGGGTGCAAAGGTAAGCATTTTCCTTGGACTGGCAAAGAAAACTCCGTATTATTTATCCGTCTATAGTGTGCAGAGTCAACCAGAATGGGGTACAAATGGGTAATGAGTTTCAGTTGGGGTGTGAAGTCTATTCCTCGCAGCACATGAAGTCGTGCAAGCTCAAGGGCGATGTCATTTGTCTGCTCGTTCATAAGATTACAGAAGAAAAAACCCGGTGCCTTTTGAGAAAAACCCACCGAGTTTTGAGAAAAAGGAACCGCCTTTTGAAAATTCCTGGCCTGGGAATTTTTATTTTCGTTTTTGTCTCATGGCAACCGTTTCCCTATATATTGTAAATCGCACTTTTTAAGTAGCACTTCTCACACCTCCCTCACCTAACTTGGGTGTGAGAGGTGTGAGAAGTGAGGGTTGTTTTCTGTGATTAACTATATATAGCCACGGCATTCTCTTTAATACTTCCATATTCTTCAGAACATATCCAACGTTCAAAAGGCCGAAAAAGTGGTAGTCTATAAAAAGGCTACAATTCATGAAGCCCTTTTTGGGCAATATCGACCAATTCACGTTGTATAGCGAGTGTCAGAAAATCTTGCTCTACACCTGCAGTAACTGTACTGAGCATCTTACCACCTACCAGATTCTCCCCATTGACAGTAATAAAGATACCTGCATGAGAGGGCATACTATCTGTGGGACATTCTCTCACATCATACAGAACTCCTTTCAGTTGGATACTCCGAATATCATTCACCAACATTTCCGCATAACCGTAAAGTTTGCGATTTTTCCTCTGCGGTATATTTTTCACGTCGTCTAACCAAAAAGGGAATGACATCCGCATAACGGAGATATACTCTTCTTGGATGGATGATCTCAGACAGAATGCCTCCGGCTGTATCACACCATTAATAATCATACGTGGCGAAGAGATTGCCCGCGCTATGTTTTCGTTGTCAGCAATCATGGAACCTAAATTCTCTTCATCGTGTCAAGAACAGCCTTTGGCGAGAATTTCAGGTTGTTTTCACCCTTTGCCTCACCGTTTTGTATCATATAGTAAGAGAATCCGTTGACACCAATATTAATACCCGACTTTCTCTCTTTGTTCTGAAGCAGAAGCGTGCCATTGGCCGCAGGAAAAATTGTCCATCCTTGCAAGTCTATATCCTTACTCTTTTGCAGCAGACTTTTAAAATTTTTCACGACATCCCGATTAAGTGGTAAAGCGTCATCACCATCCCATCCTCGCTCATACTCCTGAAAGTCGGACAACCGCTCTAACATTTCCGTATATACCAGACTCCTGGGAATTGCGACACTCTGTGACTTGACCAGTTTGCTTATGAAGTCAAGTGTGCGTTGCAAGTAGTTCTCGTTGTCTGCAATATAGCTTAGTTGCTGTAGCAGTTGTGCATTAAGTTCTATTGTAGTCATAATTGAGCAAATTAAAATGTGTGTGCACCGGAATGCACGGTGCAAAGATAGAGATTTAATATGAAACCACCAAATTTTTGGTTAACTATTTGGAGACAAGTTACCAAGCGAGGGAACAGACTGCGGTCACGGACAGACTGCACGGATGGTCATACCGACATAGCGGTCTTCCCACGCTTCGTTTGCCTTCCCCCAAAACGAATCGATTTCATAACAGATGGCATGCTTATTGGCGCCTGGGCTCAGGTCTGTTGTCCAGCAGTATATCTGCTCCACCACACTCGTGGAACCGGCATGCGGGAAATAGATGCAGTTGCCATTGGGTCCCGTCGCCTTCATGACTGTACGACCATTCAGCAGCACGTTTTCGAAAGTACACTTGTCCACAAGTTCCTGAAACTCCTTGGGGGTGGGTATGCGCCAGTCGCCGCCCAGGAATTCGTGGGCGGCATCGTCCTCAAGGTCGAGTCGAGTCTTTCCGTCTACCTTGCCCCATCGGCTGTCGGTCACGTATTTTGAGAACTTGCTGAAATCCCTGTCATCTTCGTTCACTTCCTTGCACAACTTATAGCTCTGCCAGTCATAATGCTCTTGCTTTGGTTCCAGCTCGCCCCATGCAATGTAATAGCCATTTTCATTCTCCGTGCGGGCACCTAAATTGGCCGATGCCCAGCGCACAGAAAGTCCAAGGTCTACAGCCTTGATGTCGCTGGGCTTGGGCAGAGGGTCCAATTCAACGATAGCCATTCGCAGGAAATGGGAAGCATAGTCGATGGAATCCTGCAACTCTTCGTTCTGGTTGTTGATGACGGGTAGGTAGAGATGCTCCTTCAGTCCGTCGTGCTCAATCACGTAGGATCTCATGGCTATAGCACGCTGATGGTTACTGTTAAGCGCCTGATAGCTCGCTACGGTATAATCCCCAGGATTAATGGTGGCGAGCAGCTTCTGGGCTTCCGCAATGTTACGGTCAAGGACGTTTAGTTTCAGAAACACGGTATCAGGCGCTGCCCCCCGCTCTTTTACAGGACGTATGGGGAGTCCCTCGCATCTGTCTACCGTCCAAAAATGCGAAACACCTAACAGATCGATCGAGAACACTTCCAACGCCCTGCTCTTCGCACCATCCTTGCACCACATCTTGGTATCGTTGTCCCAGGTTATCAGCACGTTGTCCTGCATCCTTCCTGTGGACGGAAAGAATACCGAGTTGCCGTTAGTTCCTATCAGCTGGTAACCGTAAACGCCGTTGCTGATGGTGGGTCTCATCCTGCAACACACCTCGTCGGTAGTATACGTATCATAAAGATGACTCACCTCCTCACTTGTTGGCAGGCGCCAACCTTTGCCCAAGATAACCGTTGCTGCATCATCCTGCGGCTGAAGAAGTGCACCATCCTTATAATACATCTGGGAGGCTTGCAGCTTGTAAGTATCCCACGAATAGACCTCCTTGGGCTCAGTCTCGCCCCAGGCAAAGAAGTCGCCAGTATCCTCGGGCCGCTTTGCGCCTAAGTTCTTGGTGGCAATCATGAAATCGCCGACTCCAAGGTCTACGTAGTCATCGTTCGTCTCGTACTCGGCATACCTGATTACTATCGGTTTCGGCTCGGGCTGTGGCTCCGGAACAACATCATCATCCTTCTGGCATGATGCAAGCGCACACATCAGGAGAGATAAAAACACATAAAATACTTTCTTCATCTTTCTCTCTGAAAAAAGGGAAGACCGTCGTCCTCCCTTTCTGCTTTTTATAATTTTGCTAATTCTATCACTTTATCGACTGCGGCACTCAGGCCATCGGGGTTCTTACCGCCAGCCTGGGCGAAATGGGGCTGTCCGCCACCACCACCCTGAATGAGCTTGGCAGCCTCACGCACCATCTGTCCGGCATTCAGGCTATGGTCACTCACCATATCGTCGCTCATCATAATGGTGAGCTGAGGTTTGTCCTGATACTTCGTGCCAAGCACGCAGAGCAGCGAGCCTTCGACGGCAGCACGGATCTTGAAGGCCAAGTCCTTAGCTGCGGCTGGCTCCAAAGGCATCACGGCAGAAACGAGCTTCACGCCGTTCACCTCGCGTGCCTTCTCTACTAACTGCTTGGCGAAGCGCTCCACAGCCTGAGCCTGGAACGACTCTATCTCCTTCTTCATGCTGTCGTGTTCGTCGATATATTTGCGGATGACGCCCTGCAAATCCTTGGCATTGTTGAAGAACGACTTGACGACCTTCAGCAAGTCCTCGGTCTGGTAAAGCAGTTCCTCACACTCCTTGCCCGTCTTGGCCTCAATACGACGAATGCCGGCAGCAACGCTGGCCTCGCTGATAATCTTGAAGAAGCCAATGCGACCCGTTGAGGTGGCGTGGATACCACCACAGAGCTCACATGACGGACCAAAGCGCATGACGCGTACCTTATCCACCGAAGAGGGCAATGGCACCCAGTTTCTTGGCTTCCTCCATCGGCATATCACGATGCTCGTCACGCGGCAGGTCCTGACGAATCATATCGTTCACCATGCGCTCCACCTCACGCAGTTGCTCGTCGCTGACCTTCTCGAAGTGGGAGAAGTCGAAGCGCAGCGTGTCGGGACTGACGAATGAACCCTTCTGTTCTACGTGGTCGCCCAAAACTTGCTTCAGCGCATAGTCCAAAAGGTGGGTAGCCGTGTGGTTGGCAGCCGAGGCGTCGCGCTTATCGGTATCAACACAGGCCATGAATTCGGCCGTGGGATCCTTGGGCAGCTGCTTCACGATGTGTACGGTCTGGCCGTTCTCACGCTTGGAGTCGATGACGGGGATGGTCTCGTTCTCTGAGACGAGCACACCCTGGTCGCCGACCTGTCCACCCATCTCGCCATAGAACGGCGTGTAGTCGAGTACCAGCTCGTAGAACTCGTTCTTCTTCTGGGTCACCTTGCGGTAGCGGAGAATGTGGCAAGTGTATTCGGTGTAATCGTAGCCGACGAACTTCTGTTCGGTGCCGACGGGCAAACCGTCGGCCACGTTGACCCAGTCGGAGTTCTCCACCTGGGCGGCGTTGCGGGCGCGGTCCTTCTGTTTCTGCATCTCGACCTGGAACTCTGCCTCGTTGACCGTAAAGCCGTTCTCACGACAGATGAGCTCCGTCAGGTCGAGGGGGAAGCCGTAGGTATCGAAGAGACGGAAAGCTTGGACGCCGTCCAGTTCCTTCTTTCCTTTAGCCCTCATCTCATCCATTGCCTTGTCAAGCAGGAATATGCCCTTGTCGAGGGTGCGCAGGAAAGCGTCCTCCTCTTCCTTCATCACCTTGGCGATGAGCGTCTGCTGAGCCTTCAGCTCGGGGAAGGCATCACCCATCTCTTCGACGAGTGTGGGAAGTAGCTTATACAGGAATGCTTCCTTCTGTCCGAGGAACGTATAGGCATAGCGCACAGCACGACGTAAGATGCGACGAATCACGTAGCCAGCCTTAGCATTAGAGGGCAGCTGACCGTCGGCAATCGAGAACGAAACGGCACGCAGGTGGTCGGCGCAGACGCGCATGGCGATTGACACCATGTCATCAGCCCCCCCTACGGTCCCCGAGGGGGCTTCATACTTCAGACCGGTTATCTGTTCTTCTGCCTTGATAATCGGCTGGAACACGTCAGTATCATAGTTAGAGTGCTTGCCCTGCAGCATGCGGACTAAACGCTCAAAGCCCATACCTGTGTCGATAACATTCATCGACAGTTTCTCCAGGCTACCGTCGGCCTTGCGGTTATACTGCATAAAGACAAGGTTCCAAATCTCAATGACCTGCGGATCGTCCTTATTCACAAGGTCACGACCGCTAATGCCACTCTCCTTGCGCTGTTCCGGTGTACGGCTGTCGACATGAATCTCTGAGCAGGGGCCGCAGGGACCTGTGTCGCCCATCTCCCAGAAGTTGTCGTGCTTATTGCCGTTGATGATATGGTCGGCGGGCACATGCTTCAGCCAGTAGCCAGCAGCCTCATCATCGCGCTCCAGACCTTCGGAAGCGTCACCCTCGAACACGGTAACGTACAGATCCTCAGGGTTCAGCTTCAACACATCGACCAGATATTCCCAGGCCATGTCGATGGCACCTTCTTTGAAATAGTCGCCAAACGACCAGTTGCCCAGCATCTCGAACATCGTGTGGTGGTACGTGTCATGACCTACCTCTTCCAAGTCATTATGCTTACCGCTGACGCGCAGACACTTCTGAGTGTCGGCACGACGGCGAGGCTCTGGGTCGCGCGTACCTAATATTATATCTTTCCACTGGTTCATACCAGCGTTGGTGAACATCAGCGTGGGATCATCCTTGATGACCATTGGGGCCGATGGTACAATAGCGTGCTGTTTCGACTCAAAGAACTGCTTGAATGAGTCGCGAATCTCTTTTGCTGTCAACATATTAATTTTCGATTTACTGATTTTCGATTTTCGATTTACTGATTTTCGATTTCCAATTTAGGCTGCAAAGGTACAAAGTCTTTATCGGATGCAAGTGTTTGAACCCGTTATTTTTTCTTAAAACAACTGAAAAGGGAGTAAGTAGGATTTTTTTTTGTTACCTTTGCAGACTGTAATGACATAAAGTATCAACAAGATGACTATCAGGCAACGAATCATCCTACTGCTGACAATGGTGCTAACAGCTGGCTACTCATGGGCAGGAAACATTGGAGCCGATAAGGCCCGTGAGAAAGCCATACAGTTTCTGGCAGGCCAGACGGCTGCAGCCCGTAGCAACGTGAACATGCCACAGAACAACTCACAGCTGCAATTAGCTGAGTCGGCACAGGGCGGAGACTACTACATATTTAATATTGGTAACCAAAAAGGATTTGTGATTGTCAGCGGCGATGACCGTACTGCTGACATCTTAGGCTATTGTGACAACGGACAATACGACTCAGAGCATGTGCCCGATGCCGTCAAGTTCCTGTTAAACGGCTATGTCAGCGAGATGGAATTAGCCTACACCGATGTTACCACGACAGCCAATGCACGCAGAATGGAATCACGTGCCAATATCTCGCCGATGCTGACCACGAACTGGGACCAAGGCTCCCCCTACAACGGCAACTGCCCAACGGTTAATGAAACCCATACTGAGACAGGCTGCGTGGCAGTTGCGATGGCACAGATCATGTACTACCACCGATGGCCAACAGGAGCTACGTCGGCAGTTCCCGGCTATACGCCGACAGACAATAACGGCAACTATACGACACCAGTAGTCAGCTCACTTCCATCAACGACCTTCGACTGGACTAAGATGTCGGCCAGCTACTCGGCCGGTACCTCGGCTCCAGAAGTGGCAAAACTCATGTACTATAGTGCCGCCTCAACGCTAACCTGGTTCCGTCTGAAGTCGGTAGGCGGCTCGGGAGCCAACCCCAGTAAGATGCCCCATGCCATGATGACCTATTTCGGCTATGAGAACGGGGCTCAGTACGCCCAGCGAAAGGACTATGGCTACGACGACTGGCTCAACCTGATCTACACAGAAATAGCAGCTTCCAGACCCGTACTGTTAGGTGGCAACAACACCACAGGTGGCCACGCCTTTGTCTGCGATGGATACCAAAATGGATTCTTCCATATCAACTGGGGCTGGGGCGGAGCCTATAATGGCTACTTCAGGCTGTCGCTGCTGGACCACAAGAAGCCCAATGCCAGTGAGAGTACCATGGGCGACGGTTTTAACCTCTTAGGCATTGCCTGTGTAGGCATACAGCCCAAGGGACGCGGCAACAACAACCCGGCAGTGGTGCCTGCACCAACAGGTACACCCTCGTTGACCGTTACCGACATCACCTATCAGGGGGCACTGGCAATCGGCCAGACGAAGGAAGTTTACGTGACCATCCGCAACAACGGTACTGGTGACTACCACGGAGACATCACGCTGGGACAGATTCAAAACGGATATATCGCCTACATGGGCGGCGTAAACGCCGATGTACCTCGTGGCAGCACGGTGGTTGTCAAGATTCCGGCCATACCATCGTCAAGGGCTGGCAACGGCACCTTCGAGCTGGTTGTCTTTGACGGCTACTTCAATCGAGGAACCCGCCTGTCTCAGAAAACTGTCACCGTTGGCAGCTCCGACATCCAGTCGCAGGCAGAACTTAAAATCAATACCTTCGACGTGAACTGCACTGACAAGAGCATTTCCCTGAAGGACAGCAAAATCATCAACGGCAACACGCTTAAAGGTTCCGTTACCCTGAGAAATGAAGGCACCACCACCTATTCCTTAGGCTTGAGCATCGCCCTGCGACAGGTTACCAAATGGACATCATTGCTCGATTTCACCGTGACTACCGTTGCCGAACGATCGTTTGACAATGCGATTGGCAGCGGGAGTACCCAGACCCTGAACTACGAGTTCAATGGACTGGAATACGACGAGCGCTACGTGTTGGAGATCAGTTACTATAAATACAATGGCACCAAGGCCGAGAAGCAATCTGAGGATATCGGCGTCTACCTGATTACCCGCGATGCAGCTACCGTCGACAATCATGCTGTTGTGGCCGACCTACGCGGTGAGACGAACATCAGCAACGTACAAGCCAGCCAGAATCCCAATTGCGTCTACCTACTCGATGCCTCTGCCTCGATTCCGTCTGCACTTGCAGGACGTAATGTCGTCAGGGGTAATACAGCAACAAACATTACGCTGACCGACGGCCACGACTTCCGTACACCCATTGCATTCGTCGCCAACACTGTCACCTATTCACGTACCTTCAACACCAGCAGTAACGGACACGGCGGATGGACTACCATCATGCTGCCCTTCGATGTAGACAAAGTAACAGTCGATGGCATAGAAAAAGACTGGTTCCATAGCAGCAACGACCATAACAAGCACTTCTGGGTGATGAAGTTCGCGAGTGATGAGAACGGGAATGTTACCTTCGACTATGCCGACCGAATCAAAGCCAACACGCCCTACCTCATTGCCGTACCCGACAATACATGGGGCAGTGAGTGGAACCTGAGGGGAAAGACACTTGTGTTCCAAGCTACAAACGCCACTGTCAGCTGTACCGAGGCCACCACATCAGGCAACTACTTCAAGCTGACGGGAGTGACACAACAAGAGACACTCAATAATATCTACACCGTCAACAGCAGCGGCAATTACTTTAGCCTCGGACAGGCCACCGTAGCCCCGTTCCGTGCCTACATGCAGTCCGTCAGCGGACAAGGAAGTGTCAGCGTGTTACCCATTAATGGTCCTGGCGACCTGATTTCAAAGCTTACTGTGAAATGCGAAATCTCTGACTTCACCATCAACAGCACAGACCAAAGCTTCAGCTACGACGAAGACAGCCCCGACAAAATGGTCTATGGTAATACCATTAAAGGAAGCTTCCTCATAACCAACAACGGCACTGGTGCGTCGACGACAGGTATCAACATTCTGCTTTTCAGGGCTGACTACGGTGACTCCGACGATCGTGGCATATTCACCGACAACCACAACATCACCATTGCGGCTGGAGATAGTCAGAAGCTAAGCTTTGAATTCAATAACCTGAACTGGGGCGAACGCTACGTGTTAGCTGTCAGCTATACCAATTTCGACAACAATACCAATGTGCCTGTAACGTTGCGTTCTGGCATTTACCGTACCTCACGTTCCGTAGCCGTTACCCTCGCCGACGGACAGTTGAAAGAAGTGGAGCCGCTGCTGTCAACAGTCACCATACCCGAGGATGCCGTTTCCGTCGACCTCAGAAACTGCGACATCGTTACCGATGTAAGGCCAAGCGCCAACCGCAATTGCGTTTATCTGCTTGACGAGAACCTGCTGCCACCTTTCGGACTGTCGGGCTGTATTACCATTAAGGGCGGCCATGCTGACAAAGTCACTCTGACCGATGGTCACAACTTCCGTCCTACAACACCCTTCACCGCCAATGAAGTGAGCTTTACACGTACTTTCACGCAAGGTTGTGACGGCAATAGCGGATGGACGACCCTCATTTTGCCCTTTAATGTGGAGCACATCACTATTGATGGCATAGAGGAATCCACTAACGGGCACCTCCTACTAAAGCGACTTACAGCTGATAGTGCCGACGACATCACTTTCGAAGATGCCAACAGCATTGAAGCCAACATCCCCTATATCGTGGCAATTGCTAACGAAGAAGTTGACAATGGCAATAATACCACTAAAGAAAGAACGTTAGTGCTGAGTGCAAAGAACGTAACACTCACTGCCGGTGAGGGTAACATCACACTCAACCACTACCGAATGACGGGCTCTACCATCCGGAAGACTCCCACCAGTGCTTACACGCTGAACGAAGCGGGTAGTGCTTTTGAACCGACAGGCACCAGCGTTGCTCCATTCCAGGCATGGATTGAAGCACTTGCAACAGTGACGTCCCCCGACGCACTATACATTGGCGAGAAGCCTGAAGAGCCCACTGAACCAGAAGACCCGACGGCAATCAGCACCGCACGCACGAAGCCGGATACCCGCAAAATTTATACCCTCGACGGTCGCCGCATGTCCAACGACCGACTCCCCAAGGGCATCTATGTTGACGGCACAAACGGTCACAAAATAGTCATTAGATAATAACACATAAAGAACAGTTACTATGGCACTAAACGCATATAAACCACAGAAGCTGTATTACAGCATAAAAGAGGTGGCCGAGATGTTCGGACTGAACGAAAGCACACTGCGCTACTGGGAGACGGAATTCCCGTTCCTGAAACCGAAGACGAGCGGACCGGCAAAGGTGCGCCAGTATCAGGAGAAGGATATTGAGCAGATTAAGCTTATTCACAACCTGGTGAAAGTGCGCGGCTTTAAACTGGCTGCTGCCAAGAAGGTGATTAACAACAACCGTCAAGGTGTCGACATGACGGCTGACGTATTGTCGCGGCTCATCAACGTACGTGACGAGCTACAGACGCTAAGGCGGCAGATGGATTACCTTCAGTGATGGGAATTATTACTTTCGCAGAGTGAATAGATGTAACCGCGATCGAGTTCTTCGACCGTGGTGATAGTCCAGGAACCTTCGGCGAGGGCATCCTTCAAATGGTTGGAGATGCCCTCGCCCGTCATTTTCAGACGGGCTTCCTTCTGCGTCCAAAGCCGGATGAAAGCAACATCCGGACGAGACGAGGAAACAATCAGGGCTAATTCCTGATCGTTCATGGCGTACCGTGCCAACGGCTCGCGGAAAGCACGGACCGTTTCTATATCAATGCCCACAGGATGGTCGCTGACCACACAGGCCACAGCCTGTCGACAATGACTCAGACTGAAATGAATATCGTGATGACCCACTATCGAAGGTTTGCCGTGTTCTCCATATTCAAACAACGGATTCTCGTCGATGCCATACTCCTGAAGCAAAGCCTGTTTCAGCAGCAAATATGACAGCACGCACTCCCGTTGTCCCTGCTCATGACGAAAACGCAAGGCCTGCTCCCGCCGCTGAGGACTGATCTGCTGCAGTGCCAACGGAAGGTCAAAATCATAGAGACTGTCATCAATGTATACCATATATGGGTGCAAAGTTACTAATAATTCTTAATTCTTCATACAACATTCACAATTATTTCGTATATTTGCCATCAGATTGTGTTTAATCATTAACTAAAACCAACAATTATGGATTACAAGATTATCGACATCGAAGGAGTAGGCGACGTTTACGCCGAGAAACTCATTGCCGCAGGCATCAACAAAGTAAGTGAACTGTTAGAGAAGTGCGCAGCCCCCAAGGGTCGTAAGGAACTGGCCGAGGCTTCTGGCATCTCCGAGAAACTGATTCTGAAGTGGACTAACCACGCCGACCTGTTCCGCATCAATGGCGTAGGTCCTCAGTTTGCTGAGCTGTTAGAGGCTGCTGGCGTCGACACCGTCAAGGAATTCCGCCATCGCGTAGCCGAGAACCTGCAGCCCAAATTGGAGGAGATCAACGCTGAGAAGCACATCTGTGGCCGTGTGCCCGCCGTAAGTGAAGTTCAGAAGATGATTGACCAAGCTAAGGAACTGGGGCCTAAGATGACCTACTAAAAAAGCAGGTATTCGTGGGAATAACACAATAAACGGGCGCTTTGCCCGTTTATTGTTTTGTATATATACAATAAAAGATGTTATGATAGAATACATTAAAGGCGAGCTGACCGAGCTGACGCCTGCATTGGCTACGGTCGAGGCAGCCGGAGTGGGCTATGGCCTGAATATTTCGCTCAACACCTACAGTGCCATTCAAGGCAAAGCCGCATCAGGCGCAGGCGGCAAGGCCGGCATTGTAAAGCTTTACGTCTACGAGGCCATCCGTGAAGACGCCCATGTGCTCTACGGATTTGCAGGCAAGAAAGAGCGCGAGATGTTCGAGTTGCTCATTACTGTCAGCGGTGTGGGTACAAACACGGCACGCATGATGCTGTCGGGCATGAGTGTCAGTGAGCTCTGCAATGCTATATCAACAGGCAATGCCAAACTGATACAGAGCGTGAAAGGTGTGGGCAAGATGACGGCTCAGCGCATCATCGTCGACCTGAGAGACAAGATTATTGCCTTGGGCATTGCCGACGAGATTCCTGCTGGTGGCACAATGGCAGCCCCCGTCAACAATGCTGTACGCGACGAAGCTGTAGCAGCCCTGACAATGCTGGGCTTCTCGCCAGCTCCGACGCAGAAGGTCGTGGTACAGATTCTGCAGGAACAGCCTACGTTGCCTGTAGAGCAAGTAGTGAAGTTAGCCCTCAAACAGATTAAATAGTTTTGAAGCGAGTCGCGTATATCCTCTTAGTCCTGCTGAGCATCACAGCCTTGGCCGTGCCGCCTCAGGATGATAAGACGACGGAGAATAACGGTCGTCCACAGCAGAAGCCCGTGCCTAAGGCACAGCCGAAGCTGGAGGTCGAGGATGAAACCATACCCGACTCGCTGTTACATGCCCGTTGGCGCATCCAGAAGACAGCTCCAGTGCTGGTAGCCGACCTCGACTCCAGCGCCCTCGACCTTCACACCCCTGACAACATTCGCCAGCAGGCCGAATACAACGATTCGCTGAATCTTTATTTCATTGGCTCGAAGATTGGCGACTCCTATCTGAATACGCCTGTGCTGATGACGCCGCAGGAATACTTGAAATGGAGTGAACGCCGCAGCCGCGACGAGTTCTTCCGCAAGAAGAACGAAGAGGCATTCCGTTCTCAGGGCAAGGAGAAATTCTCGTTCTCCGACATGCACTTCGACTTAGGCCCCGCCGAAAAGATCTTCGGTCCTGGCGGCGTACGTGTAAAAACTCAGGGAACGGCAGAACTGAAGCTGGGTGCCACGATGAAGAACATCGACAACCCCTCACTTCCTATCCGTAACCGCAAGACCACGAGTTTCGACTTCGACGAGAAAATCAACATCTCAGCTAACGCAAAGGTGGGCGACAAGATGAACTTCAACTTCAACTACAACACCGATGCTACGTTCGACTTCGATACGCAGAACCTGAAGCTGAAGTACGACGGCAAGGAGGACGAAATCATCAAGCTGGTGGAGGCAGGTAACGTCTCGTTCCCCACCAACAACTCGCTGGTAAAGGGTGCCTCTAGTCTGTTTGGTATACGAACCGACATGCAGTTTGGCAGATTGAAGCTGCAGACGGTGGTGTCGCAGAAGAAGTCGACCTCAAAGAGCGTCTCGTCAAAGGGCGGCGCACAAACAGCCCCATTCGAGATTGACGTTGCCGACTACGAGGAAAACCGACACTTCTTCCTGTCACGCTACTTCCGCGACACCTATGACAGGGCCATGTCGACACTGCCTAACCTGACCTCCGGCGTAAAAATCAACCGCATTGAGGTTTGGGTAACCAACAAGACTGCCACCACCTCAAACACACGTAATATCGTAGCCTTCACCGACTTGGGCGAGAACAACCGCGTTTCGAACCCCAACTGGAACTTAACGGGCGAAAGCGTTCCCGGCAATCAGTCCAACAATGTCTACTCCACCCTCATCAGCCGCATCGACTCAGCCTCACGTAACATCGATGCCGTTAGTACGGCATTGGAGGGTATCAGCTTTATCAAGGGTGGTATTGACTATGAGAAGTTATCCTCGGCTCGTCTGCTGTCTTCATCAGAATATACGGTAAACGATGCCTTGGGCTACATCACTCTGAAATCCACCTTACAAACCGACCAGGTACTGGCTGTTGCCTTCGAGTATACCTATAGCGGCCGTACCTATCAGGTAGGTGAGTTTGCCAGCGACCTGACCGATACCAAGAAGTGTCTGTTCGTAAAATCGCTGAAGAACACGTCGAACAGTCCCGCCCAGGGCAACTGGGACCTGATGATGAAAAACGTTTACTACTTAGCATCAAATGTTGAGAGGGAACGTTTCAAGCTCGACATCAAATACCAGAGCGACACGGCTGGTGTCTATCTGACCTACCTGCCCGACGAACGGCTGAAGTCGCAGACGCTGCTGAAGTTGTTAGGCTGTGACCGTTTGGACAACAACATGAAACCCCACGCTAACGGACAGTTCGACTTTGTGCAAGGCTACACCGTCCAGAATGGCCGCATCTTCCTGCCATCGGCCGAGCCCTTCGGCGACAATCTCCGCCAAAAGATTGAAGCCGCCGGGCTGGGTAAGATTGCCGACAAATACGTATTCGACCAGTTATACGACTCGACGAAGACCATTGCCAAGCAGACGGCCGAGAAAGACAAGTTCCTGCTGGTAGGTCAGTTCAAGGGTTCGAGTGCCAATGTCATCTCGTTAGGTGCCATGAACGTGCCGCCAGGATCGGTGAAGGTGACGGCGGGCGGCGTTGAGCTGACCGAAGGCTCCGACTACACCGTCGACTACTCCGCAGGCGAGGTGACCATCATTAACCAGAGTCTTTTGGATGCCCAGACCGACATCAAGGCCAGCTTTGAGTCGAACACGGACTACGGCATGAACCGCAAGACGATGTACGGTGTCAACTGGGAGTACGACTTCTCGAAGAACTTCCTCATGGGCGGTACGCTGATGCACCTTTCCGAGCAGGCCCTGACGTCGAAGGTCGTTATGGGCGAGGAACCACTCAACAACACGCTATGGGGTCTGAACCTCAGTTGGAAGCAGGAGTCGCAATGGCTCACGAAGATGCTCAACAAGATTCCCTTCCTCCACGTCAGCCAGCCTTCGCAGATACAACTCTCGGGTGAATTTGCCCAACTCATAGCCGGACGGGCCAGCGGTACCCAAGACAATGCCTCCTACTTGGACGACTTTGAGAACACTAAGAACCTCATCTCAGTCATCGACCCCAAGTCGTGGTCGCTGTCAAGTGCGCCCACAGGCATGGAGGGATACAACGACAAGACGGGCGTCACCTCAAGTTATAACCGTGCCCTTCTGGCCTGGTACTCGGTCGATCCGCTGTTCACCCGCCGTTCCAGCAGTCTCACCCCCGGCCATATCAAAAGCGACATGGAACAGCTCTCCGACCATCGCGTACGCGAAGTCTATGTGAAGGAACTCTACCCCAACCGCGACCAGTCTACCTACAACGGTGCTACCTCCACATTGGCAGTACTGAACCTGGCCTACTATCCCCAGGAGCGCGGCCCGTATAATCTGACCACCCAGTTCAACAGCGACGGTACATTGATGAACCCTGCCAGCAAGTGGGGCGGCATGATGCGCAAGCTGGAGACCACCGACTTCGAGCAGGCTAATATAGAATATGTGGAGTTCTGGCTCATGGACCCCTTCATCTACCAGCGTCAGTCTGGCACGGCATCGCAATATTCGGGCGACCTGTATATCAACTTGGGTGAAATCAGCGAGGACGTGCTGCGCGACGGTAAGAAGTTCTACGAGAGCGGCATGCCCGTCGACGGCACCAATGCCTACAGTTTCACCCAATGGGGTAAGATTCCTGAGCAGGCCACCCAGACCTATGCCTTTGCCACAACCACAGGCTCACGCGCACTTCAGGACGTTGGTCTGAATGGTCTTAATGATGAAGAGGAACGTACCTACGGTGCCTACAAGGAGTGGCTCGACCAGATATCGACAATCGTGAATAACGACTCACTTATCAATGCCTGGCGCCAAGACCCTGCCGGCGACGATTATCACTACTACCGCGGTTCCGACTTCGACGCTGCCCAGACCAGTATCCTCGACCGCTATAAGCGCATTAACAATCCGCAAGGCAATTCACCCGATACCGACAACCGCACAGAGTCGTACGACACGTCGTACAAGAGCGGCCCCGACGTCGAGGATATCAACCAGGACTTCACACTCAACGAGTATGAGCGCTACTTCCAGTACAAGGTTCACATCAGCGACGACGTGCTGCAGGCCTACAACAACGGCAATTCCACCGACAGCTATATCACCGACCGCCGCGACAGCTGGGTGAAGCTGCGTAATGGCGATTCGCTGACCGTTCGCTGGTATCAGTTCCGCATACCTCTGGCTGAGTGCAAGGATCGCGTAGGCAGCATCAACGACTTCACCTCCATCCGCTACATGCGCATGTACATGACCGGCTTTGAGCGCCCCATCGTGCTCCGCTTCGGCAGCCTCGACCTGGTGCGTGGCGAGTGGCGTCAATACAAGCAGAGCCTCCAGACGGCGGTAGGTGCCGAAACGGGAACCATGGAGATGAGTGCCGTCAATATTGAGGAGAATACCGACCGCCAGCCGGTGGCCTATACCCTACCTCCGGGCATCAGCCGTGCTACCGACCCCAACCAGCCTCAGCTCGTCGAGAACAACGAGCAGGCCCTCTGTCTCACAGTACACAACCTGAGTCAGGGCGAGTCGAAGGCCGTCTATAAGAACCTGAACTTCGACCTGCGCCAGTACAAGCGCCTGCAGATGTTCGTCCACGCCAACTACCTGCTGCCCAACACCACCAACCTGAAGGACGACCAGCTGGCTGTTTTCATCCGCTTGGGCAGCGACTACAAGAACAACTACTATGAGTACGAGATACCGCTGAAGATCACGCCTGAGGGCAAATACTCCTGGCTCTCAGCAGGCGACCGTTCGAAGGTATGGCCGTCGGAAAACATGCTCGACGTCGACATCAGCGTATTCACTCGTCTGAAGAAAGAACGCAACAAAGCCAAGAGCGAAGGCCGCGTCTCCTTCAATCAGGTATTCTCCTTATACGACGAGGACAAGCCCAACAACAAGATCAGCGTGATGGGTAACCCCAGCCTCGGCGAGGTGAAGACAATGGTCATCGGTGTACGCAACCTGTCGAGTCAGGAGAAGTCGGGCGAGGTGTGGGTCAACGAGCTGCGCCTGAAAGACTATAACAACGAAGGCGGCTGGGCAGCATCGGGTGCCCTGAACGTTCAGCTGTCCGATTTCGGTAGCGTCAATATGTCAGGCCACTATATGACCGACGGATTCGGAGGCCTGGAGGAAAGTGTCATGCAGCGCTCCAACGAGACTCAGAAGTCTTATTCCATAACGGCCAACCTTGAGTTGGGTAAGTTCTTCCCCGACAAAGCCAAGGTCAACCTTCCCGTCTACTACTCCATTACCAAGGACGAGATACGTCCCAAGTACAATCCGTTGGACACCGACATGAACCTCGAGGATGCCTTAGAGGCCGTCACCGACCGTGAGCGCGACAGCATCGAGTCGATTGCCGTGACACGCAACCTCACAAGGAACTTCTCGCTGACCAACGCCCGCGTCGGCATCAAGTCGAAGCGTCACCCCATGCCTTACGACCCGGGCAACTTCTCGTTCTCCTATAGCCACATGCACCGCCATACCAGCGGCGAGACCACCATCTATGAGAATGACGACCAATGGCGCGGAGGCCTGAACTACAGCTATTCGCCCGTCTATAAGACCTGGGAGCCGTTCAAGCAGGTAAAGGGCAAGTCGAAATGGCTCAACTTCCCAAAGGCCATCGGACTGAACTACCTGCCGCAGACCATTGCCTTCAACACGGAGATGACCCGTACTTACTACGAGTTGCAGGAGCGCGACCTTGAGAACACCGAGAATCCCAACCTGCCCGTCAACTTCAACAGTCAGATGCTGTGGAACCGCGACTTCCAGCTACGATGGGATCTCACCAAGAACCTCCACATGAACTTCCAGTCGGCCACACGGGCACAGATTGAGGAGCCTTACCGTGAGAACGTGCCTATCAACAAGGACCTCTATCCCGACTTCTATGCCGTCTGGAAAGACTCGGTGAAGCAAAGCATCCTGCACATGGGTACGCCATTGGACTATAACCAGAGCTTCACAGCGTCATACCAATTCCCACTCAACAAGCTGCCCATCCTTGACTGGGTGACCAGCGACTTGAGCTACAACGCCACCTACACCTGGGTACGCGGTACAGAGCTGGAAGACGGCCACACCTTAGGCAACACCATCACCAGCAACCGCAGTCTGAACCTGAACGGTGCGCTGAACCTGGAAACGCTCTATAACCATTCGCCGTTCCTCAAGAAGGTGAACGAGCGTTTCAAGAAGGCACCCGAAAAGAAGACGAAGGCCAAGACGACGAAGAACGCCACCAAGGACAGCAAGGAGAAGAAGAACGACGCCAAGGAAGAGAAAGAGCTGCCCAAGAACAAGAATACCTTCCAGAAGGAAATCACGCTGACAGCCGACACCACCCTTACCGTCCAGCACGGCAAGAAGTCGAAGCGACTCATTATCTCAGCCCGCGGCCAAGATGGCAAGCAAGTATCGCTGAAATGGAAGGTGAAGGACGAGAACAACATCACCGTCACCCTACCCAAGGACTTAGCTGCCAAGCTGCGTGCCAAGGACTCTACCTCGAAGGACTCGTCGCTGAAGCTCAAGCTCAGCGTACTGCCCAAGCAGCCGCTCGACAAGCAATGGTGGTATGAGCCTGTCCAGCAGGCAAGCCACCTGCTTATGATGGTGCGTACTATCAACATCAGCTACCGCAACCAGCGCAACATGACCCTGCCGGGCTTCATGCCCAATACCGGCGACATCTTAGGTCAACGCACGGGTGACGTCATGGCTCCTGGACTTGACTGGGCCTTTGGCTTTGCCGATGAAGGCTACCTTAACAAGGCCCGAGACAATCACTGGCTGATGACCGACGATGTGGCTACGCCGTTCACCTCGTCGACTTCCGAGGACTTGCAGGTCAGGGCCACCGTCGAGCCCATCCGCGACCTGAAGATTGACCTCAACGCCTCGCGTACCGTCAACCGCGCCCAGAGCGTACAATATATGTACGAGGGGTCGCCCACCACACGCAGCGGTTCGTTCAACATGACCACCATCTCGCTGTCGTCGGCCTTCGAGTCGACGGGCGATGCCAACAGCGGCTACCAGTCGAAAGCCTTCGACGAGTTCCGTTCTCTCATACCCACCTACCGCGACCGCGTACAGTCACTCTACAAGGATGCCTCCAAGTCGGTGAACCCTGTCAACCAGTACTCTTCCGACGTGCTGGTGCCTGCCTTCCTCGCAGCCTATACCAGCAGTTCCGGCGGCTCACTCGACCTTTTCCCCGCCCTCAAGCGCATGTTGCCCAACTGGACCGTACGCTACAGTGGACTCTCCAAGATTCCATGGTTCGCCGACCGTTTCAAGAGCGTCAACATCAACCATGGCTACAAGTCAGTTTTCGCCATCGGCAGCTATGCCAGCTATAGCTCGTGGCTCGAATACATGGGCGACTTAGGATTCGTCAGCGCCACCGACGGTTCGCTGACCCCCTCCAGCATGTACAACATCTCTACCGTCAGCATCAACGAGCAGTTCTCGCCATTGTTGGGTATGGACGTCACGTTGCAGAACAACATGACCATCAAGCTGGAGTACCGCACTACCCGTGTGCTGAACCTTTCGATGACCAGCGTCCAGCTCAACGAAAGCCGCTCCAACGACTGGGTCATCGGCTTGGGCTACAAGCTCAGCAACTTCAAGCTCAACCTCTTCAGCGCAAAGACGACCCGCAAGGTCAAGAAGGCACAAACCCGCAAGGGCAACAATGCTAATAACAACAACGACAAGTCGTCGAACAGCAATTCGACGAAAAGCAAGTCCAGCGGCGTGAACCACGACCTGAACCTGCGTCTCGACCTGTCGCACCGTTCTCAGGCTGCCATCACACGTGATATTGCCTCAGGCGTTTCCTCGGCCAGCAGCGGCAACCAGGCCCTGCAAATCAAGTTTGCTGCCGACTACACGCTGAGCCGCCTGATGACCCTCACCTTCTACTACGACCGTCAGACGAACACGCCGTTGCTTTCGTCGAGCAGCTACCCGACGACCACGCGCGACTTCGGACTATCGCTCAAGTTCTCACTCACACGTTAATACAATGAAGTCAGCTATACTCTCACTCCTCTGCCTTCTCTGCTGCAGCATTGCCATCGCCAAAGAGACAAAAGACCCCGACCAGCTCGCCAAGCTTGGCATGGCCTGTCTGAAGCAGGGCGACATTGCAGGCGCCGAGCACTACTACGACCTCGGCTTCCAGCAGAAGCGCATCACCACCAGCATCATCTCGCTGGCCGGCGACATTGCCTTAGCCAAGAACGACCGTGAGAAAGCCGACTACTACTATGGCCGTGCCATTTATTTCGATCCACGCGACTCCACTGGCTACATGCACTACGTCCGCATGCATCAGCAGAAGGAGCCCGACCTCGCCGTTGCCAAACTCAAGCAGTTAGGCCTCTACCGCGACGACTGCCGCGTGGAACATCTCATTGCTCACGCCTGGTATACCGGCAACAAGGTGAAGGAGGCCGTAGCTGCCTACGACTCTATACCAATGGACAGCCTCGTGCGCGACGAACTAATCAGCTATGCCATGTCGGCCTACCTCACCCGCGACTACCAGAAGTCGATCGATGTCGTCAATCACGGCCGCACCATTCGCCCTCGCGACTTCGTGTTCAACCGTCTGTTGATGTATAACTATACTGAACTGAAACAATATGAGCAGGCATTGCAGGCCTCAGACGACTTCTTCAAAAACAGCGACCGCCACGAGACTGACAGCACCGAAGCCAAGGGTTACAGCTACTTAGACTACATCTACTACGGCTACGTGCTCAACGGTAACGGAAAGTATCAAGAAGGCATCGACCAGTTCAACCACGCCTTGACACTCGACGGCGGCGACCGCCCCGACGTAGTGCTTGCCATTTCCAAGGCCTACGAGAACATCGGCCTGTATCCCAAGGCCGTGGAATACTATAAGACCTACATGACGAAACTCGATGAGGAAGAGCGTACTGCCTACGTGGTCTACGAATTAGGACGTCTCTACTATGCTCAGGGCACCGACAAGTCGGTCACCGAGGAGCTGACACCCGAGAAAATCGAAGCTCTCCACCAGGCCGACAAGACCTTTGCCGAGGTCGACCGTATGCGCCCCGACAGCTATCTTGGCTGCTACTGGCAGGCCCGTACCAACGTAGCCCTCGATCCCGAGTCGACCATGGGACTGGCCAAACCCTACTACCAGCGCGTTATCGAGATGACAGAGTCAAAGGGCGGCTCGCAGCTCACCGAGGCCTACAAATACCTGGCCTACTATTATTACGTGAAGAAAGACCGCGAGAACGCCCACCGCTACATCGACAAGATTCTCGACATCGACCCCATGGACCAATACGCCCTCCGTCTCAGCGAAGTAATTTAGAAGTGGTACATCAATCCAAGGTTAAAGGTATTGATGTGACCCGAGGAAGTCCATATCTGTGAAGTATATTGCAACCACCGAGGTTGACCGAAGCTGTAGATGTAGACATGATGGTTGAGGTAGGCAGAGAGGCGGTCGGAAAGACGATAGGCCACCATTGCCCCTAAGGTGGTACTGAAGTTCAAGGGGCTGTTACGTAGACCTGGAACTACCTCATAGGACTCCTGCTCACCAATCACAGTATTCGACTCGTTGAGATAATACGAGAGGGTGCCTCCAAGAATGAAGTTCAGCTCCCAGCGACGATTCGGCGAGGGGTTGAAGAGCCCCATCAGGTCGTACTGTCCTGTGAGTGACGAGAAGAGGTAACGGAAGGTGTTGACGCACATGCCGTATCTCATGGTTCCTGCCTGCGGGCCTGAGGTGAGCTCGTAGCTTCGGTTCTCAACGAAATGGTCGAACGTGAGTTCTTCGCCCAGTCTGACGGCGGTATTGCTCCACAGACGATAGCCGGCCAGGAGCTGCACATTGCTATTGGTGCCGCCACCGTCGAGACGGAAGTCATCCTTGTTGAAATGAACACCGCCGCCAAGACCCACGAACCAGCGGGTTTTGCGTCGTGCATCCTGTCCCCAGCGGTTTCCCTGCTGGGAATCGTCCCTTGAACGTTGGCGGTTGATGCCCTGCATCAGCATGGTGAGACCGACTTTGAGCGAGAATATGTCACGATGGTCTACGCTGGTATAGTCATTGGGATCGTCGCTTTGGGGACTACAGTCGAAGAGTGAGAACATGGGCTCTACGGTGAGTCTCAGCCCCTTGTCGATGCGTGCCCAAAGCTGAGTGCCGAGACGCCAGCTATTGTTCCAGTATTTCCCCTCCATGTTGTTGCTGGCAAGGTTGAACAACGTGCGGCCGACTATAAGGTTGACACCTGCCGGTGACTGCCAGTTGTAATGGGGAGCAAAGCCCAAGGGGTTGACCAGCAGGTCGGCGTAGAGGTGCGACAGACGGAGCTTATCGTAGCGGGTAAAGGTACCATTGGGGGCCTTCACCTCATGCTCTTCCGACGAACCGCGAATGAGGTCGCCGCCCATCCGGACGCCAAAGGAAGGCAGCGCCCACCAACCTAACCCAATCTGCATCTGAGGTTCCCAGGTATCAATACCTTTGGTGGGCATGTGCATAATGTGCTGATAGCCCAAGGCATACTCTATCATGAAGGGATGCCCCTGCTGCTGCACCATACCGGTAGCAACGCCAGCCACCGCACTACCCACGGCCGCGGCTCCAGAGCCAATAGTACGCCCTACGGCAGCACCAGCCTGTCCGATAGCGCGCCCGGTGGCAACACCAGCCTGACCGACGGCATGACCCGCGAAGACACCTGCCTGGCCGACAGCACGTCCCGCAGCAACACCAGCCTGACCAATAGCACGCCCCGTGGCAACACCAGCCTGGCCGACGGCACGACCCGTAGCAACACCTGCCTGACCAATAGCACGGCCAACAGCTACGGTACCAGAACCAACGGCACGCCCTACAGCACCCGCCGTACGTCCTACGGCAACTCCTGCTGCACCTATGGCATTGGCCGTGTTTCGTGCCAACTGGAAGGTAGGCTGCACCAGGCTTTCGAAGTGATACATCAGTCCGAGGTTGAAGGAACAGGTGAGGTCGGTTTCGGTCGTCTGGTTGCTGTCGAAGAGTCCGCCCGGCACCCAATAGAGGTTCTGTGCCAGGAATGCCGAGAAGTGCTTGCCAAGACGGTAGTCGAGTTGGAGGCCGCCATTAAGTCCGAAAGCCGAGGTGCCGTCACCGATAGCCCAGACTGGTCCCGCATTGGCGCTGACATTCCAGCGACGGTGGGGGTTGATGCCCCTCAACAGGTTGCTGGCAGCAAGCCTGTAGCCGGCAGAAAGAACATAGCGTTCCTGACGGTCCTTCACCAACTGGCTGTCATAGAAAACGTCGGTCATATACTCGCCTGAGAGGCGCACACCGTGAAGATCGGTATATTCATAGCCGCCGAAGACGAGTCCGCTCTTGATAATGTCGCGCTCGCGACTGGTTTCCTGGAAGAAGCGAGGGGTGAAGTTACGGCCTAAACCACCACCAATGAAATAGCCAAGGGGGAAGGGTTTGGCAGTAGATTCCCCAGCGGAAGAGCCGTTGGGCAAAGAGGGCTCGCGGTCGCCACCAACCATCATTTCCAAGCCGACGCTGACGCGGGTCATGTAGTCGATGGAGGCACGCTGGTTGTCGTTCTTATGAGTCAGAATGGCATATTGGGGCTCGGCCGTCAGCCGCAGGCCGTTGGCCAGCTTTACCCAGAGGTTGAGACCGCCGCGATAGCCAAAGGCAGCAAAGCCCTTAACGCCCTTCTCGCGGAAAGCATAGCCTCCCTCGTAGCCTACCAGCACGGTAAGACCCGCCGGAGCCTGCCACGCAGCGCGGCGGCTAAAGCCCAAGGGATTGAGCATAAAGTCGAAACCGACGGTACGGTAGGCGGCAAAATTCTTCAGGGTTGACGAATAATAGTCCTGCCACTTGATGTTGACGGTGCCGAACTGCGTACGAATACCAATGGAGGGCGACATCCACCAACCCAAGTACACGGCCTGGGAAAGTCCGGCCGAGTGGTCGAAGGTGCGGCCTTCGCCGTTGACGCCTCCGAAGCCGTTCTGTACACCAACTATCAAAGGCCGATGGTGGAGCACGTCGGGCACATCGCCAGCAAAGTAACGCTGGCGGCGGCTGAACTTCTTATGGAAGGTGCCTGCGTTGGATTCGTCGGACAAACGTTGGCTCAGATATTGGATAAACGAGATGTCGAAGCCATAGCCCATGCGGTAGTCGTAGAACTCAAGCTCGGAGCGCACGAGGTCGATACCTCTCGTGGAGGCATAGACGTAAGGCTCTACGGCCAGCGCGGCCTGAGGGCCGGCAAAGAGTTTCAGCTGGAATCCGCCGCGGACGAATCCTGAGAAGCGCCGTGTGTTGAACTCGCTGAGCCAGTCGTCCATCGGACTCTTGAACAGCTGCGAATAAGCCACGCCGGCTCCAACGAATCCTGACACCTCGAGCAGGCGGTCGGGACGATAGCCCATCAGGTGGTTGGTAATGCTGTAAAGGTAATCGGCCTGGAAGGTGCCTCGGGCGTTGATAGAGTTATAGAAAGTGTTCTTGGCCGGCTGGGGAATGAAGCCCAAACCGCCTGTAATGCCAACGCGCAGGCTGCTCACGGTGTTGAACTGCCGACCGAAGCGCAGGTGCATCAGGTAGAAGGGGTCGGGATTGTGGTGATGGTCGTCGCTGACGGCCATGCGTCCTCCGCCAATCTCGTAGAAATAAAGGCCATGAGGCATGCGGTCACCCATGTAATGGTGGGGTCCGTCGAGCGAGAACCGCAGGGCATTGAAGTTGCGCTGGGCCGGCATTTCATAGTCAGAGCTGTCGGCAACGGCTATGGAGTCGGCTATCAACGAGTCGGATACAGCCCAGTCCTGCGCCATGAGGTCACAGCACCAGCACAAGAATGCGAGGGTCAATATCCAAACGTGATGCTTCATTTCTTCAATTCCTTCAGTTTCAACCGATAGGCGTCAGCCTGTTTCGGGTCGTATGGGTACTTCTTGCGCAGCTCGTCGCTGACGTGAACATCGGAGGCATAGAGCCGGCGCAGCATGGTGGGGTCGATGTCGAAGGCGGCCTGCAGGTAGCCCAAGAAGGCGGGCGTCTGGTTTTCCTGCATACGCAGGGCCTCGTCAACGCCGTAGCGGTTGACCAGTTCCATGAAGTCGTCCTCACTTGCCACAGCAGTATTGGCGGCAATCATAGCCTTGATGTACCACTTCTTGGCACTATTGTCGCTCAGCGAATCTACCAATGGCTCCACTTGCTCATAGGCATAGCCCAGCTCAGGCGCCAGTTCGAAGCTGAGCACAGCCTTGTTTTCCTTACTAATCTGCATGGCGTAGTGCAGAGCCTGCTCTGAGCGCTGTTCCTCTTCCGGGGTCTTATTGGCCTTGAAGAATAGCGTCTCTAAGTCGGTGAACATCTTAATATCACGATACTCCTCCGTGTTAGGCAGCTTATCAGCCAGGTGGGCGGCTGCACCCAATTTCATCTGTTTGAACAGCATAACGGCCTGATTAGCCACAATCTCACGACGGTTTACCATGTAGCGGTAGGCATTGTCAAAGGATATCTGGCGCTCTACTTCCAGACCAGACTTCAGGTCGACGAAGGGCTTCAGTATATCGGTATTGGTGCTGTCGGCATCGAGTGCGTAACAGGCCACGCAATTGGCTATGTAGGCGGCAAAGGGACTAAACCGCGAAGCCTGGCGCACGCTCAGTTCGCGGTAGATGCGCATCACGAGCTGCCGCCGTTCAGCAGAGTCGCGGATCTGCGTCAACAAGTTATAGTAGTCGCCATTACTGAACTTGTTGTCCCCGCCTTCAGCGTAGGAAGGGTCGTTGCGATACACCCACAACGCCTCCTCGGGTTCCAGTATCTTGTTCTGACGGATGAGGTAGGAGCACTTCATTACACGCTGGTTCTTCAGTATCTCAGTCACCACAGGGTTGCTTTCCATCATGCGGCGTATGCCTGCCAAGTTATCTGCCTCGGCATACTGGCGCATCTCCTCACCCTCCAGACGCTGTCCGCGCTCAATGAGTGAGTCGGCAACGTCGTTCCAGGTGTAGACCTTGGCCGGCATTGTCTGCATGCCAGCACCACGGGTATAGGGACTAATCATGCTCAGCGCCTTGGCGGCACGCTGAACGGCCAGTTCGGCATTGCGGGCTGCATTACCGTCGGGCGACGCCGTTCCCTGTATGCGGACGTTGATGAGCTGCCGACCATACGACTGCAACTCACGCACCAACTGCTGGATGGTGGAGGTGTTGATGGAGTCGTCGGTCAGCTGAGCCTTGCCCACGAGGAAGGTGAGCTGCAGGTCACGTGCTGCCTCATGCAGCTGAGCACGAGACGGCTCATAAAATCGGCTGTCCAGCGTCATTTCCTTTCGGGCCATACCCACGTCGAGCATCTTCCAGGGCTTGCGACTGTTGCAGCTGCCTTCCCTTGAGGCATCCTCGTAATAGACGTGGCTGTAGTCCTCCAAACGCAGCCTCATCTGCCACTTGTAGTTGCGGTCAGGGTCGGGCTTGGAGAAAGTGTTCTCCCAATGAACAGAACCGTCGCCGGGCAACTGCGCTATGTAGTAAGGTGCCAGCGAGTCGTTGCGCTGGTAGTCGTAGCTTTTCATGCGTTCCTGCAGCATGTGGTAGCGCTTGCCCTCGCCAATCAACGGCTCCAAGTGCTGGATGGTGTCCTCCGTCTGGCAATCCACGACCACAGGCTGGAGAATGAGCCTCGTATCGGTGTTCACATAGCCCTCGGGCAGCGACAGCGTCACATCCCAATGCAGGGTCGGCCCGTCGTCGATGGCAGGCAGCTCACGTATCTTCAAGCCACGCTTCTCGCCCATGACGTCGGTATTCTTCAACAGGATACCGTCGGCGCTGTCGCCATTGATGAGAATGTCGTAGTGCAGACGCTTGTCAATGGGCGTCACAATGACGGCACCCTCGCTGATGACCACCAAGGCACCACGCTGGGCTATGTCGGCTTCGAAGTGGCCCTCGTAGTCGGGTGTCACTACATCGCCGGCCTTCAGCGTCGTATACTGGCCCTGCTGCATCGACTGCCGACGGTATTCAGTAGCCTGATGCCGGGCATCATCGGCATTGTCGAACACATAGACGGGCACACTCAGCGGCACACGTTCCTTCTTACCTTCGAGACCACGCATCTCACGCATCACGTTTCCCGTGATGTGAACCACCTGTGCCGTGACTGTCGTCAGCGCAAACAGCAGCAGGAGGAGGGTGATTGCCAGTCGTTGTCTCATTGCAGTATATAGGTAATGGTGACGCCAACCTTTGTAGGCAGCGTGAGGTTATCGTGTCCACGTTCGCGGTCCTGGGTATGAATGACGCCGAAACCTGAATGGAAGTCAATGTTGAACCTGCGGTTTATCGGCAACACATAGCCGAAGGTCAGGCCGAGACCTGCCGCACTACCGACGTAATGCTTATCGTTGAAATGAAGGGAATAGGTGCCCGTGAGGCCTGAAACGCCCACAAACAGGTGGTACATGGAACGACCACTCAGGTAGTAGCGCAGCTCCGGATGGAGCCCCACGCCCTGCCCCTCGTCGTTGACCCAAGGATGATGGAAAGCGGTGACTGACAGTCCCAAGGTGCTGCAACGACCTACCGCCAGCTCGGCACCAGCGTTCGCCACACCCATAGCCAGCCAGAGGGGGTCAATCCCTGCCGCCAGCTTCTGGGCCGACGCGCGGCCCATGTACAATGAACCGACAATCGCTATCAGTAGTATCCGCTTCATCTATTTCTTTTCTTTTTCCGTCTGGACAATAGCCTTTCTCTTTACCCGCTCCAACGAGTCACGCAGGTGCTTCCGCTCCAGCTCCAAGCGCTGTTTCTCGAACCGCTTCTCATAGTCCACCATCATCAGCGAGTCTTGCTCACGCTGTTTCTCCTGACGGAGTGCCTGCTGGGCAGAGTCGCGCTGCAGGGCCAACTCGTTCTGCAGGTAGCGGAAGTCTTCGTCGATGGTGATGCGCCGACGGTAGCGGTCAGCTACCGAGGGGCCGAAATGATAGACCAGTGACACCCGCAGCAGGTCATTACCTACGGCATAGGGCAGCGGGTCCCACAGGAATCTCCGACCCTCGTCATAACGGGTTGCCACATAGTATTCACGCCCGTCGCCGCAGACATACTCCTTTACATCGGCCCACACCACGCCGGCATTGGCGCTGAATTCCAGGTCGAGAGAGCCGCCGTTGCGGTAGCCATAGAGCGGGGCAATAGTGCCAAAAGTCATTCCGCCGATATATCCATTGCCCCAGTAGCCCGTCTCACCCAACTTCAGGTCGAACTTGGAATAGCCGCCATACAGGCCCGTGAACCAAGAGCGCATCAGCCCCTTTCCGTGCCAGTAGCGGCGCAACTCCAACCGTCCCTCGTCCAAAAAGTGGCGGGTATAAGGCACAGAGACCTGAGTGGTCGTGGTCCACATGGTGCGTCCGCTCAGCCCGATGGTCCATCGGTTCCAGTTATGATTGCCCAATGTCATCTCCACTCCGATGTTTGGCGACATCATCAGCCAGCCAAGCATATTAGTCCTGACATTGAAGCGCTCCATGAGCCTCAACGTGTCAAGCTTATTCGTTCGTAGCATGTTTCGGTTACCGCTGCCCTGAGGCCTACTGCCAGCAAAAACCATCAGGCAGATTAATCCCAAAAACAAGGTTAAGTGTTTCCTATATGACATTGATTATATGATGCTGACTTACTACTTGTCGTAAGCATGCACGGGGTAATCTATGGTGAAGTGCAGTCCTCGGCACTCCTTGCGCTCCAATGCCCAGCGGGTGATGAGATAGCCCACGTTGATCATGTTGCGCAGTTCGCAGATGTCGCGAGTGGCACGGACACGCTTGAAAAGCCGTTCAGTCTCTTCGTAGAGCATGTCCAAACGGTCCCAGGCACGGTGCAGGCGCAGGTCGCTGCGAACGATACCCACGTAGTTGGCCATAATCTGGTTGACCTCTCTCACCGACTGAGTGATGAGCACCTTCTCTTCGTTGGTCATCGTGCCCTCGTCGTTCCATTCGGGCACACGGTCGTTGAAGTCGTAGAGGTCGACGTGCTGCAACGAGTCCTTCGCGGCAGCATCGGCATAGACCACCGCCTCAATCAGCGAGTTCGAGGCCAGTCGGTTGCCGCCGTGCAGGCCTGTACATGAGCACTCGCCGAGGGCATAAAGACGTTCAATGGACGACTGCCCGTTCAGGTCGACCTTAATACCACCGCACATGTAGTGGGCAGCAGGACGGACGGGTATGTAGTCCTGGGTGATGTCGACGCCCATCGACAGACATTTCTGGTAGATATTGGGGAAATGCTTCTTGGTCTCAGCCGCATCCTTGTGGGTGACGTCGAGGCAAACGTGGTCGATACCGTGGATCTTCATTTCCTTATCGATGGCACGGGCCACGATGTCACGAGGTGCCAGACTCAGACGCTCGTCGTATTTCTCCATAAAGGTTTCACCATTAGGCAGTTTCAGAATGCCACCATAGCCGCGCATAGCCTCGGTAATGAGGTAGGCGGGGTGGGTCTCCTTCGGGTTGTGAAGCACCGTTGGGTGGAACTGCACGAACTCCATATCGGCCACAGTTCCCTTGGCACGATAGACCATAGCGATGCCGTCGCCCGTAGCAATGACGGGGTTCGACGTGGTCAGATAGACGGCGCCGCAGCCACCCGTACACATGACGGTGACTTTCGACAGATAGGTGTCAACCTTCTCGGTGTCGGGGTTCAGCACGTAAGCACCGTAACATTGGATATGGGGCGAGCGCCGTGTGACGCGAACACCCAGATGGTGCTGGGTGATAATTTCTACGGCGAAGTGGTTCTCCTTGATGGTGATATTGGGATGGTTGCGCACGGCCTCCATCAACCCTCGCTGAATCTCGGCACCAGTATCGTCGGCATGATGCAGGATGCGGAACTCGGAATGGCCACCCTCACGATGCAGGTCGAAACTGCCGTCGGACTTGCGGTCGAAGTTCACACCCCATTGCACCAGTTCCTGTATCTGGGCAGGGGCATTGCGCACCACCTGCTCCACGGCCTGACGGTCGCTGATGTAGTCGCCAGCCACCATCGTGTCCTCAATGTGCTTGTCGAAATTGTCGACTGTCAGGTTGGTAACACTTGCTACGCCACCCTGTGCAAACGAGGTGTTGGCCTCGTCGAGGCTGGCCTTACAAATCATGCAAACCTTGCGGCCTTCGCGGGCCACCTTTAGGGCAAAACTCATTCCTGCCACACCGGCTCCGATAACGAGGAAATCATATTTGTATACCATAATCTTATGCTTTGAACATGCAAAGGTACAAATAATTCCCGACTTCGTGAAATGTTAATGGCTCTTTAACGTGAGTTTAACGTCCTATTGGCTGATTTTCTTATTTCTCGTAGAGAAAAGCTTCTGTAGGCTTCGTTTGTTGTTTGTAAATATAATTGGCAAAAATAACACGCCTCCGAACCATGCATTCTGGAAGAAGAAATTAAAGAAAAATGTTGCCGAAAGCAAAATATTTGACAAAAAGGAGCCGTCTGGGAGTTTGCCTGGACTAAACTATGAGTTTGCTCGGAGTAAACTATGAGTTTAGTCCGGGGAAACTATGAGTTAGCAAGGCTAAGTCATAGAGTTTTTTGGCGCGTTTCAGGTACTCTTCCGAGTAGCCATTTTCATAATCCTCTTAATATCAGCACATTGCTAACGGCTCATAACTTTCGTATTCCAAGGCCAACAGCCCGTTCTCCTCCGCGACGCGAGTTTTGAGCGTCGGTTTGTAAATAATCTTCCGAATAATCAAGCTATTAACAAAAACCCGACGTCAGACGACCCACAACGCCACCTATTGTTAATCGAATCAGAATTCCATCCTTCGGGCCTTGGTTATTCGGAAATATTTCGTAACTTTGCAGGCAGAATGAGAACAATTCAAATCCTTATACTCTATCTTTGCCTCTGCCTGCCCAAAGCAGAAGCGCAAAACTATGCCACTTACGTCGACGTTCCCGCCGACTACCCAACGTGGCCCCAAATGCTGAAAGCACGGTTAGACACCATCCTGACGGACCCGCTGTTGCAGACGTCGCAGTTAGGACTGATGGTGTATGACCTGACGGATGACTCCACGCTCTACACCTACGGACACCGTCAGACGTTGCGGCCAGCCTCGACCATGAAGTTGCTGACCGCCATTACGGCTATCGAGACTCTGGGAGCCGACTATCAGTTGAAGACCTCGCTCTACCATACGGGCACCGTCAGCAACGGCACCCTTTACGGCGACATCTACTGCGTGGGGGGCATGGACCCGCTGTTCGACCGCAGCGACATGATAGCTTTCGTCAACAAACTGCGCCATCAGGGCATCGATACCATACGCGGTCAGGTGGTGGTCGACCTGTCATTCAAGGACGACGACCGCTTAGGTGAAGGCTGGTGTTGGGATGACGACAACCCCGTGCTGACGCCCCTACTCTACGACCGTCAGGACAACTTCGCCGAACAGCTGATTCGTGAGCTGCAGCGCGACGGCGTGGTCATCATCGATATGGTGGACTTCTCCAATAGCAGAAGGGGTAAAAGCCAGAACAGCCGCAGCTATGTGGCCAGTCGCAGCCATAGCCTTGCCGAGCTGCTGGTGCCCATGATGAAGGAAAGCGACAACCTCTATGCCGAGTCGCTGTTCTATCAGTTGGCGATAGCTGGCGGTAGCCGCTCCGCCACAGGCAAGCAAGCAGCCAATCAGGTGAAACGCATGATTCAGAAGGTGGCCCTGCGCCCCAACGACTACAAGGTGGCCGACGGGTCGGGCCTGTCGCTCTACAACTACGTGTCGGCAGAACTGGAAGTGAGACTGCTGCGCTATGCGTGGCGACACAAGGAGATCTACGACCTGCTGCTGCCGTCGCTACCCATTGCCGGATTGGACGGTACGCTGAAAAGCCGCATGTATCCAGGCCCTGCTGCCGGCAATGTACAGGCCAAGACGGGCACGCTGACGGGCATCTCTTCGTTGGCTGGCTACTGCACGGCCTCCAACGGCCATCGGCTGGCCTTCTGTATCATCAACCAAGGTATCATGCGTATGGCCGACGGTCGCGGATTCCAGGATCGGGTCTGCCGGGCCTTGTGTGAGAGGTGAGAAGCCAGAGGACATCGTGGAAATTAAAGAACGAAAGATATGGAAACAATCGCAAACTATGTAAGAGAATTGGTGACGCTCTGTGGCATTCCTGCCAACGCAGCGCCCTACGCCATCCACGCGGCAATGGTCATCGTGGCCATCCTGCTGTCAGCTGCCGCCGGACTGTTGTGTCGCAAGCTGATTGTGCCGATAGTGCAGAAAGTGACGGCCCGCACAGATGCCAAGTGGGACGACATCGTGTTCAGCAAGGAAGTGTTGCTGTCGGCCAGCAGCATCGTGCCTGCCATCGTCATCTGGGTACTGCTGCCCATGACGTTCTACGAGTACCCAACCGTACGTGAGGTCCTGGCCCGCCTGACGGCCATCTACATTACGGTCATGACGGTACGCACCATCATCGTCATCATCAACTCGCTGCACAAGCTGGGAACCGGGCCGCGTACCGCACGCCAGCAGTATCTCTATACCATCAGCAGCGTGCTCAAGATTATCATCATCTTCATCGCAGCCATCGTGGTCATCGCCATCATCATCGGCAAAGACCCGTCGGTACTGCTCACAGGACTCGGTGCTGCCTCGGCCATCCTCATGCTGGCCTTCCAGGACACCATCAAAGGCTTGGTGGCAGGCATCCGACTGACGTCGAACGACATGCTGCACATCGGCGACTGGATTACCGTTCCCTCTACGGAGGCCGACGGCACGGTCGAGGACATCACGCTGACAATGGTCAGGGTGCGCAACTTCGACAACACCATCGTGACGCTGACGCCCCAGACACTCGTCGACGGCTCGTTCAAGAACTGGCTCGGCATGCAGCAGCGCGAGGGACGTAAGCAGAGCCGCAAGCTCTACGTCGATTTCCGCAGCATCACCACCGAGGAGGATGACAACGGCAAGCCAACTACCAACGTCACCCGCTTCCGCCGCCATATCGAGGAATGGCTCGCCAAGCATCCGGCCGTTCTCCACGACAGAAACATCCTGGCCCGCCAGGCCGAAGCCACCCAGAGCGGCTGCTGCATAGAGATCATATTCTGGCTCAGGGCTCAGGACATCATGGACTACGAGCACGACACCAGCGACATCATCGAGTATATCATCGCGGCTGCCAACGACTACGGACTCCGCATCTATCAGCAATTCCCGGAACAGTAACCCATGAACCACCGCCGAAGCTGCACCCTCGCCCTCTGCCTGCTGGTCGCCCTGACAGTATCGTCCGCTCCCGCTGGTTCCCCCAGCGGGGTTGATTCCGTCTCCGCTAAGCCTCGTCATTGGGGCGCCGCCGTGCAGCTGCACCCCAACTGGCAGCTGCCAATCGACGAGTGGGTGCGCGACTGGCTCTACGACAAGGAGGCTTTTGCCGCCAGCATCGAAGCCACCCGCTCAGCACTTCCCGCCGACAGCTCGGCCATTGATGCAGACTTCGGCTACCCAACCATAGCCATTGGTCTGCGCTACGGCGACAACCACCGTGTGACCCTCCAAAAGCCACGCACCAAGGACTACTATTCACATCTGGGCAACACGCTGTCGCTCTACGGCAGCTTTGCCAGACCATTCTTCCGTACCCGACATTGGGAGGCCGACTACACCTTAGGACTCGGCATTGGCTACAACTCGCTCTACTACAACAAAACCGACGATATCGACAATGAGCTCATCGGCTCCGCGTTCCTTATCTACTTCAACGCCGGCCTCCACCTGACTTGGCACCCCGTGCCGGAATGGGGCATCAAGGGTGGAGTGGAGTACTGCCACCACAGCAACGGCGCTCTGGCCCGACCAAACAAAGGCGCCAATTCGTTGGGACCGTCGCTGAGCCTTGTCTATACGCCCTATTACGAGGCCGTCAGCAAGCGGCAGGCGTGGAAACGTCCCCCGGCTGAGAAGTACACCTATTTAGATATATCCTTAGGCATAGGCGGCAAAACGCTGCTCGAAGACTGGCACCGCACGCAGTCGCTGCCCAAGTCAGACCCCGACTACTGTACTGAGGATTTCACCTTCTACATGGCCTACTCGCTCCACGCCAAGCTGATGCGACGCTATGCACGCCGATGGGCTTCGGGCATTAGTGCCGACCTCTTCTATGGCAGCTATGCCGACCACGTGAAGGACCTTGACGAACGTGCCAAACGCAACGTGGCCCATAGCCCCTGGTCGGTCGGAGTGTCGGCCAGTCACTCGGTGTTCTACCACAACGCATCGCTCCAGATGACCCTGGGCTATTACCTCTACCGCGAAATGGGCTTCAGCGCCAAAGACATAGAAAAACCCTACTACGAGCGCATCGGTCTCTTTTACACCCTGCCCTCGCTCCACGACCTGACGTTGGGTGTCAGCTTGAACGCCCATATGACGAAGGCCGACTTCACCGAATTAGTCATCAGTTATCCCATCAAACTATAACACGCATGGAACAAACGAATAGAAAAGAGCAGATTCTCGTCCGCATTACTGGTCAGGACCGTCCCGGCCTGACGGCGGCTGTCATGGGCATACTGGCCAAGTATGATGCACAAATTCTTGACATCGGACAGGCCGACATCCACTCCACCCTGTCATTAGGCATACTGATCCGCATGGACGACACCCACTCCGGACAGGTGATGAAGGAACTGCTGTTCAAGGCTACCGAGCTACAGGTCAACATCGGCTTCTCGCCCATCGGCGACGATGAGTACGAGGACTGGGTGGGCCATCAAGGCAAGAACCGCTACATCCTGATGGTCATGGGGCGTGAGCTGGAAGCCCGACAGATAGAAGCTGCCACCCGCGTCATTGCCGACCAGGGATTCAATATCGACGCCATCCGTCGCATGACGGGCCGCAAGAGCATCAAGAACCCCGCCAAGCATATCCGGGCCTGCATCGAGTTCTCGCTACGCGGCGAGCCACAAGACCGTCAGGAGATGCAGCGCCAGCTGATGAAGCTGTCGAGCGAGATGGAGATCGACTTCTCGTTCCAGCGTGACGACATGTTCCGTCGCATGCGACGCCTCATCTGTTTCGATATGGACTCCACGCTTATCCAGACGGAGTGCATCGACGAGCTGGCCGAGCGCAACGGCGTTGGCGACCAGGTGAGAGCCATTACCGAGAGTGCCATGCGTGGAGAGATTGACTTCAAGGAGAGCTTCACCCGTCGTGTCTCGCTACTCAAGGGACTCGACGTCAGCGTCATGCAGGACATTGCCGAGCACCTGCCCATTACCGAGGGTGCCGACCGACTGATGACCATCCTCAAGCGCTGTGGCTACAAGATTGCCATCCTTAGCGGTGGCTTCACCTATTTCGGCGAATACCTGCAACGCCGCTACGGCATCGACTACGTCTATGCCAACGAGCTCGAGATAGGCGATGACGGCAAACTCACCGGCCGCTATGTCGGCGAAATCGTCGACGGCCATCGAAAGGCAGAACTGCTCAAGCTCATTGCTCAGGTGGAGAAGGTGAACCTGGCACAGACCATTGCCGTGGGCGACGGCGCCAACGACCTGCCGATGATCAGCGAAGCCGGCCTCGGCATCGCCTTCCACGCCAAGCCCCGCGTCGTGGCCAACGCCAAGCAGAGCATCAACACCATCGGCCTCGACGGCGTGCTCTACTTCCTCGGCTTCAAGGACAGCTATCTCGGCGACCAGGGCAAAATGTAACTCTCCCCATTAGCCCCATTAACCCCATTAGCCCCATCAAAAAAATGTCCGCCTTCCCTCTTACCCTCCTCCACTGGTTCCGCGAAAACGGCCGCGACCTGCCCTGGCGGCAGACCCGCGACCCTTACGCCATCTGGCTCTCGGAGATTATCCTCCAGCAGACTCAGGTGAAGCAGGGCTGGGACTACTGGCTTCGCTTCATGCGCCGTTGGCCTACGGTAACCGACCTCGCCAACGCCACCGAAGACGAAGTGCTCCGCGAATGGCAGGGATTAGGCTACTACAGCCGGGCCCGCAACCTGCATGCCGCCGCCCGCCAAATCACCGTGGGTGGTGGTTTCCCCACCACGTTTGACGGCATCCGCGCCCTGAAAGGCGTAGGCGACTACACAGCCGCCGCCATCGGGAGCTTTGCTTTCGGACTGCCCGTAGCAGTAGTCGATGGCAACGTCTACCGCGTATTGGCCCGCCACTTCGGCATCGACACACCGATTAACACCACAGAGGGCAAGAAGGTGTTCGCGGCAATGGCACAGGAGCTGTTGCCCGCGACTGAAGCCTCAGACTATAACCAGGCCATCATGGACTTTGGCGCCATGCAATGTACGCCACAGTCGCCCCATTGTGACACCTGTCCGCTGGCCGAGACCTGCATAGCCTTCCGCGAAGGCCGCACCAGCGACCTGCCCGTCAAGCTGCGCAAGCTGAAAGTCAAGGAGCGCCGACTCACCTACATATATATAAGGTGTAAGGGCATGACTGCCATTCACCGCCGCCAACCCGGCGACATCTGGCAGGGATTATGGGAGCCCTGGCTCACAGAAGAAGTCCCGTCTGGCGCTGTACTACTGTGCCAAAACGTCAAGCACGTCCTCACCCACCGCGTCCTCTACGCCGACTTCTACCTCTATGAAACCAACGAGCGCCCACCGTTACCCGCCGACTACCTGTGGATACAGGAGGCCGACATCGACAACTACGCCGTACCAAGACTCATTGAAATCCTGCTATCTTCTTTAACTTCTCTCGCTCGGCGCCTTGCGACGCTTTGCTTGCAAAGAACTTCTTTAACTTCTAAACAATGATCAACATAGCCATCTTCGTATCAGGCAGCGGCACCAACTGCGAAAACCTGATTCACTACTTCTCCACCCCCGAGTGCCAGCAGGTTCCCCCTGCTGGAAAATCCGTCAACGCGGCCCTCGTCGTCAGCAACAAGCCCGACGCACAGGCCCTGGAACGGGCCCAACAGCTCGGCGTGCCCACAGCCGTCGTCACCAAACCGGAACTCAACGATGCCAACGTCATGCTGCCGCTCATGCAGCAATACCACATCCAGTTCATCGTGTTGGCAGGCTTTCTGCCGCTCATCCCGCAGTTCCTGCTCGACGCCTTCCCACGCCGCATCGTCAACCTCCACCCTGCCCTACTGCCGAAATACGGCGGCAAAGGCATGTGGGGCCACCATGTACACGAGGCCGTGAAGGCTGCCGGAGAAACAGAAACAGGCATGACCGTCCATTGGGTCACGCCTGTTGTCGATAGCGGTGAGATTATTGCCCAGTACCGCTGTGCCATCTCTCCAGACGACACCGTCGACGACATCGCCGAGAAGGAGCATCAATTAGAAATGAAGTACTTCCCGAAAGTCATCGAACAAGTGCTCAATACTCTGGATGAGAAGTAAGCTTACTTCTGGCTCATGGTGAACTGGATGTAGGTGCCGCTCATCCATGCGCAGCAACCTGTCTCATCGGGTACATAGCACTCAAACGAAACGGCAGTAGCAGCGAAGTCGGTCGGTACATAGTCGATGAGATAGACCTCAAGCAGATACTTGACTGCCACGTCAGCATCCTCGTCCTCAACGACACGCACGCCGATGTAAGCCTCATCGTTTTCACTCTTGCTGTTAGCCGAGAAGTCACGGTTCACACCCTTCACCTTCAGCAATGTGAGGTCAATGGGCTGCATGTCTTTAAGCGTCCATGTGCCAGCCACGGTATAGGTGGCCTCGCCGATGAAGAAGTTCTTCAGTTCTGACTGAAGGTTGGGGATGATCTTGCCATCGGCAATCGTCAACTCGTCTTCAGCATTGAAAGCGGGGAACTTGCCTGCGGGATAGTCGTCGGCCGCACCCCACGAGGCACCCATATAGTCGGCATCGGTGTCGAGTTTCTTCATCTTCCACTCGCCTTCAATAGAAGGAGTATTGTCGTAGGCCTCGATATAGTCGAGCTCGGCAGCGGGAATGTCGATGACCTCGCCACCAACCTTATAGATTTTAACACCCTGTGCACTGACAGTCGAGGCACAGAAGAATGTAGCCATGAGGGCTACACAGGAAAGTATAATCTTTTTCATTTCTTGATGATTTTGAATGTTGACTTGTTTGTTTTAACGATGTAGACCTGACCGGCAGGCAGGTTCTGGGTAGAGAGGCTCACGGAGCCATTGTCAGCGACGCGGGCCGACTGTAGCAGCTGTCCGCTGACGGAGAAGATTTGAGCCACGCTGCCAGGCTCAGCTCCCTGAATGGCAACTTCGCCGGGAGCCACTTGGAAGGCGGGCTTCACAGACACTTCCTCCACGGCCGTTGGCTCAGTTTCCTTGATGGAAACCTTCTTCAGCCCGCTCCAGGTGAAGGTGGTTACGGTCTCGCCGTACTTCAGTTCGTAGCCGTCGGCCGTGGTCTTAATGACGGGCTTCAGGTCAGCACCGATGGCGATGGTCTCACCACCTGCGCTCTCTACGACGAGACACCACTTTGCATCTGCGGCGTTGGCAGTAAGGACTGTCGCCAGCAGAAGCAGCAATGAGTAGAATTTTTTCTTCATAGAGTTTTGTTTTAAAGGGTTAATACTATTTACTATTTTGCATTCAGTTCATACTCTGCCTGCTGGGCAGCTACGATGGCGCTGTCCTCAGCGGTCATCGACTCCGGATCGGGAACACGGTAATAAGTGGCGTAGCCCTTGTTCAGGGTCGGCTCATCTTCCACGTGCTTACATGAGGACAGGGCGAGGGCTGTGGCAACGCCACAGCACAGACAACAGGCCGGGAGGAGGGGGATATTCTTCTTTTTCATCATCTTCATTTTTTTAGTACGTTTCTTCATATCCGGGGTTCTGAATCAGTCCAGGCTGCAGCTCGGTATCACGCAGCTTGATGGGCCAGGTGAACATATACTTGCGGGTCCAGAACTTTTGGCCGTTGACAGCTACCCACCATTCGGGCCTACCGTTTCGTTTCAGCTCAAACCAGCGGTCACCGTTCTCAAGATACAGTTCCTTGCGGCGCTCGCGGAGGATGGCCTGGATGAGCGGCGTCAGCGGACGCCCCGTAGCGTCCTGCTTTATAAGGGTCTGGCTGTCTACCTCGGGCAGTGTCTGCATCGTGTAGGCATAGTCGTCGGTCAGGATACGGAGGCGACGGAAGTCGTTCAGCTCGGCCAGTGCCGAGTCCTGCATGTTCAAGTGATAGGCACACTCCATCGAGATGAGCGCCATCTCTGCCGAGCGCATGCCCGAGAATATCAGCTTGCGATTCTTGCGCTTGCGGTTGAAGAAAAGGTTGCCCTTGCGGCGTATGTCGTTGGTGCCCTCGGAAAAGAGCTTCACGTAGTCGGCACTCAGCGGGCGCTGCTCCAGGTAAGTCATGGCAGTGGTGATGCTCATCTGGTACTCGGAAATCCGGTTACTCACCAAGAGCTTGTTGCCCGAGATGCCGAATTGCGTCTGCATCATCTTCACGTAGTCGTCGCCTGACAGCAGCGGATGGGCCTTCACCACGAGCTGTGCCTCGCGGCGGGCTTCCTGCCAGCGGCCGCACCAGTGATAAAGGCGGGCTAAGTAGCCGTGGATGACGTCGTTCGAGAAACGGTACATCTCGTTCTGGATGTCGCACGCCAGAGCTGCCTTCAGGTCGCTCTCAGCCTGGTTGATGGTCTCCTGCATGGTGCTGCGGATGGGCTTGGCCTCCATATCGAACTCAGTGACGATGGGCACGCCTGGCTTGGTGGCATCGGCCAACGGTGGTTCACAGAACATGCGCAGCAACTGGTAGTAGCAGACGCCGCGCAGGGCGTAGGCAAAGCCTACGATGTCTTGTCCCTCGCGGGTGTCGCGACCGTTTTCGTATTCACCCAGCAATATGTTGCTGTTGCGTATCTGCACATAGAGGTTGCTATAGACGCTCTGCTTGTCCGAAAGATCCGTGCCTATGTAGGTACCTAAGTTATCGGTGCTGCCGGTCAGGTTGGTAGCCATGTTGTCGGATACAGTCTCTAAAGAATAGGTGTTGCCATATTCGCCTATAACCACTCCAGCCACCAACGAACCCTTGTCCATATCGTCGCAGATATTATGAACCAGTGCCGAGAAGTCCTCGGTGGTCTCCGGAACAGTGCGGTCGTAAGGTTTGATGTCGAGGAAGTTGTCACAGGAGCAAAGAGAGACCCCCACCCAACCTCCCCCTGTAAGGGGGAGAAGTAAATACATCATCCGCGTGAGGCAGCGGCTTATTCGTTTATTAATTCTATTCATATTCCTATCGTTACATTCTACTCCCCACCCTCATAGGGAGGGGTCGGGGGTGGGTCTTATATTCCTACATTAATTCCGAAACTAAAGCTGCGGCTCATGGGGTAGACGGCACCCGGTGTCTCGGGGTTCAATCCCTTGTAGGCCGTAATCATCCAGAGGTTGTTGGCGGTGAAGTTCACGCCGAGGCTCGAAATGCCGATAGGGCGGATGAGCTTTTCGGGCAGGCTGTACATCAGCGTCAACGACGAGATTTTCCAGTAGGAGCCGTTCTCGTAGAACACGCCGTTCTCCACATACGAGGTGTACGTCTGGTCCTCCAGGCCCAGGGCTTCACCGTGGGCGTCAATCAGTCGCGGATAGCCGTCGGTCACGGGATTGTCGGGTGTCCAGCGGTAGGCCGCATCTCTCACCACGTTGCCGTGGGCTGTATAGACATCGTAGCGGGGGTTGGCAAAGCGGTTGTAGGTGCTGCGCTGCACTTTCCCGCTGGTGCTTTGGGGACTGATGAAGTTCAGCGTCTTCGCTCCGAGCGAGAAGGTAGAGGCAACGCTGAGCGACAGGCTGCGCCACGACAGGCTGGTAGAGACGCCACCCGTCCAGGGATGGTTGCTCGTGCCTATATAAAAGAGGTAATTCTTATAGTCGGTAGGGTTCGAGTCGTCGTAGTCGCTGCGCTTCTCGTAGGTGTAGAGTCCCGTCTCGGGATTGATGCCCGCCGGCTTACCCGTAAAGATTTTGCCAAGGGGATAGTCTACATAGATGTCGCCTAAGGCACTGCCATTTGTCGAACGGTAGTCGGTGAGCACATTCTGGTTGTAGGCGATGTTGCCGTTGAGGCTCCAGCGCCAGTCCTTGGTCTTGACGGGTGTGCCGCTGAGCATCAGTTCCACGCCTTGGTTCAC
>CADBHI010000017.1 GCA_902794405.1 uncultured Prevotellaceae bacterium
TCGAGCACCTGCTTGGCGGTGTCGTTCTCGGGATCTACCTCCTGGAGCTTGGCGGCAAACTGCTTGGCAGTGGCCTTGTCGTCCTTGGTGATGAGGTAGTAAGATATGAGGTAGCGATAAGCCTCTATGAGACGCACCTTGTCGGTGTTGTCGCGCTCTGCCTTGCTGCCGAGCAGCTCAACGAGCTTCTCGTAGTGGGGCTTAGCTAACTCCTGCTTCGACTCGGGGTCCATGTACATACCGATGCGGGCACGCTGGAAGGCCACGTAGTCTTCGATGTCGGTGTACTTGGTGAGCATGTTGGCATAGATCTCGTCAGCCTTCTTGAACTTCTCTAACTTTGCTACGGCATCCTCCAGGTTGTTGGCGTGCTGTACATAGAGCTGTCCCAGTCCGGCATGGTCGCTGGCAGAAGCCTTTGACACCTCGTTGAGGTACTTCTCGTAGTACTTGATGGCGTTCTCATAGTCCTTGGTTCCTTTATAGGCATCGCTGAGGGTTTTGATGACACCAGCACGCTTGTCCTTGTTGTCGAACTCCTGGTCGAGGGCCTTCATGTACATGGCGATGGCCTCGTCGTGGCGCTTCAGACCGTTGAGGGCGTTGCCGTAGTACACATAGTCCATATAGGAGATGTTGGCGGAGTCGGACTTGTTGAACAGACGATCGGCATAGTCGATGGCCTTGTCGAAGTTGCCCTTCTCAGTGTTGCAGAACATAGCCAGACGGTTGAGGGTAGAGTTGCGAGGCTCCTTGCCGAGACCGAACTCTGCCATCTCGATACCCTTGTCATACTTCTGGGTGAGGTAGGCCGAGAAGGCACTCTCGATGATGTCCATCTTCTCGAGCTTGGCCTGAGGCACCTTGTCGTAGGCAGCAATGGCCTCGTCGAAGTTGTTGGAGATGTAGTTGATGTGTCCGATGATAGCGTCAACGGGGTAGTCGGGCAGCTGGGCACGCAGTTCGTTGAGCTTGGAGATGGCACCCTGAGGGCTGATCTTACGGTACACAGAAGCATACTTACGATAGGCATCGGGATTCTTCGGGTCGAAGTAGATAGCCTGGTCGTAGAGAGAGGCAGCGCCACCACCGTCGTCGGCCAGAGCGCGGAGGTCACCCTTGAGGATGTAAGCCGGAGCATAGCTCTTGTTGGCCTTGAGTGCCAAGTCGGCATACTTCAGGGCATTGGCAGTGTCCTTAACCTCATAGAAGGCTCGGGCGAACTCGGTCAGATTCTCGGCATTCTTCTTGTTCTTCTTCTCGAACGCCTTCATCTGGTCTGCGAGGTCTGCGGGTTTGCTACTAATAATTTTCTTGACGGCATCGATGTCGGCCTTAGTGCCGTCCTGTGCCATGGCGCTGGTGCTGAAACCTGCCAGCACGACGCCCATTACTAAATATTTGATCGTTTTCATACTTTTAATCATTTTAAAGGGTTAGACATGTTAACTTTTTTGTCGTTATTTCGTTATGACGTTATTTCGGTATTTCGTTATTTCGGTATGACGGTATTTCGTTTTATCGTTATGACGTTGTTATTCTTAAATGGTTTATCATTCTTTAGTAACGTTAACAGTCCGCACTTCGAGGCCGGCCTGGATGGGGAGTAGGCCAGAGCGGAAGATGATCATCTGACCTTTGGGAAGGCGGCAGAAGTGGGCAAACCCGGAGGGAACACCAGAGCGAGGCTCGTTGAGCAGGGCATAGATGGTGCGGATCAGGGGATAGTTACCGTTGTATATGTAGTATTGATAAGGTTTGAAGCTGTTGTGCGCCGTAGCGGAGTCCAGCCTGCTGACCTTCATGACGGTGATGTTCTTCTTAAAGGTGACATTGGTGGTGTCGCGCTTGTCGTTGAGCCAGTTGGAACCAATGATTCCGATGGCATTCTCGTGACGTTCCACCCAGTCGATGACTTCGGCACTCTTTTTTACGGCGCCGATGTTGCCGCTGTTGATGGGTGTGCCCCCTAAGATGGAGTCAACGCAATAGGTGACGGTGCTTGACTTAGGATTGTCGAAGACAACGTCGATTTCACCCAATTTAGATTTGGGGTAGATTTCGTTCCAGTTTTTGACCTCGCCCTTCAGAATTCGTGCAAAGTCCTTTATTGAAATACAAGTGTCGGGGTTGGCATTGTTAACAATGATAGCAAGGCCGTCGTAGGCGATGGGTATAATCCTTGGAGTGAAGGAACGTGCCTTGAGGCTTTCTATTTCGCGCTGCGAGAGCTGTCGGGTTGTAAAAGCAAGCCACACCTCGTTGTTCATCAGTTTCTTAATAGCATCCTCTTGGTCGGTATAGTCGGCCTTGAGCTCACCCTGTGCATGGAGTGCCTGATACACTTCCAGCTCTTCGTCAAGGATGGGGTAGAAGCTCTCGTCAGAGGCGAAAGAGGCTGCTGCTGCTTCATAGTCGTAAGGCAGCGATTTAGGCTTGTTCCCACATGCGAGGAACAAGCCTAAAGAGAGTATTAATCCAACGAATTTGTTGAATGAGTTCATTTTCAATTCACAATTCACGGTGCATCAAGCACTATTACTGTAATCTGAAGGTTACTGGTACGGTGTACTTCACACGTACAGCCGAGCCGTTCTGCTTACCGGGAATCCACTTAGGCATGGACTTCAGCACACGGATGGCCTCCTTGTCGAGAGACGGGTCTACCGACTTAATGACCTTAACGTCGCTGATAGAACCATCGCGCTCAACCACGAAGGTGGCGATAACACGACCCTGGATACCGTTCTCCTCTGCTACGACAGGATACTTGATATGGGTAGAGAGGTACTTCATCAGTTCGGCGTCACCACCGGGGAACGAAGGCATCTGTTCAACCACGTCGAACACCTTGGTCTCTTCCTCCTTCGGCTTTTCGTCGACCACGACTTCCTTAGCCTTCAGCACTTCACCCTCTGCCTCATCGTTACCTTTCACATCGAAGGTACCGATGGCGGTGTTGGTCTTCGACAGATCGTCCTGGGACTTGATTTCGTCCTCGGGCTTCACTTCATCGTCCTTCTTGATTTCAGGAGCGGTGAACTTCACTGAAGACTTAACCTTCTCAACGACTTTCTGTTCAACTTCCACCTTGACGGGTTCCTTACGTTCCACCTTGGCTTCCTTCTTCTGAGCCAGTTTCGACAGCTCCACATCAGTATCAATGGTGGCGTTCTGCTTCATGGCGTTCTGGATAGCCAGGTTGGCGTAGGCGATGGCGAAGATGAGGGCAATACCTATCATCACCCATACGAGAGCCTTCACATTACGTTTTCCCGTATCGCGACGGAGAACGTATGCACCGTATTCCTTATTTTTGCCTTCAAAGACGAGGTCGGTCCAGCTGTTGTCAATTAGATCTATTTTTGCCATAGTCTATTTCCTTTCTTTTATTTGTCATTTGTGAACTTGATGCCCTTCAACGTGAGAAGCTTCTCATCGTCTTCGTTCACCTTGTCAATGACATACTTACCAATACTGCAAACCAACATTTCGTCAAGAGCCTGTACCATGTTGTCGTACGTAGAAATGTCCATGGGTTTGATGATGACCGTCAGCGTCTGCATACCCTTTTCACCGAACTCTGCCATGAACTCGTCGGTCTTACCATTACGGATGTCTGACAGTTCCTTGTCGTATGCTTCCTTAGTCATCTTGTCGCCCATCTTCTCCTTCTTCTCGTCGAGCTTCTTCTTTGCCATCATGACGCGAGCCACAGGGCTGAAGCCGTCCTCAGTAACGTGCTCGATGAGCAGTTTGCGGACACCGTCCTTACCCCAGGTCGTCTCTTTCAGACAATCAGCGTTCTCGTATTCAGGCAGACCTTCGACATAGTACAGTTTATCATCACCACCAAGGTAGAGTGTGATGGTGTACGAAGCCTTCGTCACCGACTTGTCTTCCTTGGTCATATTCTCATCATTACTCGGCATCGTCAGCTGCATAGCCTGCGGCTTGCTCAGCGTCGTACAGAGCATGAAGAACGTAATCAGAAGCATCATCATGTCCACCATCGGCGTGAAGTTCACGCGGGTGTCCATCTTTTTCTGCTTACTTGCTGCTTTCTTTGCCATAGCTTAGATCTCCCCCTGTTTTTTAGTGTCAAGGTTAGTAATAAGCTGGTAACGGTTCTCGTTCATGTCCTGCAGCTCTGACATCATCTTCTTGATGACCGCATACGGCGTCTTGGCGTCGGCCTTGATGGCTATGCGAATGTCGGCGTTGGACTCACGGGCTGCCGTGACCCACTCCTGGAACTCACTCTTCCCGCCGTCGATACTATCGAGGGGGATGCTCAACTTCTGGATCTCTTCACCCATTTTCTCGGTGTCGAGGCTGTAGTAGTCGGTGAACAGCGACATGGGAGCACCAATCATTGCATCTTCCTTGAAGTGCTTCAGCTGGGCTGCGTTCAGCGAAACGCCGAACTTGTCGGTTACCGTCTGCATCATGTCCAACATGGTGTTCTTGTTCTCGGAGCCCACGTAGATGTTGCCCTCTGGAGAAACCAGAATGTTGAGCACATCGTTCTCGGGCACCTTGACCTCGGACACTGAACTCGGAGTGTTGACCTTAATAGGCTCTGGCGTCAAGAATGTTGATGTCAACATGAAGAAGCAGAGCAAAAGGGTCATCACGTCCGACATTGGCGTCATGTCGATCCAGATGTCTTTTTTCTGAATTTGTATTTTACCCATAATTATCTAAGGAATTAAAAGGTAAAACAACTTATGCCTCGTGGTGGTTAGAGTCGTATGTAGCAGCGATAGTGTAACCAACCTCGTCGAGGGCGAACGTCAGCTTGTCAATCTTATTTGAGAAGTAGTTATAAACTACGGTTGCAACCCATGATGTCAAGATACCAGAGGCCGTGTTAACCAGAGCCTCAGAAATACCTGCAGACAGAGCCATTGAGTCAGCACCACCACCAGCAGACAGAGCCTGGAACGATCCGATCATACCGAGCACAGTACCGAACAGAGCGGTCAGGGTACCGAGAGATACGATGGTAGCAACCATGGGGAGGTTCATTGTCAGGGTAGGCATCTCAAGCTGGGTAGCCTCTTCGTGAGCCTGCTGGATCTTAGAAATCTTCTGTGACTTCTTCAGAGTCTCGTCCTTCTCAACGGTCTCATACATGTTGATAGAAGCGAGCACCACGTTAGCAACAGAGCCCTGCATCTTAGCGCAAAGATCCTTAGCCTTGGTGAAGTCCTGAGCCTTGATGGCGTCCTTAACCTGAGCAGTGAACTTGGCCAGGTTGATCTTACCAGAAGCCGACTTGATAGCGAAGAAACGCTCTACGCCAAGCACGATTACAGAGAGCAAGAGGGTCAGGATCAAACCTACCACGAAACCGCCCTTGTAAACGGTACCCATCAGGTCTGCGGGATGTCCTTCACGGTCACCACCCTGGAAGTGGCTGGGGTCACCAAGAACGAAGAAATAGAAGCAATAAGCGATGATACAGCAGATAACGAGAATGATCCATGCATCCTTTACGCCTTTGAAGCCCGAAGATTTTTTGGCTGGGGCTGCAGCCTTTGTTGTTGTTGCCATAATTTGATTTTAATTTTTAGTTATTAAATAAATAATTTGTGTAAAAGTTCACATTTAAGAGTTAATCAAGCGCAAAGATAATAATTTATGGCGTACTAAACGCCTAATTAATAACTTTTAACTCAAAATTTCCATTATTGGAGCTTTCCTAACACATCTTTGATGCGTCTCATGGCTTCTATAATGTTCTCATCGCTGGTAGCGTAGCTCATGCGGAAACAGGCAGGATCGCCAAAGGCATCGCCGCCAACGGTAGCCACATGACCCTCTTCCAACAGGTACATCGCCAGGTCGGTACTGTTATTGATGATTGAACATTGACCATTGACCATTACCTTCTTACCATAGAAGCTGCTACACTTGGGGAACAGATAGAAGGCACCTTCGGGCACGTTGACCTCTAAGCCGGGAATATCCTTGGCCAGCTTCACAATCAGGTCGCGGCGGCGCTCAAAGGCCTGTCGCATGTCCTCCACGCACTGCTGACTCTCGGTATAGGCCGCCAATGCCGCCATCTGACTGACAGAGCAGGGGCCGCTGGTGTACTGGCCTTGCAGTTTGTTGCAACCCTTTACAATCCATTCCGGGGCGGCAATGAAACCAATGCGCCAGCCGGTCATGGCGTAGGCTTTCGACACGCCGTTGACCACGATAGTGCGCTCTTTCATGCCAGGGAACTGGGCAATGGACTCATGGTGGCCCACATAGTTAATATGCTCGTAGATTTCATCTGCGAGAACAAACAGGTCGTCATGGCTCAGAATGACCTTGGCAAGTGACTGTAGCTCTTCTTTATTATAGACAGAGCCAGTAGGATTGCTGGGTGAACAAAGTATCACCATGCGAGTCTTGGGAGTGATGGCAGCCTCTAACTGTTCGGCAGTCATCTTGAAATTCTGCTCGAAGCCTGCTTCCACGATGACGGGATTGCCACCGGCCAGCTTGACCATCTGGGGATAGCTGACCCAATAGGGGGCGGGGATGATGACTTCCTCGCCGTCGTTTACCAATGACATGATGGTGTTGGTAACACTCTGCTTAGCACCGTTCGAAACCAGAATTTCGCTGGGTTGATAGTGGAGCTGATTCTCGCGCTCCAACTTCCTGGCAATGGCCTGACGAAGGTCAGGGTAGCCCGGCACAGGTGAATAGCGTGAGTAATTCTCGTCGATAGCCAGTTTGGCAGCCTTTTTGATATGGTCGGGAGTGTTAAAGTCGGGCTCACCGACACTCATGTTGATAACGTCAATGCCCTGAGCTTTCATCTCAGAACTCTTCTGCGACATGGCCAGTGTGGCCGATGGTGCAAGCCGCTGTAAGCGGTCAGATAATTGTGCCATTATTTTCTTATTGTCTGAAATTCCGTGCAAAAGTAATCAAAAAGTTTCTCTTTAGCAAGGAAAAATATCTTTTTTTTAGTTTTCTATCCGTTAATACGTGTTATTTGTTCAGTTGCCGAACGTATCTGACCGGTTCTCCGTCGCGCTTCAGTACATCGGAAAAGTCCTGCGGACGGATGGTAACGGGCCCCAGCATGAACTCTGGAATGTTATAGCTCCTTAGGAACTGACGGTGGTAATCGGGGTCGGCACATGGCAGCTCAAATGGCTTTGAGGCGTGGCCGTTCTTGTCGATGTGTGCAAAGAACGGACGGGTGTAGTTGCCGTCGTAGCGGCGGCTGCTGAATACTACCCAGCGTCCATTGCTTGACCAGGAGTGGTAGCTCTCCACATCGGGTGAGTTGATTTCTTTCATGTTTCGTGCCTGCCCCGTGGTCAGGTCCATCATCCATAGGTCAGCATCGCGGTGCCAGATGTGGAACACACCGTATTTGCCAAGGGTGAACATCAGGAAACGACCGTCGGGAGAGACGCGAGGCAGGGTGGCACTCTTGTCCATTGCCTCGGCATCGAAGGCCAGTTCGCGGGGGCCAAACTGCATGGTTTGTGGGTCAAAACTCTTCTTGTAGAGGTTATACTTCACCTCACTGAAACGTCGGATGAGCTCAATGCCGTGGTCAATGGTGTCCTGGTATTCGAAGTGGGCGCTACAGTAGTAGAGCGTTTTGCCGTCAGGAGCCCAGAATGGGAAACACTCGAACTCCGTCGGGTCGTTCTCGATGTTGGTTACTTCGTTGCGCTCCACGTCATAGGCTATCAGGTCGCTCTCGGTGTCGTACACCTCAATCTTGTCGGGGTCGGTAATATGAAAGGTTTGTACGGTCTTGTTGGTGGAGTAGACGATGAGGGGAAGCCAAGGGTGCCACGTAGGATAGACGCCAGCTGAGAGAATGGAATCATTGCTCATGTTGATTTTCTTGACTTTCCCGTCGTAGGCGATGACAGTTCCCCCCTGATGCTGACGGGCATGGAACTGAAGGCGGTTGGGGTTGTACTGCTGGTAGTTGTGGCAGTTGATGCACTGCCCTTTTGCCGGCTCTGTACAGAGCATGTTATCGTAGACGACACTCTCGTCGTAGTTCTCAATGCAACGCTGACTGATGGTCAGGTCTTTGTAGATGACATACGACGGCGCAATCAAGCGGTAACTGATATAGGGATTGATGGAGTCTGGCGATACGTGGATATTGAAAGGCTTGAAACGCGTCCACTGGTCGTTGGCCTGAATATAAACCTCCACCTTAATAGCCTTGCCCTTGGCATACTCGGTCAGTCTCTTCCAGTCATCTACATCGGGTTGTACCTTTGTTCCGCCACACACTAACTCTTCCTCTCCGGCCGTCAGTCTGGCTACGATACCATCGGCCTTGCCGTCAACTTCGAACGTTAGGGGGGCGATGTTGATAGGGACGGTGACGTTGGTGTAGTCAGGATAGATGGGCGGCAATTCCTTCGACTCGCTGAACGTCTTCGGTATCTTGTTTCCGCAGGCGACGAGCGCTACTGCAGCAATGATGACAAGCAATTTCTTCATATTAATAATATGTGATGTCCTTCAGGAAGAAGTATTCAAAATAATAGGTGTTACCGTAGCGCTGGTAGAGATAGCTTCTCAACTGTGGCGAGCCCTGATATTGTTTCATAATCTCCATAAAGCCCTGGAGGTTATCCTTAACACTCTGCTCGAAAGGCAGTTCGTTGACGAAATCCTTATGCTGAAGGTTACCAAAAAGATAGGCCGCTTCTTGGATGATGCGTGGAACGGGATTGTTGGGATGCAGGTCGAGGTATCGGTCAAAGCGTGCCCAGAAATCATCGGGATTCCTCGTCCACATGGTAGCGAGAAGGGCCTGCTCTTGGAAGTAGGGGTCGTCAGCATCATGTTTCGACAACATGGTCATCAGGTTTTTCTCCACGTAGTTGTTGCTTTCGCTCTGGATATTGCTATAGTGCATCATGTGGGTGATGGGTCCCGTCTCAGGATCGACGCCTATGAGTCCTGGAACATCAATCATTTTCTCAATGTGGTCTGCCCATTCGTCGTGGAACAGCGTTTGTCGTAGCAGGCCGACGAATTTCCGGGCTGCTTGAGATTCTTTGCTGAGTAGTGCCGTTCTGGCCATATACTGTAGCAGTTCGACGCTCCATCCAGTATATACTCCTTCCTCCATGCACATACGGTGGCATTCGTTCATAACACCATATTGATAATAGATCATCTTGCCGGCAACAGTGAACATGTAGACGGGTAGTGGGGTGTTGCTACGGCTGGAACCTTTGCGGAAGTTATACATCTCGTCACACTGACGTCCTAAACGGCTGAGTGCCAAGTTGTGCATCATAACGATGGAGCGTGTAGGCTCACAGTCCTGTTTCTGACCTTCAGCTATAACCCCTTCCCAGTCTGTATTTTCAATGCAGTGCAGCATTCTCAGCTCGTGGTGGAAGTTGGCGTCCTTGTACCAGAAGTGCCATACACCAGCGGCGAGGACAACCAACATTGCTCCTTGAATGGCCCATTGCACAAGCGGCTTTTTGCTTGTCTGTTCCTTTTGGACGTTCTTTCCCTTTTTGGCTTTTTTCTGTTGCTTGTCTTCCTTCGTGTTTTCCTCAGGCCATACATAACGGAAGGTCACGACAAGAGCTAAGTAACAGCCTGCCAACACATAATAGGGAATCAAGAAGTTGGGATAAGTCTTTTCTACCGAGAAGTAGGGTAGGGCAGTCTGGTAGATATAGAGAAGGTTCGTCTGATGGTACACGAAACGGTAATAGAACAGTGGGATGGCCACGATAGCCAGCAGGGCAACACCTGTGAGTACGGCATTCTGGGTACGTTTTTTCCCAAGTCGCCATGTCCAAATGCCCATCAGAAGAGCTGCAGCCAGTGCATAGATGCCCATTAGCGGATAGCCCGCCAAGGTGACGATAACGATAAAGGCAGCTTTCAACCACAGCTTCTCAGGTAGTTTGCGGAATGCCCACATCAGCGCGATGGCTACCGTTGTTCCTATGGTAGACATAAAGAAGTAGCCTTTCGTACTCATGTAATAGACCCAGTAGCCCAAGGTCATATTGGCCGTCAGCAGAATGGCTACAGGTATCAGGGCGATGATGTTCCATCTGTCGGGAATGCAGAATGTGCGTTTGGTCAGCCACATGAGCAGCAGCCACCAGCCGCATAACATCAGAGTTCCTATCCAGGGGTAATAGAAGAACTGTGTGAAGAACGACCCTATGTAGGAAAGCATACCCCCGGACACCACCATCTGTTGCTTGAAGAACAGCGAGGAATAGAGGAACATGTCGTATTGCTGGATTTTCCAAAGCAGGTCGGACTCAACCACAATCAGGGCAATGGCAATGACTAACAGTACCCCTATCCACAGAGCAAACGGCTTCATCTTTTTTATCATATCACTCATCTCTTGCCTCTATAGATGAAGCGTATGCCCCATACGCTCCTGCTTGGTTTTCAGGTAGCGGTAGTCGTATTCGTTGGGAGTCACCTCAATGGGAACATTCTCGATGATTTCCAGCCCGTAGGCTTCCAGTCCGACGCGCTTCGTGGGATTATTGGTCATGAGACGCATCTTATGAATGCCTAAGTGGCGAAGCATCTGGGCACCACAGCCATAGTCGCGCTCATCAGGCTTAAAGCCCAAGTGAACGTTGGCTTCCACAGTATCGAGCCCTTCTTCCTGTAGTTTATAAGCGGCAATCTTATTCATTAGCCCAATGCCGCGACCTTCCTGTTGCATGTAGATGACCACGCCTTTCCCCTCTTTCTCAATCATCTCAAGCGACTTGTGTAGTTGTTCACCACAGTCGCAGCGCATGGAGCCGAGTATGTCGCCTGTGGCACAGCTGGAGTGGACGCGTACCAGCACCGGCTCGTCCTCTTTCCATTGGCCTTTGATGAGGGCCATGTGCTCTAAGCCATTTGACCGCTGACGGAAGGGAATCAACTTGAAATGTCCGTATTTCGTGGGCATGTCCACCTGATTGCCGACCTCGATGAGTGATTCCTTGCGGAGTCGGTAGGCTATCAGGTCTTTGATGGTGATAATCTTCAGATGGTGTTCCTGGGCAAATACCTGCAACTCGGGCATTCGGGCCATCGTGCCGTCGTCGTTCATGATTTCTATGAGTGCACCGGCAGGGTATAGCCCGGCAAGCTTGCACAGGTCGACGGCAGCCTCGGTATGACCAGAGCGGCGCAGTACGCCATTGTCCTGGGCATAGAGTGGATTGATATGTCCGGGACGCCCGAAGGTCTTAGGCGTTGAGGCAGGGTCGGCCAGGGCTTGTATGGTGGCAGCACGGTCACGGGCTGAGACGCCTGTGGTACAGCCTTCCAGCTTGTCGACAGTAACGGTGAAGGGTGTTCCAAGTACCGAAGTGTTGTCTTGTACCTGATGTGGAAGGTCAAGTTCCTGACTGCGGCTGATGGTGATGGGGGCGCAGAGCACGCCACGGGCATATTTCAACATGAAATTCACCATTTCAGGGGTGATTTTCTCTGCAGCACATATTAGGTCGCCTTCGTTCTCGCGGTCTTCGTCGTCTACCACAATGACAAACCGGCCTTCACGGAAGTCCTCTATGGCTTCTTCTATGGTGTTGAGCTTAAATGGTTCCATTCCTATACCTTATTATATATATTATATATGTCCCAGTTCGATAACCTTGGGAATAATTTTGTTGTTTGTCTGCCTGATGTCGTGCAGGTCTTTATAGAGTCGTAAGCGGAAACGCCACATGCGCAGATAGAAGAAAACTCCCAACGGCAGGATGATGGCCGTGATGATGTTCATCCACTTGCGGTTGAACGGACGGGTATGTGCACGGGTCATCAGAATGGGGTAGTTGTTCAGCTCTGTCAGGACGAGACGGTCTCGCGTATAACCTAGGTCCTCGATAGTACTCTCCAGCTTTTCGTCGATCCTTTCTATTTCGTGGTCATCGCTATATTTGAAGAATACCTTGATGGGGTTTGGTAAGTGCAACAGGTGATGCTCCTCTGTATACTGGGCAATGCTGGCATTGATTTCCTCCAACACGGCTGCGTCTTTCAAGTACTTCGGATCTTCAATGATAACCTCCTTACGCATGATATTTCGTTTCGTACGGAGTCCGAAGATACGGCGTATCAGCTCTTTGTATAGATCGATGTTAAACACAACAGAGTCATTGTTGGCCTTGTATGTGAAGAATATGGCCACCGGCGCCAGCGCCATTGTCGAGATGAGTTTTCCGAACCATACCGTCCACTCGTCTGCCCTCGCCATTCTCATGCCTGAGTTCTCGAAAATATAGTAGATGATGAACACCAGCACCGAGATGATGACGGGAACACCCATACCTCCTTTGCGGATAATGGCTCCCAACGGTGCACCAATAAAGAAGAATATGATGCATGAAAGGGCTACCGTGAAACGGTTGATGGCTTCCATGCGGTGTAGACGCTCATGACGGTTGATGTTGAACGAGTAGTCGGCTTTCATCGACAGGTCGTACGACTCCGTCTGTGCCTTTTCCATGGCCCGTTGCACGACTATTCGCTTCTTGTCTGTAGACAGCTTGCTGAAGAGAGTGTCGAAGTTCACTTTCCCTGCGGCAGCCTGAGCGTATGCTTTCAGGGAGTCTTTTTTGCCAATAACGGGTGTCCTGAACGTACGGAAACGGGCCTCGCGCTCGAACTGCCGTCCCACGGAGTCGTTCTTGATGATAATGGCTCCTAAGTCATCCAGTATGAGGCTCAGGCTCTTAGAACGGGGGTCGGCGGCAACACCCGATTCGTCGGCCAATGTGAACTCGCCGTCATAGTCTAATACGATATGCTTTTGGGCAAATGTCTCGCGGCGATAAGGCACATTAGCAGAGCCGCCTAACTCCTGAGACTGCATGTTTTCGAACCATTCGCCGTTAAATAGGTTCAGTATCAGGTGCTTCTTTTCGGCCGTTGACTGTAGCATTCCAGAGTCGGCAAGGATGATGGCCTGGTCTTCGTAGCTGTTCGTACGCCGGTAGATCATGATGCCGTAGAGCATGCCTGTCTGTAAGTCTTTCTTCTGTACATAGAGGTTGGCGTTTGGTATACCGTCGTAGAACACGCCTTCGGGTATTTCCAGTTCGGGACTCTTCTGTTTGACCGACAGCAGTAGCTGGTAGAATGACTTGTCGGCATGGGGACCTACAATGTCTTGGAAGTAAAAGGAAATACCGGCAACGGCGAACACAATAACAATGATAGCTCGCGAGGCTTGCAGAAGCGAGATGCCCGCTGCCTTAATAGCCGTTAGCTCAGAACTCTCACCGAGGTTTCCGAAAACAATGAGTGATGACAGAAGAATAGCCAGCGGGAAGGCCTGTGGCATCAGCATCAGTCCCATGTACCAGAAAAACTGTGCCATGATTTCCAGCGACAGGCCTTTGCCTATCAGCTCGTTCACATAGCGCCACAGAAATTGCATCATCAGCACAAACTGGCAGATAAAAAAAGCGCCCACAAACAATTGCAGGAATTGTTTGGCAACGAATATGTCTAATTTCCTGACCAGTCGGAATGACTTTATCCAATTCTTTATGCGAAACATCATTCCTCTTATAGTCCACTAACCCTGTGCAGACGTTCCATGTTGCCGTCCCACAGGTCGTGGAGGTCGTCAATGTCCTCGGGAAATGCATAGTCTGAAACAAGTAGACACAACTCGTCTGTCAACTCACTTCGGCCAATACGCATCTCCCAGTAGGCATCAGGATCGTCCTCGTTTACCCACTGTAATCTGATGAACTGGTTCCTCTGCTGGTCAATCACTTGTGCTTCCAGGGTATGGTGCTCTGTCCACTCCTCGCCCCAAGTGAGTGCGATGATGCCCTCGCGAACCTCTTCCACATAGTCTGCTAACCATCTTTCCAGACCATGGATGGTGCCTATCTGCTCCCAAACAATGTTGGAAGATTTTGTAGCTAATGGGTACTCAATATAGAGTTTTTGCTTCTTTGTATTCATGTAAACCCGATTAGAAATACTGATTTAGGGGCAAAATTACTACTTTTTTATCAAATTCGAAAATATTTTCAAGAGAAATTTTGTTAATTCAAAAAATAGTGCTACCTTTGCACCCGCAAAAACGAAAATGATGGCGGGATAGCTCAGCTGGTTAGAGCGCATGATTCATAATCATGAGGTCGCCGGTTCAATCCCGGCTCCCGCTACACTGAATGGTCAACGAGTTGCAGAGATGTAGCTCGTTTTTCTTTTTCTCCCGCTTTTTGCATCTTTAACGGGGAAAGCTGAGAATAGAGCAGAGTATATAATAAAGGTACAGACGGGAAAGAGATTCGAGAGGAGGGATGAGTATTTTTCTTCACTTTTCCGACGAAAAGCGTTATAATATCGGAAACTTTTCGTAAATTTGCAGCCAAGAAACAGCAAAACAAGAATGATTATGCCAGAGATTAGCAGATTTTTCGGTATCATCATAGCGATGTTCGGTGACGACCATAACCCGCCGCACTTCCATGTGCGCTACGGTGACTATCGCTGCACCATCACCATCCACAAGGGCGTGGTGAAGGGCCAGCTGCCGCGAAAGGCACTGAAGAAAGTGTTCGAGTGGATGGACGAGCATCACGACGAGCTGATGGCGAATTGGGCACGCCTGCAGGCCGGTGAAGAAGCATTGCCCATTGACCCTTTAAAATAAAAGATTATGGAGAATCAGGAGTTGCTTAGAGTGGTCGATGTGGACTACCTGCACGACTACACGATGGAACTGGAGTTCAGCAACGGAGAGCGCCGCATCGTCGATTTCCGTCCGTTGCTCGTCGGCAAGCTACGCGAGCAGCTGCTGGAACACGACAAGTTCGTGCAGTTCGCCCTCACCGACTGGACGCTGGAGTGGTTCAACGGCGTGGACTTCGCCCCCGAAAGGCTGTATGAGCTTGGAAAGGCCGCGTAGTATCTGATAAAGTACAGACAGAACAGAGATTCGGGAGGCCGGCGCTGGCGATTCAGCGGCAGCCTCCCGAAGCATTTTATGTCTTATCAATCTCATAGAATTATATGGTTTACTCAATTGTCACGGTTGTGTTGTTCGCTACCGTCGCGTCATATTCCACGCCCGTTTTCAGTTCCGCTTTTGAACCGCAAGGGAAGGGCAAACATGTACAGCAGAAGATGATGACTGATAATGCCGTTCGGTTCTTTCCTTGAATGTAAACATCGGATGAGGCGAAGTTCACAACATCACCCGACGGAAGGTTCAAATACCTCAATTTGATTCCCAACCGACCTTTCGTTCCGAAAGCCGTTGACCGTTTGGCTTCATAGACACTACCTTTCACAATAGTTCCCAATGGAATGGCAACTACTCCATCTACGATGACATCGCGTGCGACTTTGAAGTCCACGTTCTGTCCGATTTGTACCTCAGTTGCGCGCACATTCTTGACGGCCTCAACCGGGACGATGGTGCCACCTTTAATTGTCACTGTTTTCTGCGCAGTGGCAAACCCGCTCATTGCGAGAAATGCTAAACTCAAAATCAGATTCTTCATAATTCGCTATTACAAGTTAATACTATTCTCAACCTAAAGCCAGCACTAACTTCATGGCATAAAGAAAGCGCAAGCACTCTGCCATATCACGAACAGGCTTTGCACGGCCTTAACTATCTTATGGAGAAGCCTGCGCTTGTAGCGCATGCTCCTTAGATAGTTATATTTCGCTCGCTTCCGCTTTGAGGTGCAAATTCGTTCGTGAAAGATGAGCATATTTATGTGTATCTTACGAAACACGGTGCAAATATACACAAAAAACTTCAAATACGATGTTCAAAACTGCTAAAATCAGATAAAATGCGATTAAAAAGTGCATTTTTCGGTTAGAAACCCTTAGAATAATGATTATTTCGTACCTCTGCGTTCAGAATTCATACTTTTGGGATATTGTATCTCGGCCCTGATACCAGAATGAAAAAACAAAAAAAGTGTGCCCCCTTGCCCCTAAATAGGGTTAATAGCTTGTTTATTAGATGTTTATTTAGGGGCACACTGGCCTAAAAGGGTGCCCCAAGTGTGCCCCCTGGGTGCCCCTCAAAAAAAATTCAACAACAGCGTTTGCGTATACCCAAACGGTTGTTTGGGCGTACGCGCACGGTTGTTTGGGTATACGCAAACAGTTGTTTGGGCGTACGCAAACGGTAATAACTCTACGGCAAACTCCCAGTAACTCGGTGCCTTTTCCCTACTTTAGTGGCGCTTATATAATAGTTACTTGCTGATGTTGCCGGCAATAATCTCGGCCAATCGCTCGGCACCTTTACCGTTGGGATGGATACCGTCGTCGAGCATCAGCTCGGCTCCGCCGTTGAAGAGCGTGTGCAAGTCGACTACCTCTAAGCCGTATTTAGCGGCAATTTCCTGCTGGATGGGAATAATGTTGTTGGTGATAACGGCATCGCTGATGTCCCAGGTCGACTTGATGGCGGGAATAGGTGTGCAGAGAATGATGCGGGGCTTTACGTCGGTTACAGGTTTTTTGGCTTTCTTCGACTTTTTGCTCTTCTGCGCCAGATCTGGACGCAGCGCAAGAATCATCTGTTCCAAGTCCTGACCAAACTCATTGCCGTATTGCCAGTTTTGGGGCTTCGAGTCGTTGGTGCCGAGTTTGATGACGACAATGTCGGGACTGAAGGCTAAGGCATCCTTCCATGCCTGCTCTTTCATGTAGGGCATGTCGCCCTTGTTCAACATGGTACGTCCGCTCACGCCGAAGTTCCTGACCCAGTAGCTGTCGCCCAAACGCTTCTGCAGCAGAGCGGGGTAGCCGTAGGCTGTGGCCATGTCGATGCCGTGACCGTCGGTAATGCTGTTGCCAATGCAGGCCACGCGAACTGCGTCGGTCTTAGGTGTCTGACGGGTCTTCAGCCAGTTGCCGAGGTCGGTCAGCAGCTGGTCGTGGTATTTGAACCAGGGGCCGAAACCGAAGCCGTGGTCACCAGTGGGGTAGACATACATGGCACATTCATTGCCAGCCTGACGCATGGCCTGATAGTAAGCCAGACCATTGGTTACGAAAGGCACCAGACGGTCGTCGCTGGCCGAGATGATGACGGCAGGAGGCGTCAGGTGGCGGCGCACCACCTTGTCTGTTGAGAAATCACGCACCAGATTGGGGTCCTTCTGACCTTCCTCGCCAAGGAAGTTACGGCACGACCACTTGTGCGATACACGCTCATCCATTGATATGACGGGATAGAACAGAATACTGAAGTCAGGGCGCACGTCCCATTCAGCGTGGGTGGAGATGACTGATGCCAGATGGCCGCCAGCCGAGAATCCCATGATGCCGACGTCGCGTGGGTTGATGCCCCAAACGGCAGCCGAGTCACGTACTGTACGGATACCCTGTTCCACATCGCCCATCGGCTTGGTACGGTCACCGTCAGGCAGGCGGTAATTCACCACAAAGTAGGCAATGCCCTGCTGGTTGAGCCAGTCGGAGGCCAGATAGCCCTCATGGCTGTTCGAGAGCATGGAGTAGCCACCGCCCGGCACGCCGACAATGGCTTTTCCCGAGGGCGTTGTGGGTAGGAAACACACCATCTGAGCCTTTCCGTCGTCGGTCAGGTTCAGCGTAAACTTTCTCGCGGTCTGTGCCTGGCTACCCAGTGCGAGCAGAAGCAGGCTCAATGTCAACAGTTTTTTCATTTATAGTAACAATCGCTTGGTGATTTCAACAACAGAGTCGACGGCAGAAACGGTGTAGAAGTGGATGTTGTTAACCCCGTGAGCATAGAGCTCGCGACATTGTTCCGTTGTCCACTCAATGCCTAATTGGCGGGCATCTTCGTCAGTCTTGCATTTCACGATTTCGCGGGCCAGCGGTTCTGGGATGTCGCAGTGGAAGGTCTTGGGCACGACGGTCAGCTGAGTGAGCTTGGCCAAAGGCTTGATGCCTGGGATGATGGGAATGGTGATGCCCATTTGGCGGGCCTGCTCCACGAACTTGAAGTATTTCTCATTGTCGAAGAACAGTTGCGTCACGGCATATTGGGCCCCAAGGTCCTGTTTCTGCTTCAAGTACTGCATGTCCATTTCCATATTGGGGGCCTCCTCGTGCTTCTCGGGATAGCAGGCAACGCCAAAGTCGAACTTACGTCCAGGGTTCTTGATGGGCGTGCCGTCGGCAAAGAACCCGTCGTTGAAACGCTGCACCTGTTGGATCAACTCGGTGGTATGGGCATGGCCACCAGGGGTAGGGGTGAAGCGGCTGTCCTCCTTGGCTTTGTCGCCACGAAGCAGTAGCAGGTCGTGGATGCCTAAGAACTGCAGGTCGAGCAGTTCATATTCTATGTCTTCGACGGTGGCACCGCTGCAGATGACATGCGGCTGTACGGGAATATGGTAGCGCTGCTGGATGGCGGCGGCAATGGCAATGGTGCCCGGACGGCGGCGAACGCGGCTGCGTTCGAAGCGACCGTCGGCCAACTCACGGTAAACGTACTCGGAGTGGTGGGTGGTGATGTTGATGAAGGCCGGCTCCAATTCAGCCAGTTTGTCGATGTCGGCAAAGAGCTTGCTGGTGCCCGTGCCCTTCAATGGTGGCAGCACCTCGAACGAGAACTGTCGTTGGCGCTTGTGCTGGTTGATGAATTCTGTAACGCTCATAATGCGTGCAAAAGTAATACTTTTTCGGGAGTTTTGGGTGTTTATGGAGTTAAAGGGAGTTAAAGACCGTTAGTTTTGCTGCGAATTTGCTATATTTGCACTCGTTATGGAAAGAAAGCAGATAACGTTTGACACTTTTGTGCGTGGCATGCTGGCAGTCATCCTCGTCGTTGGCATCGTCATGTTGCTCAATAGACTGAGTGGCGTCTTGGTGCCGTTTTTCTTAGCGTGGCTGTTGTCGTATCTGCTTTTCCCGCTTGTCAAGTTCTTCCAGTACCGCTGTCGGCTCAAGTTTCGCATTGTGGCCATCCTGCTGTCGTTTGTCGTGGTAGGTGGTATCCTGACTGGTGTCTTTTGGCTGATGATTCCGCCGATGATAGATGAGGGTGGACGTGTGACGGCGATGATCCTCAACTATGTGCAGACCGACGAGACCGTGAGTAACATACCGCGACAGGTGCAGCAGCTCATCCACGATTATGTGGATATTGAGCAACTGAAGAAGTTGGTGACGCAGGATGGATTCATTGACACGGTGAAGTCGGCCATTCCCAAGGTGTGGGCCGTCATTGCCCAGAGCATCAGTATTCTGTCGAGTGTGTTTTCGCTGACCATGGTCGCCCTTTATACCTTATTTATATTGCTTGACTATGAGAAGATAACCGGAGGCTGGGCCCTGTTGTTGCCCCGTCGCTATCGTCCGTTTGCCAAGCGGCTGGTGGCTGACGTTGAGGAAGGTATGAACAAGTATTTCCGCGGTCAGGCATTGGTGGCCTTGTGTGTAGGCATATTGTTCAGCATCGGTTTCCTGATTATCGACTTCCCAATGGCCATCGGCTTGGGCCTGTTCATCGGACTGCTCAACATGGTACCTTACCTCCAGTTGGTAGGCTTTGTCCCCACCATTATTCTGGCCATTGTCAAGGCTGCCGATACGGGACAGAACTTCTGGCTTATCCTGCTGATGGCGCTCATCGTCTTTGCCGTGGTGCAGATTATTCAGGACACTTTCCTTACGCCTAAGATCATGGGTCATGTCACGGGTCTTAATTCCGCCATCATCCTCCTTTCGCTCTCCATCTGGGGCTCATTGCTCGGCATCCTCGGCATGATTATCGCCCTGCCCCTCACCACTCTGCTCATTAACTACTACCAGAAGTACGTCATTAAGCAAGGAGGCGGTAAGAGTTAATCTTGTTGTTTGACAATGTGTCGATGGTGTTTATTTCATGATGGCCTTTTTGCCATTGCTGATATAGATGCCGCGACGAGTGGGTGTTGTCTTCACGCCACTAAGAGTGTAGTAGTCGTTGCAGGGTTGAATGGCCGATTTTGGTCGGCGGATACCTGTGGTAACAGTAATGTACTGCTCCACGTTATCCACAAAGTTGATGTCGAAGATGTCGCTCTTGCCGGTGGTTGAGGTCAGACCAAAAATGGTCTGACCCATGCACACCGAGGGACGGTCGCCGCTGAAGTTATCATAGAGATTGCTCTTCGTCATGTCCCAGGCTATGACCTGCTGTTTCTGGTCGTCGATGGTTATCTCCTTGACGGTAGTGGGAGCCACCTGCGAACCTTTGTTTGCGCCGTTGAGCCACCACAGGTAGCTGGCGCCGGAGGTGGTCTTCAGGTTGTTGCCGCGAACGACGAGGAACTTCTCGTTTTTGTCGATTGTATAGTCTAAATTGTTGTAGTTGAGCATCAAAGCCACGTTGTTGGCACCCGTTCCGGCGTTGACGTGAATGATGTTCTTCTGCGTGTCGTAGGTGATGTTCGAGGCACTGACGCGACCTCCGTCGCCTGTTGTCCACTGATTAGCCACGAACTTGTATTGGTCGGGGTTCTCCTGGTAGCCGCTCATCAGTCGCATGTAGTACAGGCCTGGAATCATCGTAGATGCTGAGGCTGTGAGGCGAACCTCAAACTTCTCCTTGGCATTGCCGTTCTTGTCGACGGCCAGTGCAGCGGGAATGGGGAATTCCACGTTGTAGAAACCGTTGTCGGCATTCTTCACCGATGAGGCCACGGTGATGTCGGCAATCTTTGTGCCGTCGACCGTGAGTGTACCCTTGCGGCCCTTGTCGGCTGTGGTGAAGCGAAGCATGATGGAGAGGTTTTCCTTTACACCTTTCTTATTAAAGAGCGAATACTGGATGTAGCCGTTGGCACGAGCATCGCGGTAGGCTTCGCCATTGTAGTTGCCGGTAGTCGACTCACTGGAGTGCTTACTTTCATGACCAGCCTCGCTCTGCTGCTCACCTGGAGCCACGAAGTCAATGGTACGCTCAGCCAGTGCGGCTGCAGCGTTCTCATCGGCTGCCATTGAGCTGTTCTTGAAGTTCTCCTCAGTCTGCTGATACCAGTAGCAGGCATAGCGGGCGTGGTGAATCTGGTAGAAAGGCTGGAGCTTGAGTGACGTCCAGTGGTAGCTGTCGACGCCAGGACGGCTGACATCGATGCTGAAGCTCAGCTCAGGAGAGCGTAGACGGCTGATGCGGTTCAGCACGTCGCTGCGGTTGCCAATGAGCATCGGAGCCGATGTCAGCTTCTTCGATGAGGCCATCGAGCCGGGGGCGTGGTCCATACGGCCAGCGCCGGCGTACTCGTTCTGGAGCTTCTCGATGGCTAAACCATCGACCACGGATTGAGCAGAAGAGGTGGTTTGGGCAGCTAAAAGAATAGGACCGTACTTGAAGGCGATGAAGTCGGAATAGTTGGGACACTCCTCGTATCGCAACTCCATGGGCAGCAATACCTCAATCTTGTCGCCCTCTTTCCACTGACGGCTGACGGTAACGTAGCTGGCGGTGCCCTTCTTGGCCGTGCGGTCGATCGCTTCACCGTTGATGACAATCTCAAAGCCTTCACCTACCCAGGCCGGGTGACGGATGGCAATGGCGTAGTTGCCGGCCTTGCCAACAGTCAGCGTGGTGGCCTGGTCGTTGGGGAAGTTGGTTTCCTGGGTGACGACGAAATCGTCACTTACAAGCTTCGAGGGCGTGAAGAGGTTCACGTAGAGGGTTTCCTTACCGTCGTGGCTGTAGATGTAGTGTCCATACTTGGAGTGGTTCTCCATGCCAGTTCCCACACAGCACCACATGCCCTGGTTCACCGTCGAATAGATGCGGTAGCCCTGTGGGCGCAGGGTGGTGAAGTAGACGTAGCCGCCCGTCTCAGGATCTTGGGTCGAGAGGATGTGGTTCCACATGGCCTGCTCATAGAAGTCGACGTACTTGGCATCGCCTGTGCGGTCGGCCAGCATCTCGGAGAGCTTCAGCATGTTGTTGGTGTTACACGACTCCGGACCGTCTAACTGGTCAATGTAGCGGCTGGAGTTGGCTTTCGACAGGAAATGCTCGCCCACGCTGTTGCCGCCAATGCAGACGGTACGGTTCGTAGCCACGTCGGTCCAGAAGTTCTCGGCAGCTTTCTTATAGGAGGTAGCCGTTTTGTCCAGTTCGTAGATACGCTCAAAGCCTATATACTTAGGTACCTGCGTGTTAGCGTGCTTGCCGTCGAGGAAGGTGGTGTTGAGCGACTGCATGTTGTTGATCATATCCTTGTGGGAGTATTTCTTGGCAGCCGTCAGGTATTTCTTGTCTTCAAAGAGCTGGTAGGCGTCGAGCAGTGTCTCGTTCATACCGCCGTGCTCACAGCCGAGGAAACCCTGAAAGTCGTTCTCCGACACCTTGCTCACGAGGTTGACGCTCCAGTCGGCAAGCTTGCGGAACAGCTCCTTGGCTACGTCGCTGCGGGTGTAGACGTATGCATCGCGTAGACCAGCCAGGATCTTATGCTGGCAGTAGAAGGGCACCCAGCCCCAGTTGTTGCGGATTTTCGACAGGTCGCCCTTGTAGAGTGCCTTCCACGAGTCGTTGATGGGCTGGCCGCCGATGAAGCCGTAGAGGCCCTCGGTGTCCTGGTCGTACTGGTCCTGACAGTCCTTCATCACGCGGAGTACATAGTCCAGACGCTCTTTCAGTACGGTGCGCTGAGCCTCGTCGTGGCTGGCAGCCCAGGCCAGTGCTAATGCCGTGATATAGTGACCGCCGACATGACCGCTCAGGTCGAAGCCGGCATCGCCGCCCCAGTTCGGGAAGTTGGGATGCTTCTTCTCCCAGTTGTAGTAGGCACTCTTGGTGTCTTTCGTGGCAGAGAGTCCTGCCTGTCGCACAAAGGGGGTGAGGAGCCGGTCGACGTCATATTTCATCAACAGCTCAATGTTTGTGTCCATAGCCGTTTTCATCGGCCCGTCAGTTAATGTCACCTCTTGCAAGTCAAAATGCTTTGGGTAGAGCAGACTCTGCGCTCCTGCGAGGCTAAAGAACAGTGAAAAACAAATAGTGACAAAAGGCCTCCCCAAGCCCCTCCAAAGGAGGGGATGTCTGGTTACCTGATGGGAGGCATTGCTTCTTTTCTTTTCCATTTTCAAATGTATTATCTATTTAAACATCCCTCCCTTTGGGAGGGCTTGGGTGGGCTTTTCCCTTATTATTATTTCTTTATTTTATAGATACGGAACGACATGGCGGGGAGGTTGTCCACAAGCTGGGCACACTTCTTACCGGCTTCACATTTCATGCCGCTCAGCACTGGAACGATCTTCTCTGGATCGTCGAGCGTGTTCTCATCGTCCATCGAACCATTGTGGCTCAGGGTAATGACGTCGGCAGTGGGTTCTCCCTTCAGGCCTTGCAGCTGAAGGGTGATGGGCTGAGCCTGCTTCGAGGTGTTCACTACCTTGACGATAATCTCACCTGTCTGCTTGTCGAATACGGAGGAGGCGAACAGACCGTCCTGCCCTTCCTGTCCGGCTACGGGCTTGCCGTTCATCGTGAGCGACAGCACGTTGGTGCCCTTGTTCATGGCAAAGAGCTGCTGCACGTAGTAGCTGACGGACTTAAAGGAGCGGAGGTTGTCGTACCAGATGGCATCGGGGCGCCACTGCCAGCCCTCAACATGGGCGAAGAGCGGGGCGTAGGTAGCCATGTGGACGATGTCGGCATTACGCTCGATACCTGTCATGTGGGCAGCCTCGTAGAGCGAGGTCTCGAAATGGTTCCACTTCTTACCGCGTCCGTGGCAGGCATATTCGCCGGCAAACACCTTCGGACCCTTGCGGTCGTAGGAGTCGTAGCGCAGTCCGTGGCTGAGGAACCACTGCTCGTTGCGGTAGTAGTGCTCGTCGTAGAGGTCGACCTTCAACTCCTTCATGCGGGGCTGCAGCAGGTCGAAGTCCCAGCCTTCGGAGTTCGGGCCGGTAGTGCCGATGAGCTTGATGTTGGGATATTTCTCACGTATCTTGTCGCGGAATTTCTTCAGACGTTCGGTGAAGACGGGGCCGTAGCCGCCGTGCTGCTCATCGTAGTCCCACTGCTCGTTACCCACGCCGAGGAACTTCAGGTTGAAGGGTTCGGGGTGACCCATCTGGGCGCGAACCTTGCCCCAGTCAGAGTCTGCAGGACCGTTGGCAAACTCGATGAGGTCGAGGGCATCCTCAATGTAGTCGTCGAGGTCGTCGATGTCAACGTGTACGCCCTTCTTTGTCGGGTCGGGGTTCTGGAACTGGCAGCTGAGACCACACGAGATGACGGGCAGGGCTTCGCAGCCGAAATCCTCACAAAGCTGGAAGAACTCGAAGAAACCGAGGCCGTAGCTCTGGTAGTAGTCGGGGAAGTAACGGCTGGTGAAGGTGTAGTGCCAGCGGTTTTCGTTCAGCGGACGGTTCTCAACTGGTCCGACGCTGTTTTTCCACTGGTAGCGCGTCTCTAAGTCGGTGCCCTCGACGATACAACCGCCGGGAAAGCGGAACACGCCGGGCTTCATGTCGTTCAAGGCCTGTGCCAAGTCCAGACGCATGCCGTTCTCACGGCCTTTCCATGTCTTGACGGGGAAAAGGCTGACATGCTCTACATCAGTCGTTGTCTTACTGTCGCCCCATACACGGAGGTGAGCCTTGGCGAAGGTACGCTTTGGCTTGATAATGGCGGTGTATTTCTTCCACTCCTTACCGCTGATGTCCACACCGGCGTTGCCCAGTTTCTGGTCATCGCTCATGGTGGCATTATCCACCAAGTCAATCCACAGCTTGGCCTGACCGCCGTCGGGAACACGTGCCCAGACAGAGAAGCGATACTCTTCACCGCCCTTGACACCCATGCCGAAGAAGCCGCGGTTCTCAATCATGGTGTGTTTGTCACTATGGCCTGATGGTGCTAAGCGTACGTAATGGGGGTTACGCTCAAAGGGACCGTCGTCCTTCAGCGTCACCTTGCCCGAGATGTCCCATCCTGCAAAGGCATTGGGGAACTCGAACGAACGGTTCATCACCAGCTCTGCATACAGGCCGCCGTCAGCAGCATAGTTGATGTCTTCAAAGAAGATGCCGTACATGGTTGACTGTACAGGGGCACCTAACTTAGCGGTTTTCACGTCCAATACATGGCTTTGGGCCGAAGCGGAAAGGCTTGCAGACAAAGCCAGCGCACAAGAAATAAGTTGTAGTTTCATTTTGGTAGTCTTTTTGGTAGTTTTGTCGTTAATAAAATAATTTGGTGCAAAATTAGTTAAAAAGTTTGGAAAAAACAAAGTTTTTCGCATAAAACTTGTACTTTTGTAGCAAATATAATAACGTGCGTACATTAATTCTTTAATTTATCTATAGATGAAAACTATTTTAGTTGCAGAAGACAACGACAGCAATTACATTTTGATGTCTTATATTTTGAAGCGTAACTATCTGTACCTCAGGGCTAAGAATGGCCAGGAAGCCTGTGATATGGTTGATAAGGGCGGTATAGACCTTGTGCTGATGGATGTGAAGATGCCCGTGATGGACGGTTTGGTGGCTACTGCAAAGATCAAGGAGAAATATCCGGAATTGCCTGTGGTGGCGCTTACGGCCAATGCTTTCGATAGCGATCGTCGTCTGGCAGAGGAGGCTGGATGTGACGATTTCCTGTCGAAGCCTGTTAGTAGCGTCAAGTGCCTTGAGGTCATTGAGCGGCTGATTGGACAATAACCTAAAAAGACTTAAATATGAAACAACGGATTCTAACCTCAATGGTGGGGCTGATGCTCCTCATTGGATTACCGCTGGGCAGCACGGCTGCCAATACCAAGAAGAAGATCGCCCAGGTAACGGAGGCGGTGACCATTAGTGATAACTGGGATTATACGGTGACGGGTGACGAACCTTTTGCCGACGGTGGCTCCATTGATATTGTCAATACTGAGCATGCTGTTGTTATATTAGAAAAGGTGAAACCGTCGGCAGCCATCAAACTGCTGGCGAAATATGTCACCATCAACGGTGCCAAGGCCGTGAACAACAACAACTGCCAGGTGAAGATCTATAATTGTGGTGCCATCATCCTGCCTTATCCTGACAAGCAGATGCTGACGGTCTATTCTGAACCAGACTTCGGAGGAACGTCGGTCAACAGCTTCACTACGAAGAATACTGGTGGTTACATGAACACGCTGAAGGATGCCGAGCTGAATAACAAGATACGCTCGTTTAAGCTGAAGCGTGGCTACATGGTGACTTTCTCGACACAGGCCAGTGGTCGCGGTTATAGCCGCTGCTTCATTGCTGCTGACAATGACCTGGAAGTGGCCAGCCTGCCTGAAGTGCTCGACCAGAAGATTTCTTCCTATCGTGTCTTCAAATGGTACGACACCGGTAAGAAGCAGTTGGCCAATTACATGGATAAAACAGCACTGAGCGCTCTGAATGTTCAGAGTAGCTATGACTGGGGGCAGGGAAACAGCAGTTTCTTGCCCGACTATGAGTGGGTGCCTAATCACATCTACGAAGACTGGCCCTCGTCGGCCACCATCGGTGGTACCTCGCAGTCGCCTCATACCAAGAACAACAATGAGCCACGCAACTCGTCTGACGACCATCCGCAGGACCTGAAAACCATTCTGGACAACTGGGAGAATATGATGCGTACCGGTCTGCGTCTCTGCTCACCAGCTTCCTGGGACGGTAGCGACTATGGGGATGCTACGGGCTTCTTGGCTGAGTTCCTGGACTCCATCGATGCTCGCGGCTGGCGTTGTGACATCATCGACCTGCATTGCTACTGGCCAGAAGGTAGTTTTGGCAACATCGCTAACTGGTCGAATAAGTACAAGCGTCCCGTTTGGATTTCAGAGTGGTGCTGGGGTGCCTCGTGGAACAAGAACGGTGCCTTTGCAGCGGGTGTGACCAAAGCTCAGGTGAAGACAGCCCTGCAGAGTATCTGTACCAAACTGAATAGCTATGCCTATGTGGAGCGCTATTACTATTGGAATAGTGAGGCTGATATTTCAAAACTCTATCTGAACGGCAAACTGACACCTGCCGGTGAATATTACGCTTCCATGACATCACCTCTCGCTTACAACGGCAAGTACGACTTCGTACCTACCACACCTCGTCAGTATGCTCCCTCGAAGTTTAAGGAAGTGGCTGGTGAGAATGGCAAGGTGACGAAGCTGACCTGGTATGACTCCAACGGTGAGTATAACCGACTGATGGAGGTACAGAAGAAAACGAACGAAGGCTTATGGGTGCCCCTTGAGACCATTGCCCAGAAGGAGACGGCTTCCAATTATACCTATAATATACCCGAGGGCGACGATGGTACAGCCTATCGTTTGCATGTGGTGGACTTGAATGGTAAGGAATATTATACCAACGACGCACTTGCTGCCGGCGATGCTATCGAGATAGATGGCAAGACGTACTATGTTGGTGGCAACCTGCTGCCCAACGGTGAGTTTAACCTCGGCTTCACGGGTTGGACCAGCGGCACCGGTGCTGCTCTCGCAGAGCCGCAGTTCCAGGTGGTGGGCGATGGCGGCTATCATGGTGGAGCCTATTTGCAGGCTCACATGAATGGCGGTTCTACCACTACATCGGCCGTTAAGACGGTAGTTGACGTGGTGCCCGGACAGAACTATGTGTTCCGTGCGGCCTCCATCAACAGTGGTAACAATATGAAACTGTATCTCTCGGCTGACGGTAAGTCTCTGACCAGTCAGGTTGCCAAGCTAAGCAGTACTGATGCTTGGAACATGGAGTCGTTTTCTTTCAATTCTGACACCTATAGCAAGGCCATTGTGGCATTCTATTCGATGGGCGCCTTAGCTCAGGCCGATGCCTTGGCCCTGCACCAGCTCTTTGACACCCGTGAGGCTGCCATTGCCGACGGATTGGCCAAGTTGCAGCTGCAGGCTGAAGCCCAGAAGCAATATTTCTCCCAGTATACTGCCCTGAACGACGATCTAATAAAGAAGATGCAGTCCATCACCGCTATTGAAATGCGGTCGTTAGACGAGGCCAAATTGTTGCTTGATTATCATCGGATAGCTGGGGAGATGATGCCATTGCTCGACATGGTAGAGGCCACTTTGAAAGCCATCGAACAGAAGCCTTGTCCTTATTACGAGTCGATGAAGCAAGCGCTCAAAGACGCCAAGGAGGCTACGACGATTGATGATTTCTTGAAGCACATGACTACGTTGGACGAACTGACGAATACTTATCTGGCCTTTACCCGTTCGTCGAAGCAGCCCAAGTTCCCCAGTTTTGCCAATGAGAAAGCTACGGGCTGGGAAACTGCTGTCGGCACCTTTACAGCTGGTGACCAGAAGGCTACGACTAAATTCGACAAGACCTGCTGGAATGCCTGGTGGAGTACTACCCAGAAAACGGCTACGATGGAGATCCGCCAGACTGTCAGCGACCTGCCCGAGGGCTATTACGTGCTGGAGTGTCAGGCTACTACTGAGCACTTCTGCATCAGCGACCAGCACGGCTACTTGAAGTGTGGCGATCAGACGGTCGTGACGCCTACGTTGTCAAAGGATTATTTAGACCTGCCAGTAAGCAATGTCTGGGAAACGCTCAATACGACTCCCATCTACGTACCGGCCAAGGGGTCTGTAACCATAGGATTTGTGAGCTCTAAGACTGGCGCCCATTCTGGTTGGTGGCACAAGTTCGGCGACGCGACGAGCAAGGATAATCGCGAAGGATGGTGGTGTGCAACGGGCTTCCAGCTGAGGTACCACGCCATCGACGACCTTTCGGGTATCACCACGACAACTGTTGCCACGTCGAAACCTGACGGAACCTACACCCTTGATGGCCGACGTGTCAGCGACGCTCAGTTGAAGCCGGGCTTATATATTAAGGTAATAGATGGAAAAGCTAACAAGATAACGGTGAGGTAATATCGACTTTGGGCTTGCTTGCTTAAGCTAGGACGGAAAGCAAAATAGTGATGTCAAGGGGCTGTGTTCGCGCACAGTCCCTTGATTTACGTCAAAAAGAGAGGTCTTTTCTTGCAAAAAAGCCAGAATATTATTGCCACTTCCGAAAAACGTCGTACCTTTGCATCGTCAAAAGGACAAGAGATCTTCAATAGACACTATATAATAAAAGGTATTAGTTAAGGTAAAAAAGAGTTTTTCAGAAGTGATAAGTATTGGTTAAGGTAAAAAAGATTTTCAATGGTGTTAGTTAAGGTTTGAGATTGTAAGAAAGTAAGGATAACAAAAGATAAATGTGATACCGTCGTGAGACGATCATCACTTTATTTTTTTTTGCCCCCTTGCCAACTGCTTCGTGCCAGACGAATCAGGAAAATACTGCCGCGGAAGGTGAGTTCAATAGCCATCGCAGTCCATACGCCTCGCAAACCGTAGCGTGGAGCTAACCAGGCTGCCATTGTCAGGCGTACTGCCCACATTGACGTCAGGCTCATGATAGCCGGAATGATAGTATCGGCGGCTCCGACGAAAACGCCGTTGGCCACAATGGCGGCTGCAAACATGGGCTCAGCCCACGCTTCAATGCGTAACACTTCGGCTCCTAATCCGATGATTTCCTCTACGGGCGACATAATGCCCATCAGTTCTGGTGCAAATACCCACATCAGCAAACCCATGAGGGTCATGACGGCAATGCCTAATCCTACCGACATGTAGGCAAACGAGCGTGTCAGCAGTCGTTGTCCGGCTCCGACAGCCTGTCCGACGAGGGTGGTGGCAGCTTCGGCAATGCCGTAGCCAGGCATATAACACAGGCTTTCTACCGTGATGGCCAGCGAGTGGGCGGCAATGGCAATGGTGCCTAACGGTGCAACAATCATGGTACTCACCATATAGGCTCCTCCCATCAGCATGTGCTGTAGTCCCATTGGTGCCCCAATCTTAAAGGCAGTCCTGATGGTGTCTGTCTTGGGCTTGAAGAAACCTGGATGGCCCACAAGTGAAAGCATCTTTGACTTCACCAACAGGAAATACATCATCAGTATGGCGGTGACGAGCATGGCCAGTCCTGTTCCGATGGCAGCTCCCACCACACCCATGTCGAGTATATATATAAATAGGTAGTTGAAGCATACGTCCATCACACACATGCCAATGTTCAGGGCTGATGGTATCTTCATATTGCCCGAACATTTCAGCATAGAGCCTGCTAACCCCTCCATCTGGAAGAAAATGCCGCTGAAGCCGAAGATGGCGAAGTAGAGCGAGGCATCGTGGGCTATCTCCTCGGAACCGCCGAGCCAATAGGGTAGGGACGGCGCAATCAAGAGAGATGTTAGCGAGATGACCAGTGCCCATGCCATACAGCAGACCAGCGACTGGCGGAGCACCCTCCGTGCCGCCTCAAAGTCATTGGCTCCGATGAAATGTGCCACCTGAACAGAGAATCCCATATTCGCCGCCGAGGCCAGTCCTCCCATCAGCCAGCCCGTAGTCTCCACCAGTCCGATGGCAGCTGAGGCCTTTGCTCCTAAATGGCCTACCATTGCGGCATCGATAAAGAACATGACCGTTGCCGATATCTGTGCCAGGATGCTTGGAATACTCAAACTGACGATAAGACGCAGCTTTTCGTGCTGCGTCATCGTCCTTCCTTCCCTGATGTAGGACAGTAGTTCTTCACTGCTTTTTGCCATTTCGGTTGCAAAGTTACTAAAAAGAATGAGAAAACAGCAGAAATGCACAAAAAATACAGGATAAATACGAAAAGGAAAACAACCGAAACATATAAGATAGTCACTTCATGGAAAAATGCCTACCTTTGCATCGTCGATGAGAAATGGCGTTTTCTCGCAAAAAGAAGTTTAACAATACTCATACGCATAAGGTTATTAGTTATAGTTAGTAGTTAGTTTTTGTAGAAAGAATTAGTTATGGTAAAACTAATCATGGTGGTTGCCCGTATGTGAATATAGGCGGCCACCTTTTCTTTTGGGAGCACCGTGAAACAAATAAAAAAGCAAAAGAAACGTTAATTCTTTGCATTTGTTCGTTTTTTTTATTATCTTTGCAAGCGTATTTTGATTAGTTTTACCATAACTATGAATAAATTTGTATCGTTATTTTTCGCATTTGTCTTAAATGCCGCCTGTGCTGTGGCACAGACGGGACACTTCATACCTTCCGAACGTTTCTCAAGTGGACTGGTTGCCAGCCTCTGCCAAGACCGCTATGGCAGCATCTGGATAGCCACCGATTATGGTTTGAACCGCTTTGACGGCTACCGCTTCGAAGTGTTTCTGCATAGCGATGACAATCCCTCTTCCATCTGTAACAATGTGGTGGTCAGCATGCTTTGCGACCGTCAGGGACGTCTTTGGGTTGGCACCAACCGAGGTCTCGACCGCTATGACGAAGCATTGGGCGGTTTTGTACACTATCAGTTCCCTGAAAACATACAGCCACGTATCAGTGAGATTGTCCAGCTTCGTAGCGACAGCATTCTGTTGGTGACGGCGGGCTATGGAGCCTATCTTGTTGGTGATGACAGTCGACTGCTGCCTACTGATGCCTATGCCGACAGTGCCAACAACCATTATTTCACCCATATCTTTGAGGATTCAAAGGGACGCGTCTGGAAAACGGGCTACGACAATACAGTTGTCATGCGTTCCAACGGCAAGTTCCAGCACATTCAGTCGAAGGGTGAGCCGATGGGCATCGTCGAACGCGACGGAGAGGTGCTCATTATCGGTCTCCGCGGCATTGTGTCCTATTGTGAGGGCAAGTTGTGTGATGATGTCATCGACATGCGTGTCATAGCCGGTCGCGACGTGCTTTTCAGCTCTGTCGGCACCGATGCAGACGGTAATATATATATAGGTACGCGCGGAAGCGGCCTCTTCCGCATTCTCCGCGGCAGTCATCGGCTGGAGCGTTACGATGTCAGCGTGTTTGGTACCAACCTGAATACCGCCAAGGTGTGGAGCATCCTTTCCGATCGTCACGGTAACCTGTGGCTCGGTCTGCAGCGCAAGGGATTGGTCGTGATACCACAGCGTCCCATGCTGTTCAGTAACTGGAGTTTCGAGGCGCAGGACATCAACCTTGGTTCGACTATCTCGTCTATCTGTGAAGGCGATGGTGGCATGATCTGGTCAACGGTACAGGGCGTCGGCGTCTATGGCTTCGATGCAAAGGGTAGGGTGGTGGCCCATCCTTCGGCACCTGCTCCTGTAGAATTTATCTTCCGTGACCGTCACCAACGCTACTGGATTGGTACCGATAATGGTCTCTATGCCTACAATCCCCTTACTGGCGCATCATCGCTGAAGGTGAATTTCGAATGCGACAAGTTCAACGACATGACCAGTGATGCCACTGGCAATATCTATATCTCCACCTTCTCGCGGGGCTTCTGTGTCTACAATCCTCAGTCCGGCGCCTTGCAGAATTATCGCAATGTGGGCAACGATACTGTGCGAACCGGTCATCTCTGTAACGACTGGGTCATGTGTATGATGCCCGACCGCAACGGTTGCATCTGGATGGGTACGGCCTCTGGCGTGTCCTGTTTCAATCCTAAGACGGGCAGCTTCCTGACCTATGGCTGGAACGACCTTCTCAGCGGTGTCATGTGCTTTTCGCTCTGTGAACTGAGCGACGGCAATATCGCCATCGGCACGGATTGTGGCCTTTTCCTCTACGACCATGCTACCCGGAAGACCACGCTGTTCCCTGCCAGTGAACAGCTGCGTGACAAGACCGTAAACTACATCGTGCAGTCCAACGACGGCGATGTCTGGTGCTCAACCTCGATGGGTATCTGGCAGTACGATGCCAGCGAGCAGCAGTTCATAGGCTATGTCAACGGTAGCGGACTCTCTAAGCACGAATACCTTTATGCAGTTGGACTCCATACCAACGACGACCGCATTCTCTTTGGCAACAACGACGGCCTGACCGTCTTCAACCCTGCTACTGTGTCGGCCGACCAGGCTGCCGGCGATGAGGTCATGTTGACGGGATTCCTTGTGGGACGTACCTTTGTCAATGCCACTACCGAGCTTAATGGTGTGCAAATTACGGAGAAGGCCGTCATCGAGTCTGACCATTTCACGCTTTCTTATCTCGACCACACCTTCACGCTCTGCTTCTCGCAGCTGAACTTCGAAAATCCGATGAACGTCACCTTCGAATACTGCATCAACGGTGGCGATTGGGAGCGTGGTGCCGAGGGTCAGAATGAATTTACGCTTTCCAACCTGCGTCCTGGCAAATATAAAATAAAGGTACGTGCGATGGCTGGTAACGTTTTCTCGCCTGAGAAACTCATTACCGTGACCGTGCTCGCTCCCTGGTATCGTACTACCCTTGCCTATATCCTTTATTTTGTAGCATTTGTTGCCCTGTTGGGACTCTTGGGATGGGTATGGCGTCGCCGTGCTGCCGAGCACCTGAACGAGGAGAAGATGCGCTTCCTCATCAATGCTACCCACGATATACGTTCGCCGCTTACTCTCATTTTGGCACCGTTGGAGAAACTGAAGGCCATCAAGACCAATGGATTGAAAACGCCAGAAGAGCTGCAGCGCTTCAATGAGTCGGTGCTCCAGCCGTCGATGGGTGTGATTGAGAACAATGCCCAGCGTATTCTCAACCTCGTCAACCAGATACTCGATGTCCGTAAGATAGACAAACAGCAGATGCAGCTGCAATGTGAGCAGACCGACTTGGTGGAGTTCACATCGGCTGTCTGCCGCATGTTCGACTATAATGCCCGTGAGCGTTCTATTACGTTCCGCTTCCTTCATGAGGGGCTTGAGCGCCTTGATGTCTGGTTTGACCGCAGTCAGTTCGACAAGGTGATTACCAACCTGCTCTCCAACGCCTTTAAATATACGGCCGACGGCGGAGCCATCGATGTGGTACTCACCGCCGACGAGAATAACGCCAGCCTGCAAGTCATTGACAACGGCGTCGGCATTGACTCCGACAGCCTTCGCCATATCTTCGACCGCTTCTATCAGGGTGGCAACTCCCGCCGTCTCCATGTTTCTGGAACAGGCATCGGGCTCAATCTCTGCAAGATGATTGTCGACATGCATCACGGCACCATCACCGCTGCCAACCGTTCCGACGGTACGGGAGCTGTCTTTACCGTCAGCCTGCTCTTAGGCAATGCCCACCTGAAACCGTCGGAAATTGACATTGAGTCTAAGGAACAATTTGTCAGCGACGCTGCTGAAACGGTGAATGTGGTTAATGAGAGTACTGATGTGAATAGTGGGAATGATGACAATGCTGGAAGTCAGGAGGAAAACACGGTTGAGACACCTGCTGCCGCTGTTGCCGTGCCGACAACTACCGCTCCCTCGTCCTCGTCCAAGCATCGCGTATTGCTTGTCGACGATGATCCGGAAATTGGACGTTACATTGCTACCGAATTAGGCCGATACTATAAGTTTACCCTCTGCCATAACGGTAAGGAAGGACTGCGAGAGCTGTTGACCAATGAATACGAGGCTGTGGTCAGCGACGTGATGATGCCCCAGATGGACGGATTCACCATGCTTCGCATGATAAAGACCAACATCAACATTTCTGACGTGCCCGTTATCATGCTCACCTCAATGGCCGACGTCGCTAATCGTCTGCAGGGACTTGAGCGCGGTGCCGATGCCTTCTTAGCCAAACCCTTCAATATGGAGGAACTGCACAAGAATATCGACAACCTCATTGCCGGACGCCAGCGTCTGAAGGGCAAGTACAGCGGTGCACAACTGCAGAGCGACCGTGTGGAGGTGCCTGAAATCAAGGGCAACGATGAGTTGCTGATGGAGCGCATCATGAAGGCAGTCAACAAAAACCTCTCCAACAGCGACTTCAACGTTGACATGCTGACTCAGGAGGTGGGCATCAGCCGTGCACAGCTGCATCGTAAGATGAAGGAGATGACGGGCATCTCCACCAGCGAGTTCATTCGCAACATCCGTTTAGAGCAGGCTGCACGACTGCTGAAGGAGCAGAAAGTCAATATTACACAGGTGGCCTATTCCGTAGGATTCTCCAACCTGGCTCACTTCTCAACCATCTTCCGCAAACACTTCGGCTTGTCACCTTCGGAATACGTGGAGCGAGAAGCCGGTTGACCTCAGAGTTACACTATTCCTATATATTGTTAATCACAGAAAACAACCCTCACTTCTCACACCTCTCACACCTAAGTTAGGTGAGGGAGGTGTGAGAAGTGTTACTTAAATAGTGCGATTTACAATATATAGGGAAACGGTTGTCATGAGACAAAAACGAAAATAAATATTCCCAGGCGGGGATTTTTCAAAAGGCGGTGCCTTTTTCTCAAAACCCGCCTGGTTTTGACAAAAAGGCACTGGGTTTTGATAATTTGAGGCCGTAGGCCGACCCAATAATAGGGGTGTTGAATAGTTACTTTACTCCCATGGATTATTAATAAAAGTTAATGACGGGTATTTTCGTGCTTTTTCTGTGTCGTGTTGTTATTTTTTTGCTTACCTTTGCACCCAAATATATATTTTTTTTACTTAATTTATTTATTACTTATGAAAAAATTTACAAGATTGCTATTTACGCTCGTCTTGCTATGTGCAGTCGGCGTAATGAATGCTCAAGAGAAGGTGTATGCGACTTTTGCAAATCCTACGGGTATAGCGTGGGATGCTGGTAACAGTACTTTCTCATGGAGTGCCCCGTGGGGTAATCAGCTGCACAACATTGGCTTACCTAACGGTAACATTACCGAGTACGAAAAGGTCGTCGTTGACTGTACTATTCTGGAGGGCGATAGTTATCGTATCATGTTCTACGGTGAGGGCAAAGGTACAACAGCGGGGGGTATAACTGTTATTGCTGAGTCTGGCAAGAAGGAGTTCGTACTTGCTGATTTCGCCATGGATCCAGTTTATTTAACCAATTGTACTGAATTCTGCCTCTCAGGTAACGGTGGATCAGGTAAGGTTAAGGTTAATGAAGTCTATTTTGTTAAGCCTGCCGACCCTGTCAAGCTGGCTAAGGGCATCCTTCAAAAGACCATTACTGCAGCCCAGACTGTTGATGGCTCTATCTATACTACTGAGTCCTATGATAAGCTTAAGACTGCACTTGCTGCCGCCCAGGCTGCCCTGAATGCAACTTCTGTGGAGCCTGTTGATGCTGCCAATGCTGCCCTGACCACAGCTATCAATGCGCTGGTGTATAAGATTGGTGTTTCTGATCTCACCAAAGATTTGTTCATCAACCACGACAACAATCAGCCCGCTGGTTGCAACTACGTATTGAACGTGGCCGACGGTCTTCCTTATGGCGACGGCAATGTGTTCTGGAAGAACTACGCCGACCTGTCGGAGTACTCCAAGCTCATCGTTACGGTGTCCGCCGGCGTGCCTCGTTTCTGCTTCAACCGCACCGAGGACCAAGCGCAGTACAGCGGAGATCCTAAGAACCCTAAGTTCTTCAGCATTCCTAACCAGGGATTTGCTGCCGAAGCTTATCAGAAGGTGTCGGGCAACGTCTATACCATCGACATTGCAAAGATTGTAGCCGATTACGGCTTTGCCTACCTGCACTGCATCAAGGGTTACAACGGGAATGTCACCGTCACCGGCATGTATCTGCTCAAGGTCGTGGAAGGTGCCAAGGACGAGGAGGATGTGTCGGGCGCACTGGCTGAGCTCAGGCAGGCCATCGCCCAGGCTGAGACCGTGAACACCGAATCGGCCTCAGAGTATCGTCAGGGCGTCTTCTCAAAGACCCTTTCCGAGGCTCAGATACTCGTCGCTATTGCTGAGGCTGGCGACGCCACCGTGGGATGGATCCGCACCATGATGGCCCGCATCGACAATGCCGTCAACATGCTGTACGTTGAAGATCCGGAAGTCATTCCCTACGAGTACACCCCCGAACCTGTAACCTATAAGGGTGTCAAGAAGGATCTGAAGGCTGCTGTGGATGCTGCCGAGGCTACATTGGATGCTAATCAGAATAAGCCTGAAGCACTACAGAATGCTTTGGCTACTCTGATTGATCAGGGTAACACTATCCTCGCTAATGACTACAGCAAGATGGATCAGGAAGAGTTCGAGGAAATGGTGAATACCGTTATC
>CADBHI010000018.1 GCA_902794405.1 uncultured Prevotellaceae bacterium
CCCTTGCCGTCGTGCTCGATAAACGAGTCGTGCTTCTCGGCGGTGCCCTCTGTCAGAGGCTGGAACCAGTGAGTATAGTGTGTAACTCCGTTTTCAGTTGCCCACTGCTTCATGCCTTCGGCCACAGCGTCGGCGACATCGCGGTCGAGTCTGACTCCGTTGTCGATGACGTCGACCATTTTCTCGTAGACGTCCTTCGGCAGGTACTTGTACATCTTTTCACGATTGAAGACCTTCTTGCCAAAATACTTTGCGGGTCTTTCACTTGGTGTTTCTACGTCGAGCGGCTTCTTCTTGAATGCCTCTCCGACAACCTGAAATCTTAATGCTTCCATAATCTTTACTATTAATGTTGTTATACTTAATTACCTTTACGTATTACTTTCTTGTTTTTCCCTTGATATGCTCCTCATATTCGGCCAATTCACGCTCGCCGATGTGGGCCAGACCGTAGTGCTCGTCGTGCTGGGAGAAGTCAAGACCCACCTTTTCACTATAGGCAGACACACGCATGGGGATGAGCATGTCGATGAGTTTATAGCCAGCCCAGCTCATGGCGAAGGTGTAGACGAATACGATGATGATGGCCAGCAGATGGTAGAGGAAAATCACGAAGCCGTCCCATGTGCCAGCGATGAGTCCTTCCTGGATGAAGATACCCGTCAATACCGTACCGAAGATACCGCCAGTGCCGTGAGTGGGGAACACGTCGAGGGCATCGTCGATCCTGGAGTGTGAACGCCAATAGACGGCGATATTGCAAATCAGCGTGATGACGAAGGCAATGAAAATGCTCTGGCCAACGGTGACATAGCCGGCAGAAGGGGTGATGGCCACCAGACCAACGACGCAGCCTACTGCGGCACCCATGGCTGAGGGCTTACGGCCTCGCAGACAGTCGAAGAATATCCACGTCATCATGGCAGTAGCCGAAGCAGTATTGGTGTTAAGGAACGCCTTGATGGCCTGTCCGTCGGCATGGAGCGAAGAGCCCGCATTGAATCCGAACCAGCCCAACCAAAGCATGGCAGCTCCCAGAAGTACGAAGGGGATGTTGGCAGGTTCGCTCTTGCGGGTCTCCGCCTTTCGCCGTCCTAAATAGATAGCTCCTGCGAGGGCAGCCACACCACTGGAGGCATGAACTACGATACCACCTGCAAAGTCGATGACTCCCCAGCGGCAGAAAAGTCCTTCAGGATGCCAAGTCATGTGAGCCAACGGACAGTAGATGACAAAGAAGAAAAACATCATGAAGAACATGTAGGCCGAGAAGCGTACACGCTCGGCAAACGAGCCCGTGATGAGCGACGGGGTGATGATGGCGAACTTCATCTGGAACAGAGCGAACAGGGCCAGAGGAATGGTAGCACCACCTAATACGTTGCCAGCAGGCGTGGTGTAGACGGCTCCACCCACATTGTGGAACATGGGGAACGTCATGGGGTTGCCAATGACGCCACCGATGTCGTCACCAAAACACAGTGAGAAACCGATGACCACCCAGAGCACNNNNATAACCGACCAATCACAATCAAACGACGGTTCTCCTACCACCAGCCCTGCGACGGCTATCAATGTCATTGCCGTCATCAGGATTATCCAACGTCTTTTTACCTTCATAATGTATCTATTATTGTAAGTTGTTTGTTATTTGCACCAATTTGAGTGCAAAGGTACAACAAAAAAGAAAGGAAGCCATCAACTTCCTTTCATTTTGATTGTTAAAAGACTAACAAACTATCAAATTGTAAAGTTTAAAAGCTAAAATGCTTTCGTTTTGTTGCCACTTTGCTCTGAAATCATATCATTTTGTATCAAAACGTCACATGGCGCTTAGATGGTAAAGTAGTCGAACCCCACGATAGTGTCTACGAAACGACGGACGTAGTCTGCAGAAGTGGGTGGCCACTGGAACCCGAGGCGGTACACAAAAAAAGACCTCCCTCCAGCCTGAAAAGGATGGAGGGAGGGAACATCCGTAAAAGATTACGGCTGCAGCGTTAAACCAAAAACCAAGTAGGCCTTTTGTGCGCAGGGGTTAGCTACGACCTGGCCGAAAACGGGTATCGAGAACGAGTCGGTCACCTTAATGTCCCTCGTTGCTTTCAGCGAAACGTTGGTGACGGCGAAGCCCGTAGTGCCGTATGATGTGGTGTAATGAGGGACGGCGCCTATCGTTGCGGACCAGTCAACAGCAGCAAGCTTGAATGGGACTGCGATTTCTCCGTAACTGCTGTAGGCACGCTTGCCATCCTTTTTCGTTCCGTCGTTGCCGGCGAAATTGGTGTACAACTGTATTGAGGCGAATCCGAAGTCATAGCCAATATTGGCCTCGAAAACGTGATTGGTACCGTGGGCGTCGTACTTGAAGTAGCGAGTTTCCGGGCCAATGTTGTCGAACCAGTAGTCTGTGACTCCAATATTCAGACCTCCGATGGTATAGGCGAGCGTCAGGTCGAACTCCTTCGTGTCGGCTGGTTCAGTAAGTCCTACACTTCCCCAGCCCGTCAGGCTCAAGCCCTTGTACGACACGCCGAGTGTGGGCTGCAGCGAAACACTTCCTAAGTCCTGACCACGCCAGATATACTGACTAACGACATCTGCACTAACCGTCGTTTCCACCTCATCCTGAGCAAAGGCGGTCGCACTGGCGACCAGCATCATTGCGAAACATACAATCTTTTTCATAATCATTTTCTTTTAACTTCTTTTACTTCTTAACTTCTCTAACTTCTTAACTTCTCTAACTTCTTAGTTATAGCATAATTCTCCATGCTCGTAAACGTCGAGACCTTCCTCCTCGATACGCTCGTCGACACGCAGACCGTGCAGCTTCTTGATGCCAAAGAACAGAGCAAAACCACAGGCAGCAGCCCAAAGGTCGATGACGAGGATGCCAAAGCATTCAGCACCGAAGAATCCCCAGCCGTGACCGTAGAAAGCACCGTTCGAGGTAGACAGCAGGCCAGTCATCAAGGTGCCAAGAATACCACAGACACCATGTACTGAAGAAGCGCCTACGGGATCGTCGATGTGTAGCACGTGATCAATGAACTCGATGGAGTAAACCAGCACGATACCACAAACGAGACCGATAATAATGGCTCCGAAGGGCGACACGAGATCACAACCAGCAGTGATTCCCACAAGACCTGCCAATACGCCGTTGAGTGTCAGAGAGAGTGATGGCTTACCGTATTTCACATAGGTCAGGAACATGGTAGCCACACCACCTGCAGCAGCAGCGAGGTTGGTTGTCAGGAACACGTGAGAGATGGCTATGCGGTTCACTTCTCCACTTGCGGCCAACTGAGAACCGGGGTTGAAACCGAACCAGCCAAGCCAGAGGATAAAGACGCCCAGGGCGGCCATCATCAGACTGTGACCAGGAATGGCGCGGCTCTTTCCGTCCTTGGCATATTTGCCAATACGGGGACCTAATGCCAGTGCACCAATCAATGCCAGAACACCACCTACGCTATGGACAATGGCTGAGCCAGCGAAATCGTGGAACACATCGCCAAATGTAGACATCATGAAACTATCTTCAGCATCGTTGCAGAGCCAGCCACCACCCCATGTCCAGTGACCCTCGATAGGATAGATGAACAGTGATATAACGGCACTGTAAATCAAATACATTGAGAACTTGGTACGCTCGGCCATGGCACCGCTTACGATGGTGGCACTTGTGGCACAGAACACCGTCTCGAAAATCAAGAAGCCCTCTACGGGTAAGTCACCTTTATAGAAAGAGAGGTCACCCCAGTTGGGCGCTCCGATGAAACCTGCACCTTCGCTTCCGAACATAAAACCGAAACCAAGGAGGAAGAACAATATTGAGCCGAACATGAAGTCGACAAAGTTCTTCATAAGGATGTTAGCCGAGTTCTTACTACGAGTAAAACCTGCTTCGCACAATGCAAATCCTGGCTGCATCCAGAAAACCAACATGGCTGCCAATAGCATCCATACGGTATCGAGTGATAATCCAATTTCGTTCATAATCCTGAAAATTTTTGTTCCTTAACTATTTCTTGTCTCTCAGTACGGTGTCACCGTTCTCGCCTGTGCGAATGCTCCAAACATCGATCATATCGCTCACGAATATACGGCCATCACCTACCTCACCCGTGTGGGCTACCTTTAGTATTACCTTCACAGTCGACTCCACAAGCTGATCGCGACACACAATTGTTATCTGTACGCGCTCAATCACGTCAGTCGAGTATTGTACGCCACGATAGATCCTCTCCTGACGGCTCTGGCCGATGCCGTGCACGTTGTGGTACTCGAACCAGTCAATGTCTGACTGTAGCAGCGCTTCTTTTACATCCTCGAACTTTGTCTTACGGATGATTGCTTCAATCCTTTTCATACCTTTTTTACTTTTTACCTTATTAATACTCAACCCTATTACTGGGTCACATTCTGAAACGTTTCGGGTGCAAAGGTACGACGTTTTGAAAGCAAACAAGCAATATTTCTTACAATTTGATTGTTAAATATTGACGTAACTTACAATTTGTAAAGAATCATGGATGGTTTTATTTTGCTTTGCTATCACTTTGCGCCAGAAAGGCATGTTTTCGTGTCAAAACGTCATCAACCTCAGTTGTGTGTGCGTGCACATAATCCGTTGGCAAACCTTGAAAAGCGCGTAAAATAACAAAGTGTAAGGAATAAGAGGGAGAGGAGGTCTAATTGATTTCAAAATGTAATGAAAACGGGCAAAAAACAAGCAAAGAGTAAGTTGTTGAGATTTTTTAGGCCAAATAAGTAAGCGAAAGTTTGGTTATACCGACATTTTGAATTACCTTTGCACCCAAAAGTAGACAAAGTGTAAGTAAAAGTAAGGATAATATGACAAATTGCAAACTTCAAGCATCGCAGATGAAACAAGGTGGAAGAAGTACACAGAAAGGGCTCTACCAGCCGGACTATGAACACGACGCATGCGGCGTGGGAATGGTTGTGAATATTCATGGCGGGAAAAGCCACGAATTGGTAGACAATGCACTTAAGGTGCTGGAGAACATGGAGCATCGAGGTGCCGAGACGCGCGACAAGACGGGCGACGGTGCAGGCATCATGATCCAGATTCCCCATGAGTTTATTTTGTTGCAAGGTATTCCTGTGCCTGAAAAAGGAAAGTACGGTACCGGGCTGGTCTTTTTGCCCAAGGATGAAAAGGCGCAGCAGGAGATTCTCTCAGTGATGATAGAAGAGATAGAGCGCGAGGGGCTTCAGCTGATGCATCTGCGCGCGGTGCCAACAAATCCGGAGGTGTTAGGAGCAGCGGCTCTCGAGGTTGAGCCAGACATCAAGCAGGTGTTCGTCACGGGTGTGAGCGATGACGATGTGCCTGTGTTTGAGCGCACGCTTTATAAGATAAGGAAGAAGATAGAAAACCGTATCGACAACGAGGATTTTTATATCTGTTCGCTGTCGAATAAGAACATTATATATAAAGGTATGTTGACGAGCGGTCAATTGAGGAGATATTTCCCAGACCTTTCGAACGACTACCTGACCAGCGGTTTGGCACTGGTTCACTCACGTTTCTCGACAAACACATTCCCGAAATGGAAACTGGCACAGCCGTTCCGACTGTTAGCTCACAATGGTGAGATCAACACCATTCGCGGTAACCGTGGTTGGATGAAGGCTCGGGAGAGCGTGCTTAACAGCGATGCATTAGGCGACATCAAGCCACTACGCCCGATTGTTCAGGAAGGCATGAGCGACTCGGCCAGCCTGGACAATGTGTTCGAGTTCCTGATGATGAGCGGGCTGTCGTTGCCGCAGGCGATGGCCATCTTAGTGCCCGAGAGCTTCAACGACAAGAATCCCATTAGTGAAGACCTGAAGGCCTTCTACGAATATCATTCAATCTTGATGGAGCCTTGGGACGGTCCTGCTGCTCTGTTGTTTAGCGATGGTCGCTATGCAGGAGGAATGCTCGACCGCAATGGTCTGCGCCCCAGCCGTTACACGATTACCAAGGGCGGCATGATGGTGGTGGCCAGTGAAGTTGGCGTGATGGATTTCGAGCCAGGCGACATTGTCAGCAAGGGGCGCCTTCAGCCTGGTAAGATTCTGCTTATCGATACGCAAGAGGGTAAGATATACTACGATGGCGAAATCAAGGAGAAGCTGGCCAAGGCGCATCCTTATCGCGAGTGGTTAAATGAGAACCGTGTACAGTTAGAGAAGTTGAAGAGTGGACGTCACGTAGAAAACAGTGTAAGCGACTATTCGCAAAAGCTTGTTACTTTCGGCTTTGGTCAGGAAGACATCGACAAGACTATCATCCCTATGGCTACAGCGGGACAAGAGCCTGTGGCCGCTATGGGTAACGACACGCCGCTGGCCGTTATCAGCGACCGTCCGCAGGTGCTTTTCAACTATTTCCGCCAGCAGTTTGCTCAGGTGACGAACCCCGCCATTGACCCTATTCGGGAAGAACTGGTCATGTCGTTGACGGAGTATATCGGTGCCGTAGGAACAAATATCCTATCGCCAGACGCTTCGAACTGCAAGATGGTGCGCCTGCCGCAGCCTGTATTGACCAACACGCAACTCGACATATTATGTAATATAAGATATAAGGGCTTTAACACTAAGAAACTCTCTATCCTCTTCGACATAAAGAAAGGTGAAGAGGGCCTTCGTCAGGCGCTCGACGACCTCTGCCATGATGCAGAGGCGAGCGTCGATGAGGGTGTGAACTACATCATCCTTTCTGATCGCGATATTGACGAGAAGCATGCAGCCATTCCTTCGCTGCTAGCCGTCTCAGCCGTTCACCACTACTTGATTTCAGTGGGCAAGCGTGTACAGACGGCGCTGATTGTGGAGAGTGGCGAGATTCGTGAGGTGATGCATGCCGCATTACTATTAGGCTATGGAGCCAGTGCCATCTGTCCGTATATGACGTTTGCCGTGCTCGACGACCTTGTGAAGAAAGGAAAGATTCAGGAGGAGTATGCCACTGCCGAGAAGAACTACATTAAAGCGGTGGATAAAGGCCTGAAGAAGATCATGTCGAAGATGGGTATCAGCACCATTCGCTCGTATCGCGGTGCGAAGATTTTTGAAAGCATCGGCTTGAGCGATGATTTGCTGAGACGTTATTTTGGAACGGAGGTGAGCACTATCGGCGGCATTGGGCTGAAAGAGATTGCAAGGGATGCGATACGGTTGCACGCGGAGGGCGTGGGCGGCGACAAAACCGCTGCCGATAGAGAAACGGTGCTGAAAAACCAGGGTCAGTTCTCATGGAGAAAGGACGGCATCAAGCACGCCTGGAACCCGGAGTCCATCGCCAAGCTACAGTTGGCCACCCGTCAGGGCAACTACGATAAATTCAAGGATTGGTCCAAGATCGTGGACGAAAAGGAGAGTCCCATCTTTATCCGCGACTTCTTCGGCTTCAAAAAAGCCGCCAAGCCCACACCTATCGACGAAGTGGAGCCAGTGGAGAGTATCGTGAAACATTTCGTGACGGGTGCCATGAGCTTTGGTGCACTGAGTATCGAGGCGCACGAGGCACTGGCACTGGCCATGAATAAGTTAGGAGCAAGGAGTAATACCGGTGAGGGTGGCGAGGACAACGCTCGTTACCATACTGAGGTGGACGGTGTCTCTCTGTCGAGCAAGACGAAGCAGATAGCATCGGGACGATTTGGCGTGACGGCCGAATACCTGGTAAATGCCGAGGAGATACAGATAAAGGTGGCTCAAGGTGCAAAGCCTGGTGAGGGCGGACAGCTGCCTGGCTTTAAGGTGAACGAGATTATTGCCAAGACGCGTAACGCTATTCCCGGCATCTCTTTGATTTCGCCGCCACCACACCATGACATCTACTCCATTGAGGATTTGGCTCAGCTCATATTCGATCTGAAGAACATTAATCCCACGGCAGCTGTCAGCGTGAAACTTGTTGCAGAGAGTGGCGTAGGCACTATTGCGGCAGGTGTGGCCAAGGCTAAGGCAGACCTTATCGTGATCAGTGGTGCAGAGGGTGGTACGGGAGCTTCGCCCGCCTCATCGATGCGCTTTGCAGGTATCTCGCCCGAGATTGGTCTTGCTGAGACGCAGCAGACGCTGGTGATGAACGGGCTGAGGAATCAGGTACGACTGCAGACAGACGGTCAGTTGAAGACCGCTAAGGATGTGATTGTCATGGCAATGTTAGGTGCTGACGAGTTCTCGTTCGGTACGCTGCCGCTGATTGTCCTTGGTTGTGTGATGATGCGCAAGTGTAATACCAATACCTGTCCGATGGGTGTTGCCACTCAGAACCCTGAGCTTCGCAAGCACTTCCGGGGCAAGGTGGAGTACGTCGTCAACTTCTTTACGTTCCTTGCCCAGCAGGTGAGGGAGTACCTCGCCGAAATCGGTGTGAAGAGCCTGAAGGAAATCATTGGCCATACAGAGTTGATCGAGGTACGAACTGATACTGCTACTGACAAGCAGAAGACGATTGACTTTGCCCGCTTGCTTCACAAGCCGGACACCGATAAGGCACTCTATTGGGATCGTGGTGCCTATACAAAGGTGAGCGGCGTGAAGGACGAAGAGATCATCCGTGCTGCTGAGGCTGCCATCGAAAAGGGAGAAGAGGTGAACCTCGACTATGCTATCAAGAATACCGACCGTGCCGTTACAACGATGCTCAGTGGTGTTATCGCTAAGAAATACGGCGAGACAGGTCTGCCCGATGGCACGATCAATATTAAGTTCAAGGGCTCGGCTGGTCAGTCGTTTGGCGCTTTCGCCGTTCATGGTCTCAGTCTGAAACTCGAAGGCGAGTGTAACGATTACTTTGGCAAGGGCCTGAGTGGTGGTCGCATCAGTATTCTGCCACCAGTACGTTCCAATGATGATTTCAAAGCCGAAGAGAATATCATTGCTGGTAATACAGGTCTCTATGGTGCTACTTCCGGTGAGCTATATATTAATGGTAAGGTAGGTGAGCGCTTTGGCGTGCGCAACTCTGGTGCCATTGCCGTCATCGAGGGTGCTGGCGACCACTGCTGTGAATATATGACTGGCGGACGCGTGGTTGTGCTCGGTAAGACAGGCCGCAACTTTGCTGCTGGTATGAGTGGTGGTGTGGCCTACGTCTACGACCCCACGCACGACTTCGACTACTTCTGTAACATGGATATGGTAGAGCTTGGCCTTGTTGAGGACAGTGTTTCGCGCAAAGAATTGCTTGAGCTCATCCGTCAGCACTACCTCCACACGGGCTCAGCCCTCGCTGGCCGCATGCTTGACGACTGGCAGCGCTATGTTGCCGACTTCATCCAAGTGGTGCCCATCGAGTACAAGCGTGTCTTGCAGGAGGAGCAATACAAGAAATTACAAGAAAAGATAGCAAACGTGCAACGCGATTATTAAAGAATAAGACAATGGGAAATCCAAAAGCATTTCTAGAGATACACCGCCAAGAGGCTGGTTATCGTCCGATACAAGATAGAATCCACGACTTTAGCGAGGTCGAACAAACGCTCAATACGCGTGAGCGTAAACTCCAGGCCAGCCGTTGCATGGACTGCGGCGTGCCATTCTGCCACTGGGCTTGTCCGTTGGGCAACAAACCGCCAGAGTGGAATGACGCCTTATATAAGGGTGACTGGGAATTAGCCTATCGGCTGCTGAATGCCACCAACCCCTTCCCTGAGTTTACAGGCCGTATTTGTCCAGCACTTTGCGAGAAGGCTTGTGTGCTGAACCTGATGGAACATGAGCCTACGACAAATCGTGAGGATGAGGCTGCCATCACTGAGGCCGCCTTCCGTGAGGGATATATCCAGGCACATACTGATATCGTGCGTAATGGTAAGAAGGTGGCTGTGATTGGTGCTGGCCCTGCTGGACTGGCAGCTGCCAATGACCTGAATCTGATGGGCTACAGCGTGACGGTTTTTGAGAAGAACGAGGCCGCTGGAGGACTGCTCCGTTATGGTATCCCAAATTTCAAACTTAACAAGGCTGTCATTGACCGCCGCCTGAAATTGATGGAGGAAGAAGGCATTGAGTTCAAGTATAATTCTGAGTACACTGATTATTCTGAGTACGCCGATTATGATGCGATTGTTATAGCCACCGGCACCCCCACCGCCCGTGACTTGAAGGCTCCCGGCCGCGAACTGAAGGGCGTTCACTTTGCTCTCGAACTGCTGGCCCAGCAAAATCGTGTTCTCGCCGGTATGGAATTCTCCAAGGACGAACGCATCACTGCCAAGGGTAAGGACGTCCTCGTCATCGGTGGTGGCGACACTGGCTCCGACTGTATCGGTACCGCCCATCGTCAGGGCTGCAAGAGCGTCACCCAGATTGAAATTATGCCGAAACCCGTTGAGGGCCCCGTTGATCCCCAGAACCCCTGGCCCAATTATCCTCGTACGCTTAAAACTACCTCGAGTCACGAAGAAGGATGTACGAGAAGATGGAATATCAACACCCTTGAATTTCTTGGAAAAGACGGAAAGCTGACAGGCGTGAAAGTGCAGGAAATCGATTGGGAGCCCAACCCCAACGGTGGTCGTCCCATTATGGTCGAGAAGGGCAAACCCGAAATCATCAAGGCTGAGCTCTGTCTCCTCGCCATGGGATTCCTGAAACCGGAGCACCCAGAATATCCTAAGAACGTTTTTGTCTGTGGTGACTCTGCCAACGGCGCCTCCCTCGTTGTCCGTGCCATGGCCAGTGGTAAACAGACAGCAGCCAAGGTTGACAAATACCTCTGCGAAAACGTCTGACTTTAGAAATAGAACAGTAACTTTGCCCCCGACAAAAAACATGACAGACAAGATTCCTTTCACTAAGATGCATGGTTGTGGCAATGACTACATCTACGTAAACACGATGGAACATCCCATCGCCGACCCCGTCTCTGCCGCTATCGCATGGAGCGACCGCCACAAGGGCATTGGCTCCGACGGCCTTGTGCTTATCGACCGTAGTCCCGTTCCCGAAGCCGACTTTTCAATGCGTATTTTCAATGCCGATGGTAGCGAGGCCATGATGTGTGGCAATGCCAGTCGATGCATAGGCAAATATCTTTATGAACACGGAATCACAACACAAACACATCTTCGTCTGCTCACGTTGTCGGGGGTGAAGATGCTGGAACTTCACGTCGAGCAGCCACTTCCCTCCCATCAAGGGGAGGGGTCGGGGGTGGGGTCTGTAACATCCGTCACCGTCGACATGGGTGTCCCCGTTCTCGACGACCCTGCGCAATTCGTCCCCTCCCGTGGACTTGACAAGGGAACGTTCGTTTCCATGGGCAATCCTCACTATGTGATTTTCACTGATGACATCGACCAGGTTGGTGATTTAGGGCGTAGGTTGGAGAAACATCCCGCCTTTCCCCAGCGCTGCAATATCGAGTTTGCCCAAGTGGTGACTGACGGTTGTATCAGAACAAGAGTCTGGGAGCGTGGTAGTGGCATCACGATGGCTTGTGGCACAGGCGCTTGTGCTACAGCTGTGGCTGCCGCCCTTACCGGTAATTGCGGACGGAATTCTCAAATCATCATGGATGGCGGTACGCTTGAAATCGAGTGGCGTGAATCAGACAACCACGTCTACATGACTGGTCCCGCCGAGTTTGTTTTCGACGGAGAAATCGAGACCATTTGACAATTAGACAATTGAACGATTTGACAATTGCTGAAAATAGTAAAATAGTAAAAGTGAAATAGTAAAATTATAAAATACCCCATGGCATTAGTAAACATTCATTTCCTCAACTTGCAGAACAACTATTTGTTCGCAGATATTGCCAAGAAGGTCAATGCCTTTAAGGTCACCCATCCCAAGGCCGACGTCATCAGCCTTGGGATCGGCGATGTCACCCAGCCCCTTGCTCCCGCTGTCATCGAGGCTATGCATAAAGCCGCCGATGAGATGTCGACTACTCAAGGATTCCGCGGCTACGGTCCTGAGCAGGGCTATGATTTCCTTCGTGAGGCCATTCTAAAGAACGACTTCCTTCCTCGTGGTATTCACCTTGATGTTGACGAGGTATTCATTAATGACGGTGCGAAGAGTGACACGGGTAACTTTCAGGAGCTGCTCCACTGGGACAATTTCGTGGGCGTAACTGACCCCATATATCCCGTTTATATTGACTCGAACGTCATGATAGGCCGCTGTGGCACCTACCGTGAAGGCCGTTGGACGAATGTGCGCTATATGCCTATTACTGCTGAGAACGGTTTCATACCAGAGCTTCCGAAGGGGCGCCCTGTTGACGTTATCTACCTTTGTTATCCCAACAACCCTACAGGCACAGTCATTACAAAGCAGGAATTGCGCAAGTGGGTGAACTATGCGCTGAAGAACGATGCGCTCATCCTTTTTGATGCCGCCTATCAGGCCTATATCCAGGACCCAGAGATTCCACATAGCATCTACGAGATTCGCGGTGCCCGCAAGTGCGCCGTCGAGTTCCGCAGTTTCTCAAAGACGGCTGGCTTTACGGGTGTGCGTTGCGGATATACAATTGTTCCAAAGGATGTCAGTGTAGCAACCTTCGAGGGTGAACGTATCTCTTTGAATCAGTTGTGGCTCCGTCGTCAATGTACGAAGTTTAATGGCTGCAGCTATATTTCTCAACGTGCCGCAGAAGCCATCTATACGCCAGAAGGCAAAGAGCAGGTGAAGGCTACCATCGATTATTACATGCAGAATGCCAGCCGAATGCTCACCGTCTTAAGGGGTCTCGGCTATGAGTGTTATGGTGGCGAGAATGCCCCATATATATGGATGCGTACCCCCGACGGAATGAGTTCTTGGCAATTCTTCGAGGCCCTACTCTATGGTGCCAATGTGGTTTGTACTCCTGGCGTCGGTTTCGGTCCCAGTGGTGAGGGCTATGTCCGCTTCACGGCTTTTGGCAGTCATGAGCGTACCACCGAGGCCCTTAACCGTATATCACAGTGGAGCAAAGGATGACATCATGCAAATCGATATGAGAACTAACTATATCTTCGTCACAGGCGGCGTGGTCTCTTCACTTGGCAAGGGCATCATTTCAGCCAGCATCGGTAAGCTGCTGCAGGCACGCGGCTACAAGGTCACGATTCAGAAGTTCGACCCCTACATCAACATCGATCCCGGGACGCTGAACCCCTACGAGCACGGCGAATGCTATGTCACCGAGGATGGTTTTGAGACCGACCTCGACCTGGGCCACTACGAGCGCTTTACGGGGATTCATACCACACGGAACAACAGTATCACGACGGGCCGCATATATAAAACGGTAATCGACCGCGAGCGTCACGGCGACTATCTGGGTAAGACGATTCAGGTGGTGCCGCACATCACGGACGAGATTAAAAGGAGAATGTTACGGGAAGCCCCCCTGTCGTCCCCCGAGGGGGACACTATAGTTCCTGCGCTCAAAACTAATGAAGCCCCCTCGGGGGCAGTAGGGGGGGCTTTCGACTTCATCATCACCGAGGTAGGCGGCACCATCGGCGACATCGAGAGTGCGCCGTTCATGGAGGCCATCCGACAGCTGCGGTGGGAACTGGGGCGCAATGCCGTCTGCGTACACCTGACCTACGTGCCCTACCTGAAGGCTGCCGACGAGCTAAAGACCAAACCGACGCAGCATAGCGTAAAGGAGCTGCAGGGAATGGGAATACAGCCCGACATCTTGGTGCTGCGTACGGAGCGTCATCTCGACGACGGCATGAGAATGAAGGTGGCCTCGTTCTGCAATGTCGATCTGGAATGTGTGGTGCAGAGTGAGGATATGCCCTCCATCTACGAGGTGCCGGTGAGCATGCAGAAGCAGGGACTGGACGCCGCTATTTTGCGGAAGATTGGTATTCCTGTGGGCGAGACACCGGCGATGAAGCCCTGGCATGACTTCATACAGAAACAGAGGAGCGCTTCACGCGAGGTGAATATCGGTCTGGTGGGCAAATACGACCTGCAGGATGCCTACAAGTCGATACGTGAGAGCCTGAACTTGGCGGGCATCTACAACGACGTGAAGGTGAAGATTCATTTCGTGAATAGCGAGGAGTTGACGACGGAAAACGTCGCCACGCGACTGGGAGGCATGGCGGGCATAGTCATCTGTCCGGGCTTTGGCCAGCGCGGTATCGAGGGTAAGATCATTGCCGCAGAATATACGCGTACCAACGATATCCCCACCTTCGGCATCTGCTTAGGCATGCAGATGATGGTCATCGAGTTTGCAAGGAACGTACTGGGATACCAGGACGCGAATAGCAGCGAGATGGACGAGAAGACGCCGCATAACGTCATTGACATGATGGAGGAGCAGAAGAGCATTACGCAGATGGGCGGCACGATGCGACTGGGGGCTTACGAGTGCGAACTTGTAAGGGACAGCCGTGTTTACGAGGCTTACGGCAAGAAGGCTTTGATTAGCGAGCGACACCGACATCGCTATGAGTTCAACAACGCTTATAAGGAGGAGTACGAGAAGAATGGAATGAAATGTGTTGGTATCAACCCTGCCGCCAATTTGGTAGAGATAGTTGAGATTCCAGAGAAGAAATGGTATATCGGGACCCAGTTCCATCCTGAATATTCATCGACTGTACTTCATCCGCATCCACTGTTTATGAGTTTCATAAAAGCCTGTAAATAGTTATGGAACAACTGAAGCATGAGTGTGGTGTGGCGATGATTCGCCTGTTGAAGCCGCTGGACTACTACGCGAAGAAATACGGTACGTGGGCCTACGGTTTCAACAAGCTCTATCTGATGATGGAGAAGCAGCACAATCGTGGACAGGAGGGTGCCGGACTTGCCACCGTATGCATGAACAAGGAGCCGGGCACGGAATACATGTTCCGTGAGAAGGCCGAGGGCAAGGATGCCATCACGGAGATTTTTTCGCGAGTGACTCCGGAGATGGCGGGCGAGCTCTACATGGGCCACCTGCGCTATTCGACCACGGGCAAGAGCGGCCTGACGTTCGTCCATCCCTTCTTGCGCCGCAACAACTGGCGGGCCAAGAACCTCTGTCTTTGCGGTAACTTCAACATGACCAATATCGACGAGGTGTTCCGCTTCCTGACGGCTCAGGGACAGTCACCGCGTATCTATGGCGACTCGTACATCACGCTCGAACTGATGGGCCATCGGCTGGACCGCGAGGTGGAACGGCTCTTCTCCGAGGCTAAGGCTCAGGGGCTGGAAGGTACCGATATTACCAAATATATTGACAACCACGTGGAGATGGCCAACGTACTGCGCTCCACAATGAAGCACTACGACGGCGGCTACGTCATGTGCGGTCTGACGGGCTCGGGCGAGATGTTCAGCGTCCGCGACCCATGGGGCATCCGTCCTGCCTTCTATTATCGTGACGACGAGATTGTGGCTCTGGCCAGCGAACGTCCTGTGCTGCAGACCACCTTCGACCTGCAAGCCGAAGACATCTGCGAGTTACAGCCCGGTCAGGCCCTCATCGTCCGCAAAAGCGGTGAGAGCCATCTGGAACAGATCATGCCCGCCCAACAGCTATCGGCCTGTTCCTTCGAGCGCATCTACTTCAGCCGTGGCTCCGACTGTAGCATCTATCAGGAGCGCAAGCGCCTGGGCGTACAGCTTACTCCCGCCATTCTGAAAGCCATTGACGGCGACGTCGAAAACACCGTCTTCTCCTATATTCCCAACACCGCCGAGGTGGCCTACTACGGCATGACCGACGGTTTCCGGCAGCAGGGTTATAGTGTCCGTACCGAGAAGGTGGTGTGGAAGGATATCAAGATGCGCACCTTCATTGCCGACAACTCCGAGCGCAATGACCTTGCCGCCCACGTCTACGACATCAGCTACGGCTCGCTGCGCCCCTATCAGGACAACCTTGTCATTATCGACGACTCTATTGTCCGCGGAACGACGCTCCGCGAGAGCATTTTTAAGATATTGGATCGTCTGCATCCCAAGAAGATTGTGATGGTGAGCTCGTCACCGCAGATTCGCTATCCTGACTATTATGGCATCGACATGCCTCGCCTGGAGGAATTCTGCGCCTTCCGCGCCACCATGGCACTTATTGAGGAGCGCGGCATGTGGCAGTTGGTGCACGACGTGTATCTGGCGTGTAAAGCCCACCCAAGCGGGGAGATTCTCAACCACGTCCGTGCCATCTACGAACCGTTCACCGTTGAGGAAATCAACGATAAGATTGTCGAGATGCTGCGCCCTGCCAATATGAAGGCCCCCATCGAGCTGGTCTTCCAGAGCATCGAGGGCCTCCATGAAGCCTGTCCCAACCATCCTGGCGACTGGTACTTCACAGGCCACTATCCAACCCCCGGCGGCACCAGGCTCTGCAATGCCGCCTTCGTGAACTACATTGAAAGCAAACTGAAGAAACAATAAAAAAGATGATGAGAGAAGCAAGATTGATACTCGAAGACGGAACTGAGTTTCGTGGCTGGTCGTTTGGCTATGAGCAGAACGCGGTCGGCGAGGTGGTGTTTAATACTGCCATGACGGGTTATCCTGAATCACTTACCGACCCCAGTTATGCGGGGCAGATACTTACCTTTACATATCCATTAATTGGTAACTATGGCGTACCTGAGACAGGTGGAGATGCCTTACCTTTCTTTATGGAAAGTGACCGCATCCATCCCAAGGCTATCGTTGTGGCTGACTATAGTGAGAAGTATTCACATTGGAACGCAAAGACGAGCCTTTCCGAATGGTTGAAACGTGAGGAAGTGCCTGGCGTGACAGGTATCGACACGCGACGCTTGACACAGGTTCTGCGAGAGCACGGCGTCATGATGGGAAGGATTGAGATTGACGGTTCCGTATGTCGCTGTGCCACAGCGACGAACACAACTGAAGAATACGGCAGTGTGAATTGGGTGGAAAAAGTGAGTTGCAAGGATGTCATCCGCTACAACGAGGGCGCTGGCAAGAAAGTCGTACTGGTCGACTGCGGCGTGAAGGCAAATATCATCCGCTGCCTCATCCGCCGTGGTGTGGAGGTCATCCGTGTACCTTGGAACTACGATTATACGGGAATAGACTTTGATGGACTCTTTTTAGCGAACGGTCCTGGCGATCCTGATACGTGTGTCGACGCCGTCGATATTCTCCGCAAGCAGATGTCCATGAGCCGTAAGCCCATTTGCGGCATCTGTATGGGTAACCAACTGCTGGCTAAGGCTGGCGGTGCAACGGTCTACAAACTGAAGTATGGGCATCGCTCCCACAACCAGCCAGTAAGAGAAGTGGGTACGAACCGCTGCTACGTCACGAGCCAGAACCATGGCTATGCGGTCGATACTGCCACCTTGGGCAGCGACTGGCGCGAGTTGTTTGTCAATATGAACGATGGTTCGAACGAAGGCATCCGTCACATGGTGAATCCTTGGTTCTCAAGCCAGTTTCATCCTGAGGCCTGCAGTGGCCCCACTGATACGGAGTTTATGTTCGACCGCTTCATCTCGGCACTTGTATAACAGAAATAAAAAAACAATATGAGAGACGAAAGAATCAAGAAAGTGTTGCTCTTGGGCAGTGGCGCATTGAAAATTGGCCAGGCCGGCGAGTTTGACTATTCGGGTTCACAGGCGCTCAAGGCATTGAAGGAGGAGGGCATACAGACTGTGCTCATCAATCCGAACATTGCAACGGTGCAGACCTCGGCGGGCGTGGCTGATACGGTGTATTTCCAGCCTGTCCAGGCCGATTTTGTGGAACGCATTATCGAGAAGGAACGTCCCGATGGGATACTATTAAGCTTTGGCGGACAGACGGCTTTGAACTGCGGCGTGGAGCTATATCAGCGTGGCGTGCTTGAGAAATATGGTGTAAAGGTGCTCGGTACGCCAGTGCAGGCCATCATCGACACGGAAGACCGCGATTTATTTGTGAAACGCCTTGACGAGATCGACGTAAAGACCATTAAGAGCGAGGCTTGCTCTACGGTCGAAGAGGTGCAACGGGCGGCTCATGAACTGGGCTTCCCTGTGATACTCCGCGCGGCATACGCCCTTGGAGGTCTTGGCTCTGGTTTCTGCGATAACGAGGAAGAGCTGCTCACACAGGCCGAAGAAGCCTTTTCCTTCTCGCCGCAAGTGCTTGTCGAGAAAAGCCTCAAAGGCTGGAAGGAAATCGAGTATGAGGTGGTGCGCGACCGTTTCGATAATTGCATCACCGTTTGTAACATGGAGAATTTCGACCCCCTCGGCATTCATACCGGCGAGTCCATTGTCGTTGCACCGTCGCAGACGCTTACCAACTCAGAATACCATAAACTGCGTGCCCTTGCCATCAAGATTATCCGTCATATAGGCATTGTTGGCGAGTGCAATGTGCAGTATGCGCTCGATCCTGCCAGTGAGGACTACCGTGTTATCGAGGTCAACGCCCGTCTGTCACGTTCGTCAGCTCTCGCCTCAAAGGCCACGGGCTATCCGCTTGCCTTTGTCGCTGCCAAGCTTGGCCTCGGCTACGGCCTCTTCGATTTGAAAAACTCGGTCACCAAGACCACGAGTGCTTTCTTTGAACCGGCTCTCGACTATGTGGTGGTAAAGATTCCCCGCTGGGATCTGACAAAGTTCCATGGTGTGAAGCGTGAGCTCGGCTCGTCGATGAAAAGCGTTGGCGAAGTAATGGCCATTGGCCGGACGTTTGAAGAATCCCTACAAAAGGGCCTTCGCATGATAGGCCAGGGCATGCATGGCTTTGTCGAAAACCATGAGATTAAGATCCGTGACATCGGGAAGTCGCTGCATGAGCCAACTGACATGCGCATCTTCGTCGTCTCGAAAGCACTGAAGATGGGCTACAGCGTTGAGCAGATTCACCAACTGACCATGATTGACCGTTGGTTCCTTGAGAAGCTACGTCACCTTGTTGACATCGACCAGCAGCTCAAGGAGTGGCGTTCGTTCACTGCTATCGCTGAAAGCCTTGACCCGGGCGAACTCGTTGAATACCTTGATGTCATGGAGTTCACTCATCTCCTCCGCGAGTCCAAGATATATGGTTTCTCCGATTTCCAGATTGCCCGCGCCCTGAACGTCGGCAATTGCTGTGAGTCCGATCATGGTATGAGCATGGAGAAAGCAGGTCTCACCGTCCGAGAGTGGCGGAAGGCTCTGGGCATCGTTCCCGTCGTCAACCAGATTGACACTCTTGCAGCCGAGTATCCCGCTCAAACTAATTACTTGTATCTCTCGTATTTGTAAATAGTGAAATTGTTAAATCGTCAAATAGTCAAATTGAATTATGTGTGGAATAGTTGCAATATTGAATGTAAAGGAGCAGACGCATGCTCTGCGTGAGAAGGCCTTGAAGATGAGTCAGAAGATTCGTCACCGTGGACCAGATTGGAGTGGAATATATTGTGGCGGCAGTGCCATCCTCGCCCATGAGCGATTGAGTATCGTCGACCCCGAGAGCGGCGGACAGCCACTCTACGCCTACGGCGACACCCCCTCAAACTCCCCCTCAGCTGAGGGGGAGAGAAAAAGGGAGGTTAAGCAGGTGCTTGCCGTCAACGGTGAGATTTATAACCATCAAGAGATTCGTCGCCGTTATGCCGGTCAGTATGAATTCCAGACTGGCTCTGACTGCGAGGTCATCCTCGCCCTCTATCGTGAGAAGAGCATCAACTTCCTCGAAGACCTCAGCGGCATTTTCGCCTTCGTGCTCTATGACGAGGAGCGCAACGAGTTTCTGATAGCCCGCGACCCCATCGGCGTCATACCTCTTTATATTGGCTACGACAGCGACGGTACCGTATATGTGGCCTCGGAGCTGAAGGCCCTTGAGGGCCAGTGCGAACGTTACGAGCCCTTCCTTCCCGGCCATTACTATTGGAGTGTTGACCCAGGCCAGAAGTGGTACTATCGCCGCGACTGGATGCAGTATGATGCCGTGAAGGACAATCCAGCCTCGGTCGAGGCCATCCGCGACGGTCTTACCGCTGCCGTCAAACGCCAGCTCATGTCCGACGTTCCTTACGGCGTACTTCTCAGTGGCGGCCTTGACAGTAGCGTCATCTCCGCCCTCGCCGAGAAGTTCAGCGAGCACCGCATTGAGGATGACTCGAAGACCCGTGCCTACTGGCCCCGTCTGCACTCGTTTGCCGTCGGCCTGAAGGGCGCCCCCGACCTCGCTAAGGCCAAGCTTGTGGCCGACCATATAGGTACCGTCCACCACGAAATCAACTATACCATCCAGGAGGGCCTCGACGCCATCCGCGACGTCATCTACTTCATCGAGACCTACGACGTCACCACCGTCCGCGCCTCCACGCCGATGTACCTGTTGGCCCGAGTCATCAAGTCGATGGGTATCAAGATGGTGCTGAGCGGCGAGGGTGCCGACGAAATCTTCGGTGGCTATCTCTACTTCCACAAGGCCCCGACGGCTAAGGACTTCCACGAGGAGACCGTGCGCAAGCTCGGCAAGCTCTATCTCTATGACTGCCTGCGAGCCAACAAGAGCCTCAGCGCCTGGGGCGTTGAAGGTCGCGTACCTTTCCTCGACAAGGAATTCCTTGATATCGCTATGAGAACAAATCCCGAGGCCAAGATGTGCCCGGGAAACACGATAGAAAAGAAAATTGTTCGCGAAGCCTTTGCCGACCTCCTGCCCGATGAAGTGGCTTGGCGTCAGAAGGAACAGTTCAGCGACGGCGTAGGTTATTCTTGGATTGATACGTTAAAACAGATCACCTCCGAGGCTGTTACCGACGAACAGATGGCCCATGCAGCAGAGCGCTTCCCCATCAATCCTCCAAAGAACAAGGAGGAATACTATTACCGGAGCATCTTCGCCGAGCATTTCCCCAGCGACAGTGCAGCCAAGAGTGTGCCCAGCGAGGCAAGTGTAGCTTGTTCTACCGCCATCGCCCTCGAATGGGATGCCGCCTTCAAGAACATGAACGACCCCTCTGGCCGTGCAGTCAAAGGTGTTCATGAACAGGCATATTGACCTTAGATGGCATTAAAATGCTTAAGGGCATTCAGTATGCCATCGTCGTCGACTGAGGTCGTTACGTAGTCGGCTTGCTGTTTCAGTTCGTCTATGGCGTTGCCCATAGCGACGCCAATGCCAGCCTGCAGAATCATGGAGGTATCGTTGCCGCCGTCGCCAAAGGCAATGGTGCGACTGGGGTCGAAGCCTTCATGGCGGGCCATCGCAACGATGCCCTTGCCTTTGTCGGCACCGTTGGCAGTGATATCCGTGAACTCGGGATGCCAGCGTCCTGACACACACCGAGGTATGCGGGCCATCAGCTTTGGTTCGTAGTCGGCAGGAAAGAAAGGCGTCAGCTGCAATATGTCCTCCTGGAGCACCACGTCGAGTGGCGAAGCCTTGTCGAGGCTCTTTACGGCCAGCATCTGACGGAAGATGCGATCTACGTCGCCAGTAGGGTCGAGCACCGCCACGTCCTTGCGTCCCACAACAATCAGGCTGTAGCCCTTTGTCTGCGAGTCCTCGACGCATGTCAGCACGTCCTCCTTGGCTATGGGTTGGCAACTGACTAACTCGTTGCCCACAAAGCACAAAGCCCCGTTGGTAGTGATATATCCGTCAATGAGGTGCTCTATGGCACCAAGGTTCGTAATAATAATAGGTGGGCGACCTGTGGCTATATATACACGCGAACCGTTGGCCTTGGCCTGGGTCAGGGCAAGGATGGCCGATGGCGGAATCTCGTGAGTCTTGAAGCTCACTAACGTCCCGTCGATGTCGAAGAATAAAGCGTATCTCTGTGTCATACCTGTTGCTTTATCTTACGGCAGTAAAGTTCTCGTTCAGCGTGAAGGTCTTCTCGTAGCCCTTGGTCTTCACGGTATAGGTATTGCCAGTCTTGAAGGCGGGACAGCTGACGAGACTGGCACTTCGTTTCAGTGAGAAGGGAATGGTAACACTCTCGATGAGCTTGCCCTCAGCGTCGTAGATATTGACGGGTTCTTCCTTCACAATGTTAATGCCGATCAGTAGTACCGTAGGCTGCTTGGCGGTCTGGTTGGTAGGCACAGAGGGCATCTCGCCCATACCGCCGCCAACCGAGAAGATGGTACCGCCCTCGACAACAAGCGGTGCAAAGTCGCAGTCGAGTCCTTCCTCGGGTGATCCTACGGCACTCCAGGCATAGACAGTGCCACCCCGGATTACGATGGCAGGCTCTGCGTCCTCACTGTTATTGTTACCACCGAAGGGCATAAAGAAGCCACTCTTAGGATTGGAGTCGACGGCATCGTTGCCCTTGCTACGGGCTGTGACGTTGGCACCGTTGAACTCGATGATAGCGTTGGCATTGATAGCGTCATCGGGGCTGAATACGTCGACGTTACCGCCGTTGAAGACAATACCGTCTTTACCCTCGATTCCCTCAGCACCGGCGGTTGCAGTGCGTACGGTGACGTTGCCGCTGTTGATGGTAATCTTGCCCTTCGAGGCAATGCCTTTGGTCGAGGCGTAGTACTTATGCTTGCCGGCAAACCCTCCGAAGCCGCCTTCCCCGCCGTCTTCCTCATCATTCTCGTCACGATTGCCGAAATCGGGGAAACCACCCATGGGGAAACCTCCCATTGGGAAACCTCCTCGCATGGTGCTGTCGTTGCCAAATGGGGGTAACCCGCCACCACCAAAGCCTGGGAATCCACTACGTTGTGTGCTGTCATTCCCGAATGGGGGAAAGCCTCCCATCGGAAAACCTCCTCTCATAGTGCTGTCATTGCCAAATGGTGGAAACCCACCTTCCGGCATTTGGAAACCTCCCTCCGGCATGCCGGGGAACCCGCCAAAGCCAAAGGGCTTCTCGCCGAGGTTGTCGCCCGAAGTCGTCACGTTCAGCGTCAGCTCTTCTATGGTAATGTCTTTCTTCGTCTTGATACCGCGGCATCCGTCGCCTGTGGCAATGATATTCAGTGTACCCTTACCCGAGAGCAGCAGCTTGTCCTTTGCCCAGATGGTAGCGGCCTTGTGGTTGGCGGTATCGTTGCAAGCGGTAATCGTGAGTGTGTTCACCGTACCCTTGGCTACCGTCACCTCCACCTTCTTCTTGTTCTTCAGGTCTATCGGCGCACCCTCCTGACTGGTCAGTTCCAGACCGTCGAGCGTCACATGGGCCTTGCCGGCGGTCTTCAGAATCAGCTGTCCGTTGTCGCTTTTTCCCTTCAGACGCAAGGTCAGCTTGTGCTCTTTGTACTGGCTCTCGATACGTACGCTGGCACCGTCAGCACTTACCGTCACACTGTCCTTTACTTTCTGTGTCACCTTCGCCGTCGAACCGTTATAGCGGATGGTGATGTCCTCAGCCTTGCATACGCTGCCCATCAGCAAGGTCAGTGCACATAATAGAATCTTTTTCATCTTTTGTTTCGCAATCATGGCGCAAAGATATAAAAAAATGATGGATAAAGTCTCCTTTTAGACTTTTTTTGTATATTCTTGGACTTTATTTATAGGCTCGTTCGACAAAAGTTCGTACTTTTGCAGCCGAATCAAAAAAATCAGAATATGAAGAAAATCATTACATTGGCCTTGCTCCTTATGAGCCAGCTAACCTACGTGGCTGCACAGAAAACCGTTTATATTCCTAATGAGTGGCGCAATCCTTGGCCCAGCGATTCGTTGCTCTATAAGGAAAGCGATCCTGACAACAAATACACGTGGTCGAAGTCTCGTTCCGTGGAATCAAATAACGTGATTGTCTTTTGGGATAAAAACTACGGAAAGACATTGCCGTCGAAGTCACCAGAACCCTATCGTGTGGACGAACAGGATCTTTTGAAGAAGTGTGAGGCCTTCTTTGATCTGGAAATCAACAAGCTCGGCTTCGTTGACCCTGAGAAGTCGAACCTTACTAAATATAAGGTGATGGTATTGCTGAACCATACGACTGACTGGGTGTGCTATGGCGGCGGCTATGACTATCAGATCTCGGCTCTCTGGCTCGGTCCGTCAGCTTGCAAACCCGTAGGCCATTCTGTTGCCCATGAGGTAGGTCACTCGTTCCACTATATGTGCTATGCCGAGCACAGCGGCCATAAGGAATCATCGACAGATAACACGGGTTTCCACATGCAATGTGGCAACGGTCAGGCCATCTGGGAACAGACAGCACAGTGGCAGGCAGCACAATCTTACCCCGAACTCATGTTCGACCAGAGCATCAATGTCTTCCGTAAGTCCCATAATTATGCTTTTTCCCACGAGTGGCACCGCTATCAGTCCTACTGGTTTCACTACTATCTCTGTCAGCATTACGACGACATGACCACTGTTGCACAGGTGTGGAACCAGCCCATGACGGGACAGTCGCAAGGCAATGCTACCGACTTCAACCAAGCTCTAATGAAGCTCAAAAATATCGATGGAACCGGACTTTTTCAACTTTACTACGACTACGCCGCCCGTCTTGCAACGTGGGACTTGGAAGCATGCAAGCCTTACCGCAATCCCTATATTGGCGACTTCGACTATCATTGTGTGATGACGGGCGACCATCAGTATCAGGTAGCTCTGTCGTCAGTTCCGCAGTCCAGCGGTTTCAATATCATTCCGTTGCAGGTACCTGAGAAAGGAACAGAAATCATCACCCACTTCACGGCAATGCGAGCCAGTGGTGCCAAACTTGCCAGTGGTGACCCAGCAGAGATGATGGGCGGCGAGACGGCGTGGACCAAGACCAACCGCACCACCTATATTAATAATACCAATCGTGCGAGCCGTGCCTTCCGTCTCGGCTATGTCGCTCTAATGAAAGACGGTACGCGTCAGTACTTTCAGGAAGACCGTCTCTACTGCGAGGGCCAGCCTGAGGTCACAGAAGACGTCAGGATGACTGTTCCGGAAGGTGTCAGCCGCCTGTGGCTCATCGTCGTCCCTGCTCCAAAGAAATACGTGCAGCACAAATGGACGGAAAAAGCTGAGAATGCCGAGCAATGGCCCTATAGTTTTCAGTTAGAAGGCACCGACATCGGCAGTCGTGCTACAGTCTATGTGGCTCCTGTTATTGACGGTCGCGATGTATCTGGCGTCGTGTTGACATACGATGTCAACCTGCCCCAGTTGAATAGTTACGATGCTGTGGCTGTCACCGTCAGCGGTCAGGCCTTGGCTCAAGTGGGTACTGCCTTCCAGATGCAGCCAACAGATATTGCAAGCAAGATGGTTGCTTACAGTGCTGCGGGGCCCAGTAAGGGGAAAATCATGTTCTATCCTGTCAACCTCAAGTCATACACCATCACTAAAAGTGCCTCTACGGCTAATGGCTATGGCCATTGGTTCAATGCTTCGGGGACTGTATGCAGCTATGCCTCAGGCTATCTCTATAGTGAGTTGTCCCCATCGTCCCTGACGTTCAACATCGGTCAGTATCCTGGTAAGGTGAAGCAGGGTAATCAATATACAATTGCCCAGGCCTTGCGATATAAGGACGATGCAGGCAATGAAGCTACCGCTTTTTTCGTATTCCGAGTTCATATCACCAATACGGAGTACGGTGCCTCACTTGTCAGTATTGACACCAACGTACCTACTGGCATTCAGGTGATTACATCGGAAAACGATGTTGAAAGCGGGTATTTCTACGACTTGCAAGGACACAAGGTTGAAACTCCCTCCTCCCGCGGTATTTATATTAGTAATGGTAGGAAGGTGGTGATGTGAAATAAACACCGAGCCGGGTTTGAACCCGGCTCGGTTGTTTTTATTCGTTCACCACAGGCTTGATGGTGCCGTCCTCGTTATAGAAGAGACGCTGCACCTTCAGGGAGCGGAGGTGGGTGATGTCGTTCGAGGGAACGCAGTCGTGATAGAACAGATACCACTGTCCCTTGTACTCCACAATCGAGTGATGGGTGGTCCAGCCTACAACGGGCTCAAGGATGACACCCTGATAGGTGAACGGACCGTAAGGATTGTCACCAATAGCGTAGCACAGGAAGTGGCTATCACCAGTCGAGTAGCTGAAGTAGTACTTGCCGTTGTACTTGTGCATCCACGAAGCTTCGAAGAAACGGTGTGGGTCACCAGCCTTCAGCGGCTTGCCGTCCTTGTCGAGAACTAATACGGGACGCGGAGCCTCGGCAAACTGCAGCACGTCGTCGCTCATGCGGACAACGGCACTTGAGAGTGCAGGGGCATCGGGCTTGGCAAATAGCTGCGTCTTGTGGTCGGGAGCGGGGCCAAGGTCAATCAGACCGTTGTCGTCACCATACTTGCCGGGGATGGCGTCGAAACCGTGATAGAGCGAGCGCCACCACTGCAGCTGACCGCCCCACAGGCCGCCGAAGAAGCAGTAGATCTGTCCGTCATCATCCTTGAACATGCAGGGGTCGATAGAGAACGAGCCGCGGATGGGATTATCCTGCGGAATGAACGGACCTTCGGGCTTGTCGGCCACAGCCACGCCAAGGTGGAATACACCGTCGTAGCCTTTGGCAGAGAAGATGAGGTAGTACTTGCCGTCCTTCTCAACGACGTCGTTGTCCCACATCTGCTTCTCAGCCCACTTCACCTGGTCCACATCGAGAATCACACCGTGGTCGGTAGCTTCGTCGTTCTCAACGTCGTTCCACGACAGCACGTGGTAGTCGCGCATCTGGAAGTGTCCGCCGTCGTCGTCAAAGCATTCGCCGGCATCCCAGTCGTGGCTGGGGTAGACGTACAGGCGTCCGTTAAACACATTAGCCGAGGGGTCGGCCATATAATCACTTGGGAAAAGATAACGAGGTAATTTTGCCATAGTACTTGTTTTTTCGTTATTGTTTTTTAATTCTTTTGGCGGTATTCCGGGATACCGGGATGCCGGGATGCCGAATCACTTATAAATCTTAATAATTTCATTGATAACCGGCTTCTCCTTGTACTGGCGGTCAAAGAGCAGCGGATAGTTCGTACGCCCCTTGATAGGCCAGCCGTTGAGCCATGAACCGCCATCGCTGACGCCCCACAGGTTGATGCGGCTAATCTGGTCACGGTGCTTATAATAGATATTGAACAGCTGCAGCCATCGCTGATCCACCTCCTTCTGCTTGTCGGCAGGCAGACCGGCGGTGTAGGGGTTCAGCTTCTGCTGGTACTCAAAGTTCTGGGCGATATCGGCACCGCCGAACGACTCCGGACTGGGAAGCACATTGAGGTCGAGCTCGGTAATCATCACCTTCACGCCACAGGCGGCAAAGGCGTCGATCGACTTCTCATACTCCACTAAGTCGGGATAGTCCAGTCCGTTGTGGCTCTGCATACCCACACCGTCGATGCGCAATCCCTTGTCCTTCAACTTCTTCACCAGTCGGCAGACGGCCTCACGCTTGGCCTGTCCGGCCATCGAGTAGTCGTTGTAGTACAGCTCGGCATCGGGGTCGGCCTCATGGGCAGTACGGAAAGCAATCTCGATGAACTCCTCGCCCAACAGGTTGTAGTAGGGCGACTTACGGAACGAGCCGTCGTCCTCGATGGCTTCGTTCACCACATCCCAACCGTGTACCTGACCCTTATAGTGGCCCACCACGGTCTTGATGTGCTTGATGATGCGCTCCTTCAGCACTTCCTTCGAGGCGGGACTGGCCGTATAGCCGTTGGTAAACCACCAGTCGGGTGCCTGAGAGTGCCACACTAAGCAGTGGCCCAGCACCTTGAGCTTGTGCTGCTGACAGTAGCTGACGAACTTGTCGGCCACGCGGAAGTCGAAGATACCCTCGGCGGGCGCCAGTGTCTCAGGCTTCATGCAGTTCTCGGCCACCGCACAGTTGAAGTGCTTGTCTATGATGGCGTCGCCCTCCGGCACCTGCCCATCGCTCTGCCACTGGTTGATGGCAGCGCCGATGAGACAGTATTTGCCGATAGCGTCCTTCAGGCCCTGAGCCGATATGGGACTCATGATTGACAGCAGCAGCAAAGCCGCTGTGATAACACGCTTATTGATCATTCTTGCTACGCTCCTCAATCTTCTTGTTGATGTCGTCGATAACTTCGTCGGTCAGCTCGTACTTCGAGATGATGAACATGGCGAGGGCGAGCAGGATGGCGGGGATGACGCAGACCAGCCAGAGGATTCCCTCTTCGGCAAAGGGCGTCTGGTCGATGCTGGCGCTGTTATAGCCCACGTATGCTAAGACAGCCGGACCAACGATGCTTCCGAAGGTCATACCGGCCTTGAAGAACAAGCCCGTCAGGGCGTTGACGATACCAGAGATGCGGCGGCCGGTGGTGTACTCACCATAGGAGATCACCTCAGGCACTAATGCCCACATATAGCCCGTAGCCACGATCACGCCGGTGCTCTTGATGAACTGTGCCACGTAGATCATCATCATACTCGGATGCTCCATCTTCGAGATGAAATAGAGCATGGCCATACCGATGATGGCAGCAGTCAGGAACAGGTAGAACATGTTCTTCTTGCCGACCATGCGCTTGAACCAGGGCACTAACGGCATGAACAGGAAGGCGGGCAGCGAACCTAAGGCCATGAAGATAGACAGTTCCTGAGCCGAGCCGTGCAGGTTGCTGTTCATGAAATAGGCACCAGCGGCATTACCTACCGACATCATGGCGAAGGCGGTGATGAAGAAGAAGGCGAGCACGCGCAGGGGACGGTTGCGCAGGAACTCCATCCATAGGTCGCTGACCTTCACGTCTTCAGTGGATTTGGCATCCATCACCACACGCTCCTTACACTGCGAGAAGCAGAACGCTAACAGGCAGAAGCCGATGATGGCATATATGGTCATCGTCGTGAACCATGCCGACGGATCCTTCGGCAGACTGTCGGACGGTGCGCCGGCTATCAGGGCGATGAACAGGGGCAGACCCGAGTTGACGGCCAGACCGCCAAGGTTGGCCATGAACATACGTACTGAGGTAAGGATGGTAATCTCGTCCGTGTCACGCGTCAGCGACGAGTTCAAGGCTCCGTACGGCACGTTGATGAACGTATAGAGCAACTGCATCGAGATATAGGTGACGTAGGCATAGATCAGCGACGGGGCAAAGCCGTTGTAGAAGCACAGGATGGCGAAGCCCGACAGCGGAATACCTACATACAGCAGGTAGGAACGGTATTTGCCGTAGCGGGGGTTGCTCTTGTCAATCAAGGCACCCACAATGGGGTCCCAGATAACGTTTGCCACATTTCCTACAAGGAACATGACGGCCACTGCCGATGGCGTCAGGCCGTAGATGTCGGTGTAGAAGAACAGCAGGTAGGTGCAGATTACCTGGAAAATCAGATTCTGTGCCAGGTCGCCCGAGCCGAAGCCGATGCGCTGGAGCCACGATAGCTTGTAAAAGCCTTTGGTTTCATTAAGTGATGTTGCCATTGTTATAAGTTTTAGATTAGAATTCTGTTGCAAAGTTACTCATTATTTCGCGACTTCCCTATATATAAATGTTACAGAAGTGTTTCAAAATATCTCATTTCTCCAAAAAAGCCGCATTCCCCGCCATTCCATCGCCCTTTTTTTGTATTTTTGCAGCAAATACTAAAGACAACTAAAACAGATGAAGAACTACAGACTATTACTTTGGGCCACGATGCTGGCCTGCTCTGTCACCTTGGAAGCCAAGGTCACTTTGCCCCAACTGTTCCAGAACGGCATGGTGATGCAACGTAACAAGGCCATCCCTGTTTGGGGAAAGGCCGATGCCGGCGAGGCTGTTACCGTCACCCTCAATAAGAAAAAGGTAGAAACCACCGCCGACGCCGATGGCCGATGGCGCGTAGACCTGCCAAAGATGAAGGCGGGCGGACCTTTCCAATTGACCGTTAACGAATTGACCATTGACAATGTGCTGATTGGCGACGTATGGCTGCTGTCCGGCCAGTCGAATATCGACGTAACCATCGAGCGCGTATATCCGAATTATCCCGATGAAATCGACCATTTTTCACTCGACAAGGTGCGCCTGTTCCGCGTTCAGAACGAGACGTCTACCCACGGTGTGAAAGATGACATCCGTCCGACGAACATCAACTGGAAACCCCTGACCAAGGGAAATGCATGGTTCTTCTCAGCGGTCGGCTCTTTCCTCGGCAAGCGTATGTTCGAGGAGACGGGTGTCGCCCAGGGCGTCATCGTCAACAGCTGGGGCGGCACACCCATCGAGGCATGGATATCGGCGGATTCTCTGATGACGGACTATCCTATGTTGATCAAGAGGTTAGCTATCTACCAGAACGACCAGTATGTCAGGGCACAAGCACAGGCTAATAACGAAGCGAACAGGCGTTGGAGTGAACTATTAGACAAGGTAGATGGCACATCATCTTATCAGCTTTCAACGTATAAAGACGATGACTGGCAGACCATCGACCAGAACAACTGGAGCTGGCGTGGAACGGGTTCCGTCTGGCTCCGTCAGCATATCACCATCGACAAGGAACATGCCGGTAAGCCTGCCCGTCTGCTGTTAGGCACCCTCTACGACCAGGACATCACCTATCTGAATGGTCAAAGGATCGGCAGCACCGGCTACCAGTACCCACCTCGCCGCTACGACATTCCTGAGGGATTGCTGCAGGAGGGCGACAACGTCATCACCATCCGTTTCATCAACAAAAACGGCGCCGTACATTTCATTCCCGAGAAGCCTTACATGCTCTGCTTTGGCGACGACCGTTTCTCACAGAACCCCATGCCGAAGGATGTCATTCCCCTCAGTCCGTCGTGGAAGTTCCACTTGGGAGCCGAGATGCCTCCCTGTCCCGGTGGCGATGTGTCCTTGCAGAACCTGCCCACCACGCTCTATAATGCCGTGCTCTATCCCTTGGCTCCCTACGCCATCAGCGGCGTCGTCTGGTATCAGGGTGAGTCCAACACGGGCAATCCTGCCCCCTATGCCGACTATCTGAAGAAACTGATTGGCTGCTGGCGCGACCTCTGGCAGGAGCCTCAGATGCCGTTTGTCGTTGCACAGTTAGCCAACTACGACGGGCGCCAGCAGACGGGTTTCCCGCGTCCCATCGTCTATCAGGCTGAACCGAGCAACAGCGGTTGGGCACAGCTTCGTGAGGCTCAGCGCACGGTCGCCAAGAATATGGACAACGTGGAGTTAGCCTCGGCCATCGACCTCGGCGAGACGGTCGATATCCATCCGCTGCGCAAGCGTGAGGTGGCTGAGCGCATAGCACTCTGCTTCGACCGCATGGTCTATAATAATAAAAAGGTACGTCTGATGCCCGAGATTGTGAGCACAAAGGTGGAAGGTAGCACCGTCACATTGACCTTCGACCAGCCGCTCCGTCCCTCTGCCGAACTCTTTGAGTTCGAGGTAGCCGGCCCTGATGGCCGTTTCCAGAATGCCAAGGCCCGTGCCGAGGGCACCACTATCATCATCACCTCACCCATCGCCACCCCCACCCGCGTTCGCCACGCCTGGAAGGACAATCCCCTCCGCCTGAACGCCTACGCCGAATCCGGCCTCCCCGTAGGCCCGTTCGAGCAGGAGCTTTGATGTCACACGGAAATCACAGAAATCACAGAAAAGCCTCCACCACTCTCCCCGCCCCTCTCCTCTCCGCTCTCCCCGCCACTCTCATCTCCGCTCTCCCCGCCCCTCCGCTCGGCATCCCGAAGGGGGACGCTTGCTACCAACGGGACGCAAGAAGGGGAGGGGATGGGGGCGGGGTCTGTATCTACTTTACTGGCAAGATATTACAGTTCCCTTATACCCCGCCCCGCCCTTCGGGCACCCCGCCCCTTAGAGGGGTGGGGAGTATAATAAAGGAACCTTAAATCTCCAACAAATCAGACACAAAATCAACTATTATAGATTTCCTGTAAGATTGTTGGAGACTTAAGGTTCCATTTTGCTATATTAAAGACCGCTCGGTTTTGCCGCTTCGCTTGTCGAAGAACTTTTTGCTACATCTTGAATCGCTCCAGACTCCGTAGACAGCAGTTGCTGTCGTAGGCAACATATATGTTGTTTGAGTTGTTCCTGTTGTCTTTAATAAACTTACTTACACCCCGCCCCGCCCTACGGGCACCCCGCCCCTTAGAGGGGTGGGGAGTATAATAAATTTACCCCGCCCCCAGCCCCGCCCCTTCAGGGGTGGGGAGAGTCCGAGCGTGGGTCGTCAAGCTGTAATTTCTGTGATTTCCGTGATTTCCGTGTGACCACGTGTGACCAAATCACTTCCCCACGAAACTTCCGAAGTACTTCAAGCAGACGTCGCGCCATTCGCGGGCGTTCTCTAACTGATGCTGCATCCGCTCGTCGACCTCGCGCCAGCGCTGTTCGTCGATGTAGGGCTTGCACAACTGCCACGTGCGGCAGAAGTCCTCCACATCCTCCACACCGCTGTTGTAGCGACGCTGCATCTCCTCCCACAACGTACGACCGTCCTTCATGCGGTAGTTCCAGGGAAGATGGTGGAACCACAGCAGCAGGTTCTCAGGACACGTAGCTGGGTCGTCGTACATCGAGCAGTATGGCTCGCGATACTGGCTGGTAGCGTTGCTGCCGGCATGCGTACGGTCGAAGCCGATGCCATTCTTGTCGGCCTGGTGGTAGTACACGGGGCACCACTCCAAGGGGTATGACTTGATGAATCCGTCAGGCTGTGGGCCGTAGTGGTGGTCGAACTTGAAAATATGGTGCAGACCCAACGGCATCATGTAGTTCACGCAAGCTTCGCGACTGCGCATCATGATGTAGAGAAGTGCCTCATCAATCTGTGTTTTACCAAACGTCTCTTTAATCCACTCACTTGCAATTTCTTCCGATTTCATCGAAGGATTCCAGGCCAAACGACCGAAGGCATACCAGTTGGCCTGCGAGAAATGATGACCACACCAGTTGGTGTCGTCGCCTATGTTAGCCACACCTGCAATACCTACTAACCGGTTTGGCTCCACGAAGCGGAAGAACTCGCGCCACATGGGGGCTAAGTAGACCAGATGGCGTGACTGTCCGAGGTATTCCTGGGTAATCTGCAACTCTGCCATCTGCGGCGTCTTCTGGATATTGTCAAAGATGGGGGCGTATGGTTCGCGTGGCTGGAAGTCCAACGGACCGTTCTTCGACTGCAGGATCACATTCTCGCGGAACTTGCCGTCGTCCTCCTTGAACTCCGACACGGCCTGTTTCACGCGGTCCTCGCCCTTATGCTTGGCACCATACACGAACGAGCGCCACATGATGATACCTCCGTGGGGGGCAATGGCGTCGGCCAGCATGTTGGCACCCTCGCTGTGTGAGCGTTCGTAGTCGCCGGGGCCGGGCTGTCCCTCTGAGTTAGCCTTCACCAAGAAACCACCGAAGTCGGGCACAATTTTGTAGATTTCATCGCACTTTTTCTTCCACCACTTCTGTACGCCCTTGTCCAAGGGATCGGCTGTTTTCAGTCCGCCCAAGCCCATCGGCGAGGCGAAGTTGACCGATAGGTACACGCGGATGCCGTACGGGCGCAGAATGTCGGCTATCTGCTTCACCTTCAGCAGGTTCTCCTTCGCCAACATCTTCGGCGAGGCGTTCACGTTGTTGAGCACCGTACCGTTGATGCCTATCGAGGCGTTGGCGCGCGCATATTCCTTGATATGATTGGGGTCGAACGAGGGCCAGAAGATGCTCTTACCGGCATAGCCGCGCTCAATCGAGCTGTCGAGGTTGTCCCAATGGTTCAGGATGCGCAGCTTGAAAAACGGCTTCGACTCGCCGCTCTCGCCCCTCAGCAGGGCATAGGCACCATACATCAGGCCCTTTTCCGTCTTGGCCTTGATGGTGCTCCCGCTGATGATATACCCCTCGTCGTCGGTCATGTTGGGGTCGAGCACCAACTGGGCCTCGGTCCCGTCATAATAGCGGCGCAGTTCATCGGCAGCCACACATTCGGGTCCCGTCACCTTCGCCTTGTTCAACTCGGCATAGCGCAGCCACAGCCGGCTGCCGTCCTCTGCGTGCCCCACCATAGCGGCAGCAAGCAGCAGTACTGTCAGAATCTGTCGTTTCATATCACTTGTTTTTAGTTATTTCCATAATTCCGCGACAAAGTTACACATTTCTTCTGACATCACCAAGCTTTTGTCACACGGAAATCACAGAAATCACAGAAAGCGCCCCTCCGTTCTCCCCTCCGCTCTCCCCGCCCCTCTCCCAGGACCTCTCCCCTCCGCTCTCCCCGCCCCTCAAGGGGAGGGGATGGGGGCGGGGTGTGTAACTTCAACAAACTGGCCCACTTAGCACTACTAAATGACCCACTTAGCATTGCTAAATGGCCGAGTTTATAGATTCATCTTCTTTTTCTTCTATAACTTCTTTAACTTCTATAACTTCTTTAATTTCTTTACTTTTTCTCCCCCGTACGTACAGGAACTGTTGTGAGTTTTCGAGTTCACGTACGTACGCGGGAGAAAAGTTTTCAAAATGGTGAAGGGCCGCTTCCCCGGAGAAGCCTCCCCCTCATATCTATGTCCCCCCTTTATAGGGGGACAGATATTAGAGGGGGCTGAGGCTTCGGAGGGGCGGTGCGGAGTTGAAGAAGGAACATGTCACACAGAAATCACGGAAGGTTTAGCTCGACGGCCCGGAGGGGAAAGTCAAATCACAGAAAAGTAATTTCCGACGCTCTCCCCACTTCTTCTGCCTTTTTGCAAAAAAATCGGAGTAATTATTTGGTATTTCGAATTTTATTTGCTATCTTTGCCCCCAAATAGCCAACATATCCAATTAATAAACAACATCTATTAACAAAAAACAATTTGAGTATGAGAAAACTAAAACTCTTTTTTGCGACATTTGTCCTGCTCGTAACAGGCGTGGTCGCTGCAAATGCGGAGTCTCAGACTTTTGATAAGCCGGTGGCTCCCGTATCACCGTTAGACAATTTAGAAGGTGTTGCTCCTCAGGCCGGTCAGCAGTATTACATTTACAATACTGGCTCGAAAACATTCCTTGGCGCCGGCCGTGACTGGGGAACCCGTGCTGTGGTTACTGACGCACAGTTTGTTTTTCCGGATGGAAACCAGAATTTGGCCACCAACATGGAATATGCTTTAGCTTTCCAACTGGAGGTTTCTGGTGACCTCTTTTACATTGCTCATTTTGCAACTAATAAATCAGCAACTGGTGATAAATATTTGGCTCATGAAGGAAATGCCGCATGGGTCGATGCAAGTGGCCCTCGTCTCGCGAATGCACTTTGGAGTATTACTGCATCGGGCGATGGCTATTTAATCACTCCTAATGATGCAGCTCAGAATATCTCGTTTGGTGTTGATGGTAATAATCTCGTTTCTGCATCGGTGGCTTATACTTGGACTGACCTGAACTATTCATCGCTTTCAAAGCCTTGGGTTTATTGGTGGTTCATACCCGCTGCTACCATTATTAATATGGTGAATGACGAATTACCTGTATACAAAGCAAAAAAGGCGCTTTATGATCAGCTTTCTGCTGCTATTGATGCTTTTAATCATTCCAAAGACAATCCTACGTATACAGCGAAGGAACCGATTAGACTTGCTATTAACAGCGCTCTTGAGACCTATAATGGAACGGTGTCTGTAGATGCCTACAATAGTGCCACATCTACACTCGCCGAAGCCTACGATGTGTTCGTGACAAGTGGTGCAAGACCCGATGCCGGATATCCGTTCGATATGTCGTGCAAGATTGTGAACCCGAGTTGTGAAGGATATGAAATGAATGGCTGGTCAATTAGCAAGCCAGTAGGTGGTAACGGCCCGTCACTTGGAGGTACATCCATGGAGTATTGGGCAGGCAATGCCAGCTCTCGTACTGATGCAGGATTTGACTACTATCAGGAGATTACTGTTCCCGCAGGCAAATATACTGTTTCTGCTATGATGCACAATTCGCTGAACGGAGAGGAAGGAGCTACATTCAATGTTTCAACAGGTGTTTACGCTGCTGTAGGTGAGACGGAAGTTAGTAAGCAAGTCGACGTCGACGGCACAACGCTTACCGAATACACAACTGACGTGATTGAGGTTGGAGATGGACAGAAACTGCGCATTGGTGTCAAGAATTTCGGTACTATGGGTGCCCGCTGGTTTGTTGCCGATGATTTCCGCCTGAAACTCTACGAGTTAGATACCTATACGATAGGTTCGTCAGTTGTACTGCCTCAGGGTGTTAATTTTGATTCCAAATATTTCCCGACTATCACTGATGGCGCTATGGTCGAAGACGGACAGCTTATTACACTTCCCGGCGAAACCGTGAAGTTCCAGCTGCTGAATGAAGAGGGATTGATTTCCACTGTTAGTGTTGTAAAAATTGGCCAAGATGGCAATGAAACCGGCGAAGAGGTAACTCTCAGTCAGGGCGATGCTAACAATAAGTGGTCGTTCGAAATGCCTGCTCAGAATGTCAAGATCAAAGCTGTTTACCAGGCTGCACACACCATCTCCCTTAACGTTACAGGCACAAATGATATGGCTGATGCACCTACCATAACGGTTGCTGGTGCTACCCAGAGTGGCGATGTTGCTTACACAGCTGCTGCTAACTCGACAATCGAAATAACTCCAGAGGCTGTGGATGGCTATTCTGTTGAAGTTACCGTAACGCAAACACCAGCTACTGGCGGCCCTGAAGAGACGGTTTCTGCTTCTGAAGTGAGCGGCACATGGTCGTTTACCCTGCCCGACAATAACGTAAGAGTTTCAATTGCCTACACGCCTATTCCCACCTATTCTATCAATGGCCTCGCATACGGTTCACAGGTAACCATCGGCGAGGTTTCTACGACCATTGGTGATGTTTCCACTATCACGGGCGTGAATGCAGGAGAGCTGGTAACCATCGACGTTAGCGGCGTTACTGTCAGCCCGGGCATGGTCACGATGATTCATGCCAACACCGGTGCTGGCGCACTGACCGAGGAGGCTCTCTCACATGTAGGCGACGTCTGGACGTTCACCATGCCTGAGGGCGATGCCCACCTCACTTTTGCTGAGGAATATGTGTATAGCACATTCACCTTGAACGTTACTGAAGGCGAGGGTATGACGGAGGCTCCTAATGTGACGTATTCTCCCCAATTCACGAATGCCGGTAAGGTAAGGTCAGGCGCTAACGTAACCATCAACATCCCCGCCTACGCTGGCTATGACGCTACGGCAACATACCAGGCAGCGAGCGATGCTGAACCCACCACTCTTACGATTTCCAACAACCAGGCTCAGCTCACCATGCCTGCAGAGGATGTGACTGCCACCGTGGTCTACACCAAGCATGCATACACCATCTCCGGCCTGCCCGTTGATAACACAACGTTTACCATCGGCGACACTCAGTATGAGAGTGGCGACGTGACTGCTACCGAAGGTACAGTCATCACCGTGACACCTGACCTCGGTTACCAGATTACCGCCATCACGGCTACCTACACACCCGCAACAGGTGGTGATCCTATCGAACTTACGATTGACGACGCAGTAGGTAACGGCAAGTCGTTCACCATGCCGGCTGCCAACGTTACTGTCACCTGCACGGCCGAGGAAATCGTCATCGACCCGAACGCTATCCCCGTGACTGTTCCCGCATTGAGCTTCGTCACCTATGTTGACTATAATCAGGATCTGTCACTCGCTACCGGCGACCAGGCTCAGCTCTATACCATCAGCAACGTCACCGACACTGAGGTGCAGCTCACCGATCAGCTCACAAGCGTGCCTTCTGGCCATCACTTCCTTATCTACAACCCCACGGATGCTGACATCATCGCACAGCTCATGCCCAGCGCTCCTACTTCCGAGATGGAGGGAGTCGGTTCTAACTGGTTCTACCTCGACATGAATGACGGCACGATCAATCCTGACGACTACACCAGCTACTCGTTCTACATCTGCGGCGGCAAGCAGTTCCTCAAGGCCATTGGAGCAGGACAGCTCGCCGACCACCGTTGGATGCTTGTGGTTACCGAGGAGATCGTTCGCGCTCGTAACATCGTCTTTGGTGAAACGACCAACAAGATAACGGCTACGAACATCAAGAATGCTACGAAGGGCGACGTCTTCGACCTGCAGGGTCGCAAGGTGAAGGCTCCCAAGAAGGGTCTCTATATCGTAAACGGAAAGAAGGCCGTGATTAAGTAATTCATAATGCATAATTCACAATGCATAATTCATAATTCACAATTGAAATTGATAATAATATGAAAAAGAAGATATTTAGTTTGCTCGTGCTGCT
>CADBHI010000019.1 GCA_902794405.1 uncultured Prevotellaceae bacterium
GGTACTCATTTCAAAAGTAGGGAGTGGTATTTGGAATCAGAAACCTAGTGCAGATAGTCGTTTTAGAGAATTGTTAAAGGATTTTCGTGGACAGTAGTGGTAAGCAATACCAGAGGGATTCACCTCTTTTGTAACATAGGCAGCTGCTGGCTCTTCAGCCTTCAAGTTCATCTGTCTTTGTTTATCCACTTCGTGTGCAAAGATAAAGAAAAAAGCTGGAAGTTCCAAATTTTTAGTCAATTATTTGGGAATGGAACCACAATCCGAGTTGCGTTTGATCTTCACAGAAATTTTTATGGAAAAGGGTGTCAGGGTGACAGAATGCCGATGTACAGGGCGTTTGCACCCTTTTTAGAGGGTGACAAGGGTGACATGAGGGTGACAGGAGTGTGCGTGCACAGCCTGAAAAAGGGCAGAAGAAGTCTGTTTACCCCGCTCAAACTCAGATGACGAACCGTTGTTTCTGAGGAAGATCACGCCACTTGGCGTTAAATTCTCGAGAGAATTCGGCGCTAAATGCCAAGCAAAGCAATACTTTGGGCAGGGTAAACCGTCAAATTCTCTCGAGAATTTAATTGTATTCCGCTTTCAATCGTCTTCAAAGTGGTTAATATGAGAGGAGTTTACCCTGCCCAAACATTACAACCTTATAAAGGTATGCAAATGGAAGGACAACCTGTCACCCTCCTGTCACCCTTGACACCCTCTAAAAAGGGTGCAGATGCCCTGTATATCGGCATTCTGTCACCCTGACACCCTTTTTTCCAAAAATTTCTGTGTAAATAATCAGAAGGGGAGTGTATCGCCAAAAGTCAGAATTACAGACGGATGGTTTTCTTGCGAACCTTCGACTCGTTCTGAAGACGATTCAGAGCGGTTACTGCGTAGGTGTACTTTGTCTTTCCATCCTTATAGGGCAGTTTCCAGAAGGTGTTGCTAGTGATGGCAACAATCTTAGAAGCATCATTGATATCCACCTTTTCACCCTTGGCAAACTGGTAGACGACATAGCGAATAGCTGTTGTCTGCCAATTTTTACCTTTGGGAGCAGTCCAAAATAATATATAGCCCTCATTGGTCCAAACACGCTTCAACCCGCGCACCTTGTTCGTAGTCTTCTTGTCGATGAAACTCATGTCGGGCTGCAGAGCAGGCCGACGCCAGTAGTAGTCGCGCAGTGTGGAGGCGTAGTTGCCTACATTGTCGACGGCAGCCTTGGCATACCACAGCACGGTACCCTTCACATTCGGCATCTGCTGGTGCAGTCGCATCTTGGCCGGCAGCTGATGCTGCGACGGGTTCTGGGGGTCGGTATACTTCACCGTACGCTCCACATCCTCGCCAATCACCAAGGGACGTCCTCCGGCATACTTGTTCCACCAGCGTATGAGCGTATCATAGTCGGCAGCCTTGTTGCCAATCTCCCAGTAAATCTGCGGTACACAGTAGTCGAGCCAACCGTTGTTCACCCACAGCAGGATATCGGCATAGAGGTCGTCGTAGTTCTGAAGACCATTGGTGTTGCTGCCGATGCTGGAGCTGCGACTGTTGCGATAAATGCCGAATGGCGAGATGCCCACCTTTACCCAAGGCTTGGCTTTATGGACGGTCTTGTAGAATTGTTCGATGAAGAGGTTCACGTTGTAGCGACGCCAATCGCCACGATTGCGAATACCGTTGTTATACTGACGATACTGGGCATCGTCTGGAATGGCCTGACCAGCCGCAGGATAAGGATAAAAGTAGTCGTCCATGTGGATGCCATCGACGTCGTAGCGGGTAACGATATCACGAGCCACCTCGCAGATATAGTTGCGATTCTCGGGAATGCCAGGGTTCAGGATTGTCAGCCCGTCATATTCAAAGCAGTTCTGAGGCTTGCGGTTCTTGATGTGGTTGGAAGCCAGCACGGTTGTTGATTTGGTACGTGCACGGTAAGGATTAATCCAGGCATGCAGCTCCATTCCACGAGCGTGGCACTGGGCAATCATCCATTGCAGGGGATCCCAGTAAGGCTGAGGTGCCCTACCCTGCTGTCCCGTCAGGAAACGGCTCCACGGTTCGATACGACTCTCATAGAGTGCATCACACTCCGGACGTACCTGGAAGATAATAGTGTTGACCCCATCCCTCTGTAGTTCGTTAAGCTGATAGGTCAGCGTCTGCTGCATCGCCTGTGTTCCCATGCCCTGGAACTGACCATTTACACATTGGATCCATGCGCCGCGCATCTCACGTTTGGGTTGGGCGGCGACAGTAACAACCATTAAAGCTGTCAGTAAAAGAAGGTAAAATCTCTTCATCGTTTAAAAGTAATTAGGTTTCTGACGGCGAGCCTCTTCCAGCGACACCAACTGCTGTTGCTCCTGACTGTAGTCCTGGCGCAAGTGCTCGTATTTCTCGTTTAACTCATTCTCCACAGCCTGTTCCTCGTTCATCAGGCGAGCGGCCACAAGGGCATTCTGCGAAGCATCCTTCATCCAGACCACCGGACCGCCATAGACGGGGGCAATCTTCAGGGCCACATGCAGTTCGCTGGTGGTGGCGCCACCAATCATGATGGGGATATTCAGCCCGGCATGCTGCAGTTCCTTTGCCACATTGACCATCTCTTCAAGACTAGGGGTAATAAGACCCGACAGGCCTATCATGTCGACGTGCTCTTCAATGGCCTTGTTGACAATCTGCTCGGCAGGCACCATCACGCCCATGTCGATGACTTCGTAGCCGTTGCAGGCCATCACCACGCTGACAATATTCTTGCCAATGTCGTGGACATCGCCTTTAACGGTGGCCAAGAGTACTTTTCCCGCTTTCGCGGAATCTCCGGATTGTCCAGCCTCAATATAGGGCTGCAGAATGTTGACAGCCTGCTTCATGGTGCGGGCGGTCTTGACCACCTGCGGCAGAAACATCTTTCCCTCGCCAAACAGCTGGCCCACGCGGTTCATGCCAGCCATCAGGGGGCCTTCGATAATATCGACAGCCCTAGGATATTTCTCCAATGCCTCTTTCAGGTCAGCCTCCAAGTGGTCGCCAACGCCCTTGACCAAAGCCTGTGAAAGCCGTTCTTCCAAGGGAATGTCGGCGGCAACCTGTTCTGATGTATTGCCAGTGGCGGGCATAGCTGCAGGCTGCTGCTGGGCCAGTTCGGCTGCCAGCGTAATCAGCCTCTCAGCCGCCCCTTTCTTGCGATTCAGCACCACGTCCTCAATCACCTTCAACTGGTCGGCAGGAATATCGCTATACGTCACCTTCGTAGCCGGGTTGACAATGCCGAAGTCCATACCAGCCTGTATGGCGTGATAAAGGAATACGGCGTGCATGGCCTCGCGGATGTAGTTGTTGCCTCGGAACGAGAACGACAGGTTGCTGACACCACCACTGACGTGAGCTCCCGGCAGGTTCTCACGTATCCATCGGGTGGCGCGGATAAAGTCAAGAGCATAAGCGTCGTGCTCCTCCATACCGGTAGCAATAGCCAGTATATTCGGGTCAAAGATAATATCGAACGGATTCATGCCAACCTGCTCAGTCAAAAGACGATATGCACGGCTTGCAATCTCAATTCTACGTTCGTATGTAGTGGCCTGTCCCTGTTCGTCGAAGCACATCACCACCACCGCAGCACCATAGCGCATACAGTCGCGGGCGTGGCTCAGAAACACCTCTTCACCCTCCTTCAGCGAGATGCTGTTGACGATGGACTTGCCCTGTACACATTGCAGTCCAGCAGTAATGACCTCCCACTTCGAGGAGTCGATCATTACGGGTACGCGGGCAATATCAGGCTCAGAGGCTATCAGGTTGAGGAAGGTCACCATCTCCTGTCGGGCATCGAGTAGACCGTCGTCCATGTTGATGTCGATAACGAGTGCCCCGTCCTGCACCTGCTTACGGGCAATGCTGATGGCCTCATCGTAATTTTTCTCCTTAATCAGCCGAAGGAACTTTCGCGAACCAGCCACATTGCAACGTTCGCCGACATTGATGAACTTGCCACCTTCCAGCAGTTCCAAACCAGAGAGCCACAAAGTTTCGGGCTTCTTGACTGGCACATGCGGAGCCTTGCCTTCGGCCAGAGGAACATACTTGGCAATAAATTCATCGGTCGTACCACAGCAGCCACCAATGATATTGACCAGTCCCTCGTCGATAAGCTCACCAATCTGAGGCGCCATACTTTCGGCCGTCTCGTCGTAGAGCCCCATTGAGTTGGGCAGTCCGGCATTGGGATAGCAGGAAATATAATAAGGTGCACGCCGAGCCAGTTCCTTCAGGAACGGCTTCATCTGCCGGGCACCAAACGAACAGTTCAGTCCAATGGAGAAAATGGGATAGGTAGAAACGCTGGCCAGATAGGCCTCAAGCGTCTGTCCGCTCAGCGTACGGCCAGCCAAATCGCTGACGGTAACACTCAGCATAATAGGCAGTTCCACGCCCCGCTGCCGCATAACAGTCATAGCGGCATCGATGGCACACTTCGAGTTCAGCGAGTCGAAGATGGTCTCAATGAGCAGGGCGTCTACCCCACCCTCTATCAACGCATCCATCTGCTCGACGTAGGCCTCAAATAGCTGGCTGTAGGTCAGGTCACGACGGGCGGGGTTGCTGACGTCGGGCGACATGGAACAGGTCTTGTTGGTCGGTCCTACCGAGCCTGCCACGAATCGCGGTTTGTCGGGAGTGGAGAACTCGTCGGCTGCCTGTCGGGCCAACTTGGCACCGGCCAACGCCATCTCACGGGCATGACTGGCCATACCGTAGTCGGCCTCGCTGATGCGCTGGGCACTAAACGTGTTGGTCTCGATGATGTCGGCACCAGCCCTGAGGTAGCGGCGATGGATGTCGAGAATCACGTCAGGACGCGTCAGACAGAGCACGTCATTGTTGCCGCGCATCTGTCCACGGAACAAGTGGAACTTGCCCCGGAAGTCCTCTTCCTGTAGGTCATACGTTTGGATCATGGTGCCCATCGCACCGTCGAGCACCAATAACCTTTCCTTGATGACATCACGAATACCCTTCATCATCTATCTTCTTAACTTCTCTAACTTCTCAATTCCTCAATACCGCTTTATTGCCCGATCCATTTCGCGGCGGTCCTCCTTCTCCTTCAGCGTCTGGCGCTTGTCGAAGGCCTTTTTACCCTTACACAGCGCAATGTCCATCTTGGCACGTCCGTGCTCATCAAGAAACACCAAGAGCGGCACTATCGTATAGCCCGTCTGCTTCGTGGCGCTCTGTAGCTTACGGATTTCACGCTTCGTCAGCAGCAGCTTGCGGTCGCGCTTCATATCGTGATTGTTGTACGAGCCGTAGAAGTAGGGCGACACACTCATGCCGCGCACCCACATCTCGCCGTTGATAATCAGACAATACGAGTCCACCAGGCTGGCCTTGCCCGCACGGATGGACTTGATTTCAGTACCCGTCAGCACGATACCGGCTGTCAGGGTCTCAATAAAGAAGTACTCAAACGAGGCCTTCTTGTTGCGTATGTTGACAGGACTCTTCTTCCTGATCTCTTCTTCCTGCTTATTCATTGTTCTATCGTTGCAAAACGCTCTATATGCTCATCAACGTAGTGAGCAATCATCGACGTCCATTCCTCTTCGTTCTCCACGAACTGGTCGTCCAGGTCGTCGAACTCAGGCATTTGCTCAAACAGTGCCATGAACTCGTCTTCCGTCAGTTCGCGCTCAATTTCCTCACGATGCTTCAGCCACAGCGTATGGGCATCGTAGACGAGCTTCGACAAGTCGCGCATTCCCCATTGCTTGACGGCCTTTGCAAACGGATTCTTGAATATGAATGGTCCGTAGCCATTGTGTATCAACTGGACGAAGCCGCCGTCCATCACTTCCTCGTGAAGCGTGTCCCATGCCAGCAGCGTCACCTGGTCGGCATTCAATTCGGCCATCGTCTCAGCAGTTAGTTCACCGCCGATGGCACTTCGTATACCGTCGACAAACACCTGCACAAAGGCGTCCATCCCTTCGGTTGCCGCCTGCTGTAAGGCTTCGTCTTTAACTTTCACTTCTATCATAATGGGTGCAAAGATACAGCAAAAACCTGAAATCGCCAAAAGAATCTACTCGAATAATTGACTTTTACATATTTTACGTCAGTCCATACGGCTACGATAGTCCTCGTAGGTGAAGCGGCGAAGGATTTCCAAAGTACCGTCGGTATGGAGCATTCCGATGGAAGGATGGGTGATGCCGTTGAAGGTATTGGTCTTGACGGTGGTATAGTGAATCATGTCCTCGAAGACGATTTGCTCGCCCACCTGCAGCTCATGGTTGAACTGCCAGTAACCCATGAAGTCGCCTGAGAGGCAGCTGTTGCCGCCGAGACGATAGAGACAGGAGACCTGAGTATTGAGGTCAGGGGTGTCTTCTACACATACCGCTCCACGAACATCAGGATAATAGGGCATTTCCAGACAGTCAGGCATGTGGCAGGTGAAACTGACATCGAGGATGGCGGTACGGATGCCCTTGTCCTCAACAACGTCAACGACGCTTGCGACAAGCGGCCCTGTCTGCCAGGCAAAGGCGCTGCCGGGTTCGAGGATGATTCTCAGCCAAGGATAACGCTCGTGCAGCCCCTTTAATATATTAATAAGGTGAGAAACATCGTAGTCTTTACGCGTCATCAAGTGACCACCACCGAGATTGAGCCACTTCAGTTGCGGGAACCAGCGGGCAAACTTCTGTTCAATATGTACTAGTGTGCGTTCCAGCACATCGGCACCACTTTCGCAATGACAATGGCAATGGAACCCTTCTATGTCGGCCGGCAGTTGGTCAGGCAGCTTGTCGGCAGTAACGCCAAAACGGGTACCTGGGGCGCAGGGGTTATAGAGCATCGTGCCCACCTCGGAGTACTCGGGATTAACGCGCAACCCGATGGAACACTCCCCAGCCCTTTCGTGGAACCGTTGGTACTGAGAGAGCGAGTTAAAGGTGAGGTGGCTGGAACAGCGCACCATCTCATCGAACTCTCCATCGGTATACGCAGGAGAATAGGTATGAGCCTTCGCGCCAAACTCCTCAAGCGCAAGACAGGCTTCAGACAGCGAACTGGCCGTAGTGGAATGGATATACTCTCGGAAGATGGGGAACGTCTTCCAAAGGGCAAAGGCCTTGAAGGCCAGGATAATCTCTACATCGGCTTCACGGGCAACACTGGCTATGAGTGCCAGATTGCGACGTAGCTTTTCTTCTTCTATAATATAAATAGGTGTGGTGTCACTCATGCTGTACTACTTGCGTAAGGCCAAGTTGTAATTGTAATACTCTTTATTACCGGTTATATCCTTCACAACCCGTATGAAAGGAGGGAACTTAACGTTCTCGGCATCAGAAATACCCTTGGTTTCAAGGATGACAAGTCCGGAAAGCGGCCCATGATAGGTGTCAAGCTCAAAATACTGGCCCTTCCAGATAAAGCTCTGACGATGCTTGCTGATGGTCTGACGATAAGGGTCTGCCTGCTGCAGCAACGACTCATAGAGGGCATTCTCCACCTGACGCTCAGTCTCGATCTGTTCGCCCGGAGCCGTGTGTTTCTTGGTCTTGTGGACATTGACCACCTTACCGTTGCTCCATGAACGCCGACGTAGGCGCACTTCTGCTGAAGGTTCGCTTACCAAGTAAGTCTGGACAATATCGCTGTCGATGGTTTCAGGTAGCTCGCCCGTTATCTCGACTATATATTTCCGTTCCTCAGTAACGCGCTGCGGCAGTCCGAGAACGTATGCAATTTCACGAATCACACGGTTCATTTTCTTCTCAAAGTCATCGTGGTTGTTGATGACTCGCAGGTGGGGATGTCCTGTCCAGGCTTTGATGACCTTCTTGTCTAATTCGCGTGCTATACGCAAGCCTTCCTCGTCAGCCTTCTCATACCTTGTGCTATTAGTGGCGGTGGTGTAATACTGTTCTGCGCCGTCGGCAGCCGAGACAAGATGCAACACCGCATCATAACTGTCGCGAAGCTTAGTACTGTTCGTACCGGCAATAGCCGTAATCTGTTCCCACTCTTCTGGCGCCATGTAGGCAGAGATATCCATCGTGCCCCTGTCGCAGACAATCAGCACGGGTTTCGTACAAACCTCAGCCATACGCTGAAAGTGATTCTCAAAAGCCAGTTGAGTTTCAAGAATGGCACGCTCTCCCTCAAAATAAAGTTTGCGGTTGGGGGTCAGGTAGTTCCATCCGCCAAGACTATAGAGAGTAGGCACTTCTGGAACTGTAAACACCTTGAATCCCAAGCTGTTGAAATGCTCAATAATACGCACGAGTGCCGTTGTCTTACCAGCACATGGTCCTCCCGTCAGTACTACACGTTTTATCTCTGCCATCAGTTATCAAAATACGTTTGTTTTATCTGTCAAAAGATATAAGTCTCCATATAGAGCACCAGCAGTCCGAGCACGAACCCTATCAGCACCTTGGGCGTCAGGTTCTTCAGATACCAACCTAAATGTACATGCTCCATCTTCATGAGTGCCAATCCACTTGTAGACCCAACACTGAGCAGGCATCCTCCCACAGCTGTACAATAGGCAATTATCTTCCAATAGATGCCGTTCGGCTGGAAATGCTGGAAGTATTCACCACCCTGAACACTATTTCCGTCAATTGAATAGAGTGTGATATCGGTAATGGCTATGGTGAAGGTATCTATCAGGGAACTCAACACGCCAGATATGACACCCACAGCCCAGACATTGTGAATGTTATTGTCAATCCATGATGAGATATCACCCATCACACCTGTTTCAACCATAACACCCATGCCTAACATGATACCCATGACAAAGAGCATCTGCTGGATACTGCCATACTGAATGGCCCGGGGAATGCGGCGCTGGGCCATCTGGTCGGCATCGTTCAGCTTACGGTTGAAAGCCTCGTTGACAACCCACAGCACAGAAAGGACACAAAGCGCCCCAAGGAATGGTGACAATTTGGTAATGTTATGGAACGTAGGAATGAACCAAAGTCCACCGATGCCTACGACAAGCATCACCATACGCTGCCAACGGTTCAGGTTGGTGTCATCGCCACGATATGGTGGTGCCGCCCACTCTGTGTCAAGACGATTGGGCAACTGGCGATTAATGAGCAATGTAGGTACGACCCAGGCCACTAGGGCTGGCAATCCCACGAACTTTGAGAAGTTAGTAGCCGTCACAGCACCATCACCCCAAAGCAGCAAACCCGTAGGGTCGCCAATAACGGTGAAACAGCCGCCACAGTTGGCCGCAATAACGATGGCCGCTCCAATAAGCATACGCTGCCGTCGGTTCCTGACAATGTTATGCATGATGAGGAGCATCATGGTGGCTGTGGTCAGGTTGTCTAGATTGGCCGATAATATAAACGTAGCCAGAGTGATGGTCCACAACAAGCGTTTAGAGTTACGCGTACGAATCCACTCAGTGATAAAGTCAAAACAGCCATTATTGTTGAGTATCTCAATGATGGTCATGGTGGCCAACAGGAACATGACGATGCTGGCAGCACGTCCGACATAGTTGAGAAACACTTGATTATAGATGAAGAACTTGACTGCATCGCTCGACGGCTGTCTGCCTGACAGAAATTCAGCATATTCCTGAGGATGCTGTGACATGACGAAGTCAGATCCCCAACAAATGTAGACCACCCATCCGGCAGTACAGATAAACATGGCGATGGCGGCTTTGCTGACACCAGTCAGGTGGCCGGTAGCTATCAGCAAATAACCGAAGATAAGCAACAGTACGATGATTAGTGTCATTACTTTCCTGACTTTACTTTGTTAGATAATGGTACCCAATACCAGAAAATCGAACCGCCTTTCTCTGGTGACTCTGCACCTATCTGTCCCTTAAACCGGTCGACAATGGCCTTACAGATGGTAAGTCCCAAACCTGGCACTTCGTCCTGAACGAACGTCGCCTTGTCTGATAGCAGGTTGAATATGTTTTGCCTTAATGCATCAGGTATGCCGGAACCGGTATCTTCTACTTCAACATGAAGTCCACCATTGACAATCCGGTAACGTAGCACAACACTTCCCTGAGTTGTATGTGTGACGGCATTTGTCAGGAAGTGTTTGGTGACGATACGTAAGTACTTTTCATCCATCATCGTCGTCATGTCGTCTCCTTCCATGCTTAGCGTCACGCCTTCAGCAAGCGAGGAACGGCAATCATTAAGATAGGATTCCATTGTTTCACGCAAGTTAAGCTGCGTACGCTGTAAATTCAGCTCGCTGCTCTCGGTCTCCGACAAGTTGAGCAGCTCATTGATGAAATAAAGCAGCTGTTCACCGTTTTGGTTGATGATTTTCAGGAGATGGTGAACGTCCTCGGGTGGAATATCCTCCCCACTATTCTCGCCAAGCAAAGCCGAGAAGCCGATAATAGCGTTCAATGGCGTACGCAAGGCATGACTCACGTTGCCTAAGAACACCGTCTTCATACGTTCACTACGCTGAGCACGTTCCATTTCCTGACGCAACCGTTTCTGGTAACGTTTCTGGAAGATAATGAACGCCAGCAGGTAAACGAAGACCAGCGCTATCAGCAAGTACCAAACCCAGTCAGGTATCCTGAAACCACCAAAATTCTGAGCCACTTCGCCATACACCTGTTCAATATAGCCTTCACTCTCCAAGCGATCAAGCATCACGTTGATGGAGTCGATCAATTCTTTGTCGTGGCTGACGTAACAATACTCACGTGGTGCCAACGTCAAGTCATTGGCCACAAGATTCTTCAGATTGTATTTCTCAATCAGGTATTTCGACTGATAACGAAAGCATATCACAGCGTCGTAACGACCCTCTGACAAATCCTTGGTGGCCTGCGACAAATCCTTGATCTCATACAGTTGGGCACCAGCCTTAGTCAGGGTGTCCTTTATGGGGCGCGACGACATGTAGGCAACCGATTTACCCACCAGATCACGCAAGTCGAGATGGCCCTTGACATCATCACGGTAGAGAATCTGATAATACAACCGGAAAACTGCACGCGAATAGTTCGTCAAGTTTTTCCTATAAGGCGAATATACCATCATACCCAAGTCCACCCGACCACTAAGCACGTCGTCAGAGATGTTTTCCCAGGTGTTAGGACTATAGGTAAAGGGAATGTTCATCCGGTTCATGAGTTCCTGCGTGAACACGATATCCAGACCTTGAGGGGAGCCATTCGTATCAACATACTCCAATGGTGGATAGTCCCTATCTATTCCAAAAAGCAATGGAGTGGTCTCAGTATACGAATTGAGACCTGCCTTCACCGGTAGGATGAACGCCACAAGAATGAGTATATTTATGAGTCTCAGTTTCACAGGCAAAACCATTTAGGTCTATTATTGACGTTTGCAAAGATACGAAAAAAAAACGTTCCTGCAAATATTTTCAGGGAAATTCAGTAGAAAGTACCTGTTTAGCAGCTTTTTTTGGAGAATATATGCCGCTTTTCATAATAAATTTAGTAACTTTGCAGCCGTTTTTACAAATAGGAATATGGAAATAGCAAGTAAATATGACCCGAAAGAGGTCGAAGGAAAATGGTACCAGTACTGGTTAGACAACAAACTCTTCAGTAGTAAACCCGACGGACGCGAGCCCTACACTATCGTGATTCCGCCGCCCAATGTGACGGGTGTGCTGCACATGGGACACATGTTGAACAATACCATCCAGGATATCCTGGTGCGTCGGGCCCGTATGGAGGGAAAGAACGCCCTCTGGGTGCCCGGTACCGACCACGCCTCTATTGCTACAGAAGCCAAGGTGGTGAAGAAGCTGGCTGAGCAGGGCATCAAGAAGCACGACCTGACCCGCGACCAGTTCCTGGAGCACGCCTGGGACTGGACTCACGAGCATGGTGGCATCATCCTCAAGCAGCTGCGCCGACTGGGTGCCAGCTGCGACTGGGACCGCACGGCCTTCACGATGGACGAGAAGCGCTCCGAGAGCGTCATCAAGGTGTTCGTCGACCTCTATAACAAGGGACTCATTTACCGCGGCCTGCGTATGGTCAACTGGGACCCGAAGGCCCTTACCGCCCTCTCTACCGAGGAGGTGATCTACAAAGAGGAGCAGAGCCACCTGTTCCACCTGAAGTACTACGTGGACGGTCATGTGTCCGCTGATTCTATCAACGGAGAGGGCAACGTCATCCACAAGGATGAAAAGGGCTACTACGCCGTCGTCGCCACCACCCGTCCCGAGACCATCATGGGCGACACGGCCATGTGTATCAACCCCAAGGACCCGAAGAACCAATGGCTTAAGGGTCGCAAGGTTATCGTGCCGCTGGTGAATCGCGTCATCCCCGTCATCGAGGACCGTTACGTCGACATCGAGTTCGGTACGGGCTGTCTGAAGGTGACACCTGCTCACGACACCAACGACTACATGCTGGGTAAGACCCACAACCTCGAAACCATCGACATCTTCAATCCCGACGGCACCATCAGCGACCAGTCGCCCATCTACGTCGGCATGGACCGCATGGACTGCCGCAAGCAAATTGCCAAGGACCTGCAGGAAGCCGGACTGATGGAGAAGATTGAAGATTATACCAATAAGGTAGGCTATTCTGAGCGTAACCCCGACACAGCTATTGAACCACGTCTCTCCATGCAATGGTTCCTGTCGATGAAGCACTTTGCCGACATCGCCCTGCCGCCCGTCATGAACGATGAGCTGAAGTTCTATCCTGCCAAATATAAGAACACCTACAAGAACTGGCTGGAGAACATTCAGGACTGGTGTATCTCACGTCAGCTCTGGTGGGGTCATCGCATTCCCGCCTACTATATTGAAGCCCCCTCCAACCTCCCCCAACTGGGTGAGGCTATACCCGAGGGTGCTTTCGTGGTGGCCGAGAACAAGGAGAAGGCTTATCAACTGGCTCTTGAAAAATACCCACAACTCAAGAACCTCCCCCAGTCGGGGGAGGCAGGAGGGGGCTTCACCTTGCGTCAGGACGAGGACGCTCTCGATACTTGGTTCTCGTCTTGGCTCTGGCCCATCTCGCTCTTTGACGGCATCAACAATCCCGGCAACGAGGAAATCAAGTACTACTACCCCACCTCCGACCTGGTAACTGGTCCGGATATCATCTTCTTCTGGGTGGCACGTATGATTATGGCCGGCTATGAGTATATCGGCGACATGCCCTTCAAGAATGTCTATTTCACGGGTATCGTTCGCGACAAGCTGGGCCGTAAGATGTCGAAGTCACTCGGCAACAGCCCAGACCCCATTGAGCTCATCGAAAAGTTCGGCGCCGACGGCGTTCGCATGGGTATGATGCTCTCGGCTCCTGCCGGCAACGACATTCTCTTCGACGAGGCACTCTGCGAGCAGGGTCGTAACTTCAACAACAAGATCTGGAACGCCTTCCGTCTAGTCAAGGGCTGGAAGGTGGCCGACATTGAGCAGTCCGAAGCTGGCAAGATTGCCACCAAGTGGTTCGAGGCCAAGCTCCGCCAGACCAACGCCGAGGTAGATGACCTGTTCAAGAAGTACCGCATCTCGGAGGCCCTGATGGCTGTCTACAAGCTGTTCTGGGACGAGTTCTCCAGCTGGTACTTAGAGATGGTGAAGCCCGCCTACATCAATGGAGAGGCACAGCCCATCGACCGCGAGACCTACGACAAGACGCTGGAGTTCTTTGAGATCCTGCTGAAGATGCTGCACCCCTTCATGCCGTTCATTACCGAAGAGCTGTGGCAGCACATCTACGACCGCAAGGAAGGTGAGAGCATCATGCGTGACAAGCTTGCGCTTGGCGGTTTACCTGCCGAGGACAGTCAGTTCCTAGCCGACTTTGAGCAGATGAAACAGATTGTCAGCAGTGTTCGCATGGTACGTTCTTCCAAGAACATCGCACCCAAGGAGGCTCTCGAACTGCAGGCTATCGGCAAGAATGATTATTCTAAATTCAATGCCGCCATTATGAAGATGGCCAATGTCAGCATCATCAACATTGTTAGCGAGAAAGATTCAACCGCTTCTGCCTTTATGGTTGGTACTGACGAATTTGCAGTTCCCCTCGGCAACCTTATCGATGTTGATGCTGAAATCCAGAAGATGGAGGCTCAGCTGCAGCACCTTGAAGGTTTCCTTGCAGGTATTATGAAGAAGCTCTCCAACGAGCGCTTCGTGCAGAATGCTCCCGAAGCCGTAGTAGCCTTGGAGCGTAAGAAGCAGGGCGACGCCGAGGAGAAGATTGCCTCGCTGAAAGAGTCAATCGCAGCACTTCGCGGCAAATAAACAGGAAACAACTAATAGTTATACCCGCCGAAGGATGCTCTCAGCAAGACGTTCGTAGACGATGCCGAGATTGGCAAAGCGGTTCAAACTGTTGAGAGCAGCCTTCCGAACGGAGATATTCGGCGACAACAACGCCACATGCACTTGGTCAAGAAACTCATTGATGCCACGCTCATTGGGTTCTTGACCATTTGAGAATAGACGACTGAGCACATGAAAACCACATAACTGATTCAATTCACGGTCGGAAGCGATCCATTCATAAGCCTTTGCAGGAGCATACGGCAGGTACTGATACAAATTCATAGCAGCCTGCTCAGCTATCTCGATTGTCTCCGTCTGCTCCATCCATATATCGACGACCTCAGGAAGTATCTCATCTGCCGGCATGATCATCGTAGCCAGAATCTTGCATTCACGGACATTTTCCTTCCACAGGGCAATGGCCAAGTCATAGTTTTTACCAATTTCATCGGCCTTTTCCCGTAATCGAAGCGAGGTAATGCCCCAATTAAGGTGATAGTCGACGCCTTTATTCCGCATGGACTGAGCGATGGAACCGTCCATCAACAGACGGAATGATTGCTTGATTTCCTTAATTTGTTCTGAGATTGTATTGGTGGATGGCATAAGTCAAAGGCTATATAAGGGTGGAATATTCGGAACTATAGCGAAGCATCTGGTGGACATAGCTCTCGGCGTAGTTCAGCTGGATGTCAGCAATATGGCCTTCAGCATCGGTAACAGGAATCATTTGCGGATTGAGGAATCCCTTATAGGGTGCCAGATTCAGGCGTTTGTATCGCTCCAACACCTCTGCATGGAGCTCGGCATCGACCTTGACCGCATAACGTTCTACCAATTCACGGGCAGCCTCGAAGTCACCTTCACTTTTGATGCGCTGCACTTCGGCCAACAACTTAGCAAAGAGCTTTCTCAATTCTTCGTAATCACTAATCTTCAAATAGGTCTTGCCGTCTTGTTTTACAAGCGAAACCACAGAACTCTGTGCGGCGCACCAATGGGCTATCAGGGCCCGGTTACGCATGTGAGCCTCCTCGATCTGGTTGCCAGGCGTGATGCGAATGAGCTGGGTCATCAAGCCATTCATCATATAGGAATAGTAATGCGACTTGTAGGCTTCGCCATCAGGAACCAGGCCTAACTCCACAAGCTTCTGATCTGCGATGTAGTAAAGGCCGAAAAGGTCGGCACGAGCTTCCTCAATCGTATTGCCGTAGGCTTTCAGGGCATCAGGATCAACACCAGGCAGGAGCTGTCCGCTTCCATGTCCCAGACATTCATGCAGATCGGTATGGAGGTTATCGCAGACGTCGCCATACTTTTCTATCATAGCCAGTGTGTCGGCATCGACCACAAACTCCTCCTTGAAACCGTTACCATGAGCCGCTTTATTGTAGGCATCTGTAATATTTGAAATGGTAATGCTCTTGGAGCCATACTGTGCTCGTATCCAGTCGGCATTAGGCAGATTGATGCCGATAGCCGTTGAGGGGTACTCCTCGCCGCCAAGCATGGCCGCACAGATCACATTAGCAGAAACGCCCTTTACAACAGGTTTGCGGAACCGCGGATCAACAGGCGAATGGTCCTCAAACCATTGGGCATTCCGGGCAATGGTTCGGGTACGGTGGGTTGCTTCCTCATCGATATACTCCACCAGCGCCTCCCATGAGCCTTTCAGGCCGAGCGGATCTCCGTAGACCTCAATGAAACCGTTGATAAAGTCTACCCTTCCCTCCAGACATTGAAGCCATTTGATGCTGTATTCATCAAACAAACGCAAATCGCCCGTTTCGTAATATTCTATCAAAGTCAGAATGACCTGTTGCTGCTGATCGTTCTCAGCTACTTCGGCAGCCTTGCGCAGCCAATAGACGATATGGCGTATGGCATTTCCATAGCGTCCGTTAGTGCTCCAGACATCCTCTGTGAGCTGTCCATCACGTTTCACCAGCGTAGAGTTCAGCCCATAGGAAGGCGGATTCTGATCGTTGGCGTCTTTCTTGGCATTATAATAATTCTCCGCTTCGGCCTGAGTCACACCGTCATAGAAATGACAGGCTGATGTCAGCAACAGGTCTTCGCCGTCGGCCTTGTTCACACGTTTAGTCAGTACCGTAGGGTCAAAGATAACGGGAAACAGCTCGTCGCAGAGCCCGTCGACCGTTTGTCCTTCAGACAGAGGCAAACGCCGGGCTTCCACCTGATGCAGCACTTGTCGCAGATAGTCAGCCGTAAAGTCCGGCACAAACTTCTCAGACCCATAGTGGTGGTAAATACCATTAGAAAACCACAGACGCTTGAGGTACACTTCAAGAGCCTTGAATTCGTCGGTATCATGATCGACGCATAAGTCGGTATAAACTGTCTCCAGCGTTTTGCGGATTCGGAGGTTATAACGCCCGTACTGATCGAACGTGATGTCACGTCCGAACAGCGCTGCTTTTGATAAGTAAAAAACAAGGGTCTTTTGTCGTAATGATAGTTGCTCGAATCCTTTCAGTTGGTAGCGAAGAATCTGCAAATCGGCAAAGCGATCGTCGACAAAACGAAATTCTCTCATTTATTTTTTGTTAGTTTTTTTGCGTTTTGCCTTCTTGGCGACTGGCTTTTGAGCGAATTGTTTTGTGTGCTGAATACGATAGTCGCGAGGCGTCATATTCATGAGTTTGAAAAATGAAGCGTAGAACGACTGCCGGTTAGCAAAACCAACCATATCGCTAACCTCCTCCATGCGCAAATCCTGATAACGCTTGTCGGTAAGGATGGACATGGCTTCCTCAATTCGATACTTGTTGACAAACGACGAATAGTTCATGTGGAAACGAACATTCACCACAGCCGAGATGTAGCGTGTGTTGGTTCCCAGGTCAATTGCCAACTGTTTTGCAGAATAGTTCTTATCTTTATACTTCTTCTGCATGACGATAATATTCAGGATTTTCTCCTTCATTTCGTCCATAAGTTTGGGGCTAACTAACGTCCTGTAGACAGCCTCCTTTTCCTTCTTTTCAGTAATATTATACTTTGCCATACAAACTAAGAAAGATAAATAATGGTACAGTTTCAGTTGCAAATATAATGATTTTTTACAGAAATTCCAAATAAAATTACTTTTTTTTCCGAATTATTTGTATTTTTGTCCCCGAAATTAGCATTTTTATGGAAATTCACTCAATTTTGAAGCGTTTTTTCGGCTACGAGAGCTTCCGTCCGAATCAACTTGAGATCATAGAGAACGCCATGAGTGGCAACGATTCACTCGTTCTGATGCCCACGGGTGGCGGTAAAAGTATCTGCTACCAAATACCGGCTTTGGCATTGCCCGGAACAACCATTGTCGTATCGCCGCTCATCAGTCTGATGAAGGACCAAGTGGAGACTCTCAAGGCCAACGGCATCGAGGCTGCTGCACTTAACAGCGACAATACGGCCGACAGAGATACCATCATTCGTCGAAAGTGTATGGATGGCGACATGAAGTTGCTTTACGTATCGCCTGAAAAACTTTTGATAGAGATACCCTACTTGCTCAGCCATATCCACATCTCGCTCTTTGCCATTGACGAGGCACATTGCATCAGCCAATGGGGACATGATTTCCGCCCGGAGTACGCCCAGTTGGGCCAACTGAGAGAACGGTTCCCCTCGGTACCAATCATGGCTCTGACAGCCACTGCCGACCGCATAACACGTCACGACATCATCACGCAACTGAAGCTTCGGAACTGTCCCGAATATATCTCCAGCTTCGACCGCCCCAACCTGAACCTAAGTGTCAAGCGCGGTTTCCGCGACAAGGAGAAGATGGCCTTCATCCTGAACTTCATCAAGGCCCGTCCTTTCGACGCCGGCATCATCTACTGTCTTAGCAGAAAAACTACAGAGAAAGTTGCTACATCACTGAGAACTAAAGGTATAAACGCACTACCCTATCACGCAGGACTGAGCAATCAAGAACGCAGCGAGACGCAGGAAAAGTTCAAGAACGACGAAGTTCAAGTAGTCTGCGCAACAATTGCATTTGGCATGGGAATCGACAAGAGCAACATCCGCTGGGTCATTCATTTCAACATGCCCAAGAGTATCGAGAGCTTCTATCAGGAAATAGGACGTGCTGGGCGCGACGGGGCTCCAGCCGACACCGTGCTTTTCTACTCGATAGCCGACATCATACAGCTGACAGAGTTTGCCAAGTCCAGCGGTCAGCAGGAGGTGAACATGGACAAGTTGAAACGCATGCGAGAATATGCAGAGTCCAGCGTCTGCCGTCGTCGTATTCTTCTGAATTATTTTAACGAACAGACGGCCCATGACTGTGGCAACTGCGACGTGTGCCAGAATCCGCCTCAACGTTTTGACGGCACCCAATACGTCCAAATGGCCTTGAGTGCCATGAAGCGTACCGACGAACAGGCCCGACTCTCAACCATTACGGAAATCCTGAAAGGCATGCGTTCTGCTACGGTCGTCAAGAAAGGGTATGACCAGCTGAAGACCTTCGGGGTGGGCCGTGACATCAGCGTGCAAGACTGGAACGACTACCTGCTGCAGATGATGCAGATGGGATTCTTCGAAGTGGTCTATAACGAGGGACGGCGTACTGTGGTCACGCCCCTCGGCAACGATGTGCTCTTTGGCCGTAAGACAGCCCAGCTTTGCGTCATCGACCGCAGCATCAAGCAGGAGCCCAAGCGCAGCCAGAAGCGGTTGACGCTCGAGATCCCTGCCATCACCATTCCTGGGCTGCCCCCAACCAATGGCATCGAAGACCCGAGGCTGTTCGAAGCCCTCCGTCAGCTACGACGCATCTGCGCCGAGGAAGAGAATTTTCCACCCTATATTGTCTTCAGCGACAAGGTACTTCATGCGTTGGCTACCCAGAAGCCCACTACCGTTGAGCAGTTCGGGTTCATACCTGGCATCGGCGACTATAAACGCAAGAAATACGGCACCCGATTTGTGGCACTCATACAAAAATATATCTGACCATCTACCAGCTGAAGAGCTAAAACCGCCCGTTTTGTAAAAATAATTGGTTGTATTCCGTATTTCCGCCAAAATAGCCGAAACTTCCACAAAAAGGGCTTTTTGAGTTTGCCCGGAGTAAACTCGGCGTTTAGTCGGAGTAAACTCGGAGTTTGCCCGGAGTAAACTCAGAGTTTGGTCGGAGCAAAATATCGCGTCAGATGGTCGAATCACGTTTTGTACATATTTTTCTCAATCAGACAACTTTTTTCAAATAAAAGCGTAGAAAATAGTGGGCTGATTGAGATTTTTTTTGTACCTTTGCGCGCAATTACTAAAGTTAAAGAAAGAACTAAATGAAACAAACAGCCATTCTGCTTCTGCACTGCCCTGACCAACAGGGCATTATCACGGAAGTAACGAAATTTATTACAGACAACAAGGGTAATATTGTTTACCTCGATCAATACGTTGACAAACTCGACGGCATGTTCTTTATGCGTATTGAGTGGGAGCTTGAGGGATTCCTGATACCCCGTGACAAGATTTACGAATACCTCATGACGCTTTACGCCCAGCGCTACAAGATGAAGTTTTCGCTCTACTACAGCGACAAGAAGCCTAAGATGGCCATTTTCGTATCGAAGATGAGCCATTGTCTCTACGACCTGCTGGCCCGTTGGAAGGCTGGTGAGTTTGCCTGCGAGATACCGTGCATCGTCTCCAACCACGAGGACCTGCGCTATGTGGCCGATCAATTCGGAATTCCCTACTATGTGTGGAGCATCAAGAAAGACCACTCGAATAAGGCCGAGGTGGAGAAGGCCGAAATGGAGCTTCTGAAGAAGTTGGACATCTCGTTCATCGTGCTGGCTCGCTACATGCAGATTATCTCCGACGACATGATTGCGGCTTATCCTCATCACATCATCAACATCCACCACTCGTTCCTGCCCGCCTTCGTGGGTGCCAAGCCATACCATCAGGCCTGGGAGCGCGGCGTGAAGATTATCGGTGCTACAAGCCACTATGTAACGGCCGAGCTGGATGCCGGTCCCATCATCGAGCAGGACGTGACGCGGATTACTCATAAGGACACGCCCGAGAGCCTCGTGCTGAAGGGCAAGGACCTTGAGAAGATTGTGCTGAGCCACGCCGTTCAGAAGCACATAGAGCGCAAGATCCTGACGTACAAGAACAAAACCATTATTTTCTCATGAACGTAGCAATCGTCAAATATAACGCCGGAAATGTCTATTCCGTGGTGAATGCCTTGAAACGATTAGGCATCGATCCACTACTGACTGACGACGCCGAGCAGCTGATGAAGGCCGACCGCGTGCTGTTTCCCGGCCAGGGTGAGGCCAGCGGGGCAATGGAATACCTGAAGGCGCGTCGCTTAGATGAGGTGATTCGGAATCTGAAGCAGCCCGTTCTGGGTATCTGCATCGGCCAGCAGCTACTTTGTCGCCACTCCGAGGAGGGCGATACCGACTGCATTGGCATCTTCGACGCAGAGGTGAAGCGTTTCCTGCCTACGAGGCATGAGGACAAAGTGCCTTGCATGGGATGGAACAGGCTTTACGACACCAAGTCGCCGCTGATGCAGGGCCTTGAGGGCGAATACGTTTACTTCGTCCATTCCTACTACGTTCCCATGTGTCAGGAAACCATAGCGACGGCCGACTACATACTGCCCTACTCTGCCGCGATGCACAAGGACAATTTCTATACTTGCCAGTTCCATCCGGAGAAAAGCGGTAAGGTTGGCGAGCAAATCATCAAAAACTTCTTAGCACTATGATAGAACTGATTCCTGCTATAGACATTATCGACGGCCAATGCGTACGCCTGACAAAGGGTGACTACGACCAGAAGACCGTCTACCGCGACTCTCCTGCCGAGGTGGCGAAGGAGTTTGAGCAGTTGGGCTTTAAACGGCTGCACGTGGTAGACTTAGACGGTGCCAAGTCGAAGCACATTGTCAACGACAGCGTGCTGCGCCGCATCACGACGGAAACCAACCTTACGGTAGACTTCGGCGGCGGCATCAAGACCGACGAGGATATTGAGAAGGCCTTCGAGGCTGGCGCAGCTATGGTGACCGTAGGCAGCATCGCCGTCACGCAGCCCGACCTGTTCATCGGATGGCTCAACAAATATGGTGCCGAGCGCATGATACTGGGCGCCGACGTCCGTAACGGCAAGATCAGCATCAACGGCTGGAAGGAAGACTCTGCTGAAGACCTGCTGCCCTTCTTGCAGAAATACATTGAAGCGGGCGTGAAGAACGTACTCTGCACAGAGATTTCGAAAGACGGAACGCTCCAGGGGCCTGCCATTGAGCTCTATAAAGAGGTGATGAAGGAGTATCCTCAGCTGCACCTCATTGCCAGCGGCGGCGTGTCGTCAAAGGATGACATCGAAGCCCTCGACCGTGCTGGCATCCCCGCCGTTGTATTTGGCAAAGCCATCTACGAAGGGCGCATCAATTTAAAGGAACTCGTAACCACAAAATAACGACAACATCATGGGACTGGCTAAACGCATCATACCCTGCTTAGACGTGAAAGACGGAGAGACCGTCAAGGGCACGAACTTCATCAACCTGCGGAGTGCGGGCGACCCTGTGGAATTAGGGAAAGCCTACTCTGACCAGGGTGCCGACGAACTGGTGTTCCTTGACATTACCGCCTCGTTCGAAGGCCGCAAGACCTTTACCGAAATGGTGACCCGCGTGGCAGAGACCATCAACATTCCCTTTACCGTTGGCGGTGGCATCAACGAGCTGGCCGACGTGGAAAGACTGCTCTATGCAGGTGCCGACAAGGTAAGCGTCAACAGCGCCGCCATCCGTCGTCCGGAACTCATCGACGAGATTACGACCCGTTTCGGCAGTCAGGTATGCGTCTGTGCCATCGACGCCCGACTGGACGCCGACGGGTGGCATTGCTATCTGAAGGGCGGACGTGAGCGAACGGAGCGCGGACTCTTCGAATGGGCCAAGGAGGCTCAGGAGCGCGGAGCAGGTGAGATTCTCTTCACCTCGATGAACCACGACGGCGTGAAGGAGGGCTACGCCAACGAAGCCCTCCGCGAGCTGGCCGACAATCTCTCGATTCCCATCATAGCGAGCGGCGGTGCAGGCAAACGTGAGCACTTCCGCGACGTCTTCATCGATGGACATGCTGACGCAGCTCTCGCAGCAAGTGTCTTCCACTTCGGCGAGATCCCCGTGCCGGAACTGAAACAATACTTAAAGAACGAAGGAATAAACGTAAGATTATGAAAATAGATTTCGAGAAGTGCGGCGGCCTCGTGCCTGCCATCATTCAGGACGCCAACACTAAGAACGTGCTGATGTTAGGATATATGAATCAGGAAGCCTTCGACAAGACGCTGTCAACGAAGAAGGTGACCTTCTGGTCGCGTTCACGCAACTGCTTGTGGACAAAAGGCGAAACCAGCGGAAACTTCCTGAACCTGGTCGACATGAAGATTGACTGCGACAACGACACCCTGCTCGTACGCGCCATTCCCGACGGCCCCACCTGCCACAAAGGTACCGACACCTGCTGGGGCGAAGAAAACACCGCCCAGCAAGGTTCCGCCTTGCTGGGCGACAACCCGCTGTTGTTCCTCACAGAGCTGCAGGACTTCATCAACCGCCGTCATGAAGAGATGCCTGAAGGCAGCTACACTACGTCGCTGTTCAAGGACGGCATCAACCGCATTGCCCAGAAAGTGGGCGAAGAAGCTTTGGAGGCTGTTATCGAAGCCACCAACGGTACTAAGGAGAAGTTGGTCTACGAAACCAGCGATATGATCTACCATCTCATCGTACTTCTTACCAGCAAGGGTCTTCGTATTGAGGATGTGGCCAGTGAGCTCGCTAAGCGTCACGACCCCAACTGGGACAAGAAACGCCGTGCTGCCAAAGCTGCCGGGACAATGGAGTAAAAGATTGTAAATAGAGAAATTAACATGGTGTTGATTGATTATAAGAACGTTGATGTTTACCACAATGATGGTGACGCCGTGTTACGCGGAGTCGACTTTCATGTAGAAGAGGGCGAGTTCATCTACCTCATCGGCCAAGTTGGTGCAGGTAAGAGTTCGTTGCTGAAAACCTTCTACGTGGAGATGGACATTGAGAAGGCCGACTGCGCGAATGTGCTGGGATATGACCTGATGTCCATCCGGCGCAAGCAGATTCCCGAACTGAGACGAAAGATGGGCATTATTTTCCAGGACCTGCAGTTGCTGAGCGACCGCAATGTCTACCAAAACCTGTGCTTTGTCTTGAAGGCTACAGGCTGGAAAGGCAAGAAGGAAATCAGGCAACGTGTTGAAGAGGTACTGGAACAGGTGGGAATGGCTGACAAGAAGGACCGCATGCCTCACGAGTTGTCTGGCGGCGAACAGCAACGTGTCTCCATCGCCCGTGCCCTGCTGAACAGTCCGCATCTGATTGTTGCCGACGAGCCGATAGCAAGTCTGGACAATGAAAATGCCGACATTATCATCCAGCTGCTCCGTGATATTTCGCTTCAAGGTACGGCAGTTATACTGACTACTCACAACCGTACGGTTATCAACAAATACAAGGGAATCGTCTATCGGTGTAGCGACCAGAAGCTTGAAGAAGTAACCAATGACTTCAACCATCTTCAACTGTCGGATGAAGAACTGGGAGATTAAGACAATAAGGAATTAAAAAAACAATAAGACTATGAAAGTAATGAAATTCGGCGGAACCTCAGTAGGCACGCCACAAAGAATGAAGGAAGTAACGCAGCTCGTCATCAAGTCGGGCGAGCCAGTATTCGTTGTACTCTCGGCTATGTCAGGAACCACCAATTCGCTGGTTGAGATCTCTGACTACCTCTACAAGAAAAACGCCGACGGTGCCAACGAGGTCATCAACAATTTAGAGGCCAAATATATGAGGCACGTAGAGGAGCTCTACACCAAGGATGATGTCAAGAAGGCCACCTGCGAATTCCTGAAGGATGAATTCAACTACCTGCGCTCTTTCACGAAGGAAATCTTCACCTCGTTCGAGGAGAAAACCATTGTGGCACAGGGTGAGATGATGTCGACCAACATGGTAGTGAACTACATGAAGGAGCAAGGCATCAAGGCCGTGCTGCTCAATGCGCTCGACTTCATGCGTACTGACAAGAACGCTGAACCCGACCCCGTCTACATCAAGGAGAAGCTAAAGGCTGTGATGGCCGAGAACGAGGGCTATCAGGTGTATGTCACCCAGGGCTTCATCTGCCGCAACGCTTACGGCGAGGTTGACAACCTACAGCGTGGTGGTTCCGACTATACCGCATCGTTGGTCGGAGCAGCCATAAATGCAGAAGAGATTCAGATTTGGACAGACATTGACGGCATGCACAACAACGACCCTCGTATTGTTGAAAAGACACAGCCCATTCACCAGCTGCAGTTCGAAGAGGCAGCCGAGCTGGCTTACTTCGGCGCAAAGATTCTGCACCCGACTTGCGTACAGCCTGCCAAGTATGCCGGTATCCCTGTGCGCCTGCTGAACACGATGGATCCCGATGCTGAAGGCACTACCATCTCCAATCAGACAGAGTATGGCAAGATCAAGGCCGTAGCAGCCAAGGACAACATCATCGCCATCAAGATTAAGTCAAGCCGTATGCTTCTGGCCACAGGCTTCCTGCGCAAGGTCTTTGAGATCTTCGAGAGCTACCAGACACCTATTGATATGGTATGTACCTCAGAGGTTGCCGTCTCCATGAGTGTCGATAACTCCACACACCTCGGCGAGATTGTCGACGAACTGAAGAAGTATGGTACCGTGACCGTTGATACCGGCATGTGTATTATCTGTGTGGTTGGCGACCTCGACTGGTCGAACATCGGCTTCGAGACTCGCGTGCTGGATGCGCTGAAGAACATTTCAGTACGCATGATCTCCTATGGCGGTTCCAACTACAACATCTCATTCCTTATCAAGGAAGAAGACAAGCGCCGTGCCTTGCAGAGCCTGAGTGACAACTTGTTCAATTAAACGATAAACAATAATACGCAACACAAACATGAAAGGTCATTTCCCTATTGACAAGTTTCAAGCTTTACAGACGCCCTTCTACTATTATGACTCGAACGTGTTGAGACAGACACTTCGATCGATTGAAAATGAAGTCGCACGCCACGATAACTGGTACGTACACTACGCAGTAAAAGCCAACGCCAATCCCAAGCTGCTTCGCATCATTCGCGAAGCCGGCCTGGGGGCTGACTGTGTAAGTGGCGGAGAAATAGAGGCCTCCCTACATGCAGGCTTCCCCAATTCGAAAATCGTATTTGCTGGTGTCGGCAAAAGCGACTGGGAAATCAATCTCGGTCTTGACAACGACATCTTCTGCTTCAACGTAGAAAGTATACCCGAATTAGAAGTCATCAATGACTTAGCCTCAGCGAAAGGTAAGGTTGCACGGGTGGCATTCCGACTCAATCCCAACGTGGGGGCACATACTCACGCCAACATCACGACAGGACTGGCCGAAAACAAATTCGGTATTGCTATGCGCGATATGGTGCCTGTCATTGAGCACGCCCAGCAGCTGAAGAACGTTCAGGTCGTTGGTCTGCACTTCCACATTGGAAGCCAGATTCTCGACATGGGCGATTTCCAGGCATTATGTAATCGCATCAATGATTTGCAGGAAGAACTGGAACGGCATCACATTCGCCTGGAGCATATCAACGTAGGCGGTGGACTCGGAGTGGACTACGAACATCCTAACCGTTTGCCAATACCCGACTTCCATGCCTATTTCGAGACCTATGCCAAGAAGCTGAAGCTTCGTCCAGGCCAGACGCTCCACTTCGAACTGGGACGTGCAGTCGTAGCACAATGCGGCTCTCTTATCACGCGTACCTTATTTATTAAAGAGGGAGCAGTCAAGAAGTTTGCTATCGTCGACGCGGGATTTACCGACCTTGTTCGACCGGCACTCTATCAGGCCTATCATAAGATAGAGAATATCTGTAGTGATGAGCCGAAAGAAACCTACGACGTGGTTGGTCCCATCTGTGAGTCAACCGACGTATTTGCCAAGCAGATAGACCTCAATTCCACCAAGCGAGGCGACTATCTGGCTATTCGTTCTGCCGGAGCCTATGGCGAGATTATGGCTTCCCAGTACAATTGCCGTCGTCTGCCCATTGGCTACCTCAGTGATGACCTTTAAACTCAAGTAAGCAATCATGACAAACGACAACAAACGACCGTCTTTCAGCATCGTCATTACCATCAAGAACGACGCCCAGTTGCTGAGTGAGAATCTCCCTGCATTCCTTCATCAGGAGTACGAAGGAGATTACGAGGTCATTGTTGTCGATAAGAGTTCGGAGGACAATACGGCCGACGTATTAGACCAGTTGAAGACCCAGTATCAGCAGTTATACACGACATTCCTTCCCAAATATCAATTCCAGAGTAACCGTCAGAGGCTGGCATTGACCATTGGGGTAAAAGCCGCCAAACATCATTGGGTGGTCTTTGCCGACATCAATACGGTGCCGTCACCCCAATGGCTTCAGGAACTGTCAGAGTCTACGGGGGCTTATTCTGATTTGCTGTTAGGCTATTACCAGAAAAAAAGCGGGAACATACTATTACAGACCTTCGACGAAGTCAGTAAGGCGAGTACTGTGGTAAGTATAACTGAGCGAGAACATGCCAATGGTCATCAGGGGAAGTTGCTACGCCATTTACGAGGAAAGTACGACTTCATGGTTGTACGTGCCGAGAAGGCTCACGATGCGCTACGCCTATTCGATTGTGACATCAAAGGTTTCAATCTCCTGACCAAACGTATCAAGAGCACATTCTATAATATGTTCCATTGATTAACCGATTCATTCTGTCGCTATGAAGGTTCTCCACCTATATCCCGAAAACGATCCGCTGATAGTCAGGCACGTGAAAATGCTTGAGGGTGGCCATTCTGACGAATCGCCCGACATCATTCACGTACACGGATGCTGGCAATACAACGTGGTGAAGAAAGCCATGCAAGCGCATCGTAAAGGTGGACGAATCGTGTTCAGTCCGCATGGCGGACTTGAGCCTTGGATTTACAACAAGCGCAAACTGGACGAGAAACTGGGAAAGTCCATACTCTGGCAACGCCGATTGGCAGAGTTCTCCTATGTCATCATAGCTCATGGCAACATGGAGGCTGAAGCGCTGAAAGACCTGGGATGGAATCCGCGCATTGAGATTATCCGCAACGCCGTGATTACCAATACCATCACGCCCGAAGCGATGGCAGCCCATACGCAGGATATTTATCGGAAGGTCATGGACTCCAACACCCTTGCGCTGATGTCCGACGATACTAAGACCATGATGTCGCTACTGCTCAAGGCTGGCATTACTGGCGACAAAAGATGGATTAGCGAAGCTTTGCCCACGATAGATGAAACGGAATGGCGCAAGCTGCTTGTCTATGCCGACCACGAAAACGTGCGGACCGTTGTTGACTTAGGAGCCAGAGTTCTCGGAGTTCACCATCCATACATAGAGACAAGCCAGATAAAAAGCTATCTGCCAACAGGCTATAAACTCCCCAAGGTCTCTGCTCACGACGTTATCGGCATCGCAGCTGAAATGCGACGCGAGCCGTTGACGTTGCGCCACTTCGTTGCCTTGGATCAGGCTCTGCGGCGCGACAATGTTGACGACGACCGCCTGACCGACACCTTGGATGAGAACAACCAACTCAAGTATTTCCGCAGATTATTGTGCATACTTACAGAACTAACAAGACTCGATGAAGGTTTTTGGCCGGACGTGCCTATTGACGACCGTGGAACCCAAGCACTACGTAACCAATTAAACAAGCACCTGAGAATATGATGAATGACATGCACTACCTCAACCTGCTCTCGCAATCGTTCCCAACGATTGCCGATGCTGCAAAGGAAATTATCAATTTGGAAGCCATACTGAACCTTCCAAAGGGAACAGAACACTTCCTCGCCGATATTCATGGCGAGAATGAAGCCTTTGAGCACGTGCTGAAAAATGCTTCTGGCAACATCAAGCGCAAGGTTAGTGAGATTTTCGGAAACAGCATACGCGAGTCTGAGAAAAAGGAACTGTGTACGCTCATCTATTATCCTGAACAGAAACTGGAGCTCATCAAGGCCGTGGAGAACGACATTGACGACTGGTACCGCATTACCATACACCAGCTGGTAAAGGTCTGTCGCGACGTCTCATCGAAATACACCCGTTCAAAGGTTCGCAAGGCATTGCCCGATGAATTCTCGTACATTATCGAGGAACTATTGCACGAACGTACCGATGACCAAAACAAGGCAGCCTACGTGGCTGTGATTGTCGACAGTATCATATCTACTAGGCAGGCTGATGATTTCATTTGTGCTATATGCAACGTGATACAGCGACTCTCCATCGACCAGTTGCATATCTTGGGCGACATCTATGACCGAGGTCCTGGTGCCCATATCATCCTGGACGTGATGAGACGCTACAATTCATGGGACATACAATGGGGTAACCACGATATGCTTTGGATGGGTGCTGCAGCAGGGAACGATGCATGTATCTGCAACGTGCTCCGTCTTTCTTTACGTTACGCCAACCTGGCTACTTTGGAAGAAGGATACGGCATCAACCTCGTCCCACTGGCAACATTCGCTCTCGATACCTACGGTTCTGATCCCTGTGAGGAATTCGTTCCCATATTATTGAGACCAGCTGACATTGACGAGAAAACCCGACAGCTCACGGCTAAGATGCACAAGGCCATCTCTATCATCCAGTTCAAGGAGGAGGCCCGTATCTTCCACCGCCATCCCGAGTGGCAGATGGAAGACCGCTGTCTGCTGGAAGCCATCGATCCAGAATCGCAAACTTGCACGATTGATGGTAAGTCCTATCCCATGAAGTCATGCAATTTCCCAACAGGTTTTGGCGAACTGACTCCTGAAGAAGCCGACCTCATGCAGAAGCTTCATCACTCCTTCCGAGTTTCAGAGAAACTGAGAAAGCACATCCGTACCATTCTGAGTCACGGGTGTATGTACAACATTTGCAATTCCAACCTGCTTTACCACGCATCAATACCCCTGAATGACGACGGAACCCTGAAAAACGTCGAAATCCTCGGACACCAATACCAAGGTAAGGAACTGATGACCTACATCGGACAGCTCGTTCGCGCTGCCTTCGAGAATGATACGGAGCCAGAACTGAAAGCCTACGCCAAGGACTATTTCCTTTACCTCTGGTGTGGCAAGGACTCTCCTTTGTTCGACAAATCGAAGATGGCCACCTTTGAACGCTACTTCCTGACCGACAAGGAAACCTACAAGGAAGAAAAGGGTGCCTACTTCCGTTTGCGCAACAACGAGGACATCTGCGACAGAATACTCGATGCCTTCGGCGTCAAAGGGCAAAACCGCCACATCATCAACGGCCACGTGCCCGTCCATGCCTCCAAAGGTGAGAACCCCATCAAGGCTGGCGGACGGCTGATGGTCATCGACGGAGGTTTCTCTGAAGCCTACCATTCCGAGACGGGCATTGCCGGCTATACGCTCATCTATCACTCGCGTGGTTTCCAGTTAGTACAGCACGAGCCTTTTACTTCTAAAAAGGACGCCATACTTCGTGGGACAGACATCAAGTCCACAACCCAAATTGTCGAGATGTCTGCCCACCGCATGCTGGTTGCCGATACCGACACAGGTGAAAGACTGCGTGAACAGATCAACGACCTGAAGGAACTGCTCCATGCATATCGGCACGGAATTATCAAGGAAAAGAGAATATAAAACAAATATGTGCGGGCCGATTCAGCTCGCACATATTTTTTATCGTTTTCCACGCATATAGTCCTGGTACTCCTGCCTGACTTTGTTGCTCACGTTTGTGAAGTCCTCTTCCTGTGGTGGAGGTGGTATCTCAAGCAACGGTTCATCCCCAACAGTTGCTTCCTCCGGTTCAGGTGTGGGTGTCTGAATGGTAGAATCCTCTGCCGGACGCACATGGATGACCTTATAATTACGATGACAGCCAGACAGGCTGATGCCCAACGCCATAGCACTTAAAATCAGATAAGCTAATCGTTTCATTAGTAATCCTCCTATAGTTTTATTATTTATCTTAAATCACGGATTGCGTACGGACACGCGACAATGTTTCCGGAGTCATCTGCAAATAGGATGCAATATACACTAACGGAGCACGCAGGACTAACTGCGGTGAACGCTTCACCAACTTCTGGTAACGGTCACTGGCAGACTCAAAGCGCAACATGTCAGCATGTATCTGACTCAATATCAGGCTCTCTTCCAATATCTTTCGGTAGAGAATCTGAATGTTGACACTTTTCATGGCCACCGCCTCAAGCTTGGCCTTGGGAAGACAATACAGGTAGGTAGGCTCAATGGCCATAATCTGAAGATGCGTAGGCTGCTCCATAAACAGACTTTCTATGCACATACAGATATTATTCTCGGCTGCCATATACTCTGTCAGTTCCTTGCCATTCTTATAGTAGAACTGACGAACAAGACCTTTGACAATCCAGTATATATTGGTGCATACCTCACCTTCAGTCAGTATCTTTTCGTTCTTCGAATATCTCTTAGCCACGAGAATGCTTTCAAGCATGTCTAATTCTTCGTGGGTCATAGTACTATAGCGCCGTGCTAACTCACGGGCTACGTCTCTTGGTGCAATGCTAATGGCTGGCATAGGCTATTTTATTTGACGATTTTACAATTTAACTATTTGACTATTTTAGGATTTTGCTATCTTAGGATTTATTGTTTGAGGTTTTGGGGATTTGCATTCCGTCTTAATCGAGCTTCAGGACAGCAAGGAAGGCTTTCTGCGGCACTTCAACATTGCCTATCTGTTTCATTCGCTTCTTACCGCGTTTCTGCTTTTCCAGCAGTTTGCGCTTACGGCTGACGTCACCACCATAGCACTTGGCTGTCACATCCTTGCGCACCTGCTTCACGGTCTCACGAGCAATGATCTTGGCACCGATGGCAGCCTGAATGGCAATGTCGAACTGCTGTCTTGGAATCAGCTCCTTAAGCTTCTCGCACATGCGGCGACCAAAACTTACGGCATTGTCCTGATGAGTCAGCGTAGAGAGGGCATCGACAGGCTCACCGTTAAGCAGGATATCAAGTTTCACAAGCTTCGACGGCCGGAACGAGTCAACGTGATAGTCGAACGAGGCATAGCCCTTGGAGATGCTCTTCAACTTGTCGTAGAAGTCGATCACGATCTCGCCCAACGGCAGCATGAAGTGCAGCTCAACACGGTTGCCCGAGACGTACTGCTGGTCAATGAGTTCACCACGCTTGTCAAGACAGAGGGTCATGATGGGGCCGATAAAGTCGGCTGCCGTAATAATGCTGGCTCGGATATAGGGCTCTTCAATATGGTCAATCATCGTCTGGTCAGGCAGTCCAGAAGGATTGTGCACCTCCTTCTCCTCACCTTGCTTGGTATAGCACATATAGCTGACGTTGGGAACCGTGGTAATGACATCCATATCGAATTCACGATCCAGTCGCTCCTGAATGATCTCCATGTGGAGAAGGCCCAGGAAGCCACAACGGAATCCGAAGCCAAGCGCCACAGACGATTCTGGAGTAAACGTGAGTGAGGCATCGTTGAGCTGCAGCTTTTCCAACGAAGCACGCAGGTTCTCATATTCAGTAGGATCAATAGGATAGACACCAGCAAACACCATTGGCTTCACCTCCTGGAAACCCTCGATAGCAGCTTCGCAAGGATTTGACACATGGGTAATCGTATCACCCACCTTCACTTCCTTCGAATCCTTGATACCTGAAATGATATAGCCTACGTCTCCCGTCCTGAGTTCCTGACGAGGTATCATGTCCATCTTCAAAACGCCAATCTCGTCGGCGTCATATTCCATACCGGTATTAAAGAACTTGACCAGGTCGCCCTTTTTGACACTGCCGTTCACAATCTTGAAGTAGGCAATGATGCCGCGGAACGAGTTGAACACGGAGTCAAAGATCAAGGCCTGCAGCGGAGCATCGGGGTTGCCCACAGGATGAGGCACGCGGTCTACGATGGCATCGAGGATTTCTCCTACGCCTTCGCCCGTCTTGCCGCTGGCACGAATAATGTCGGACGGGTCGCAGCCGATGAGGTCTACAATCTCGTCCTCTACCTCGTCGGGCATAGCCGAAGGCATGTCAATCTTGTTGATGACAGGAATAATCTCCAAGTTATGGTCAATAGCCATGTAGAGATTCGAAATCGTCTGCGCCTGCACACCCTGGGTAGCATCGACCACCAACAAGGCTCCCTCGCAGGCAGCAATACTTCTCGACACCTCATACGAGAAATCCACATGTCCTGGCGTGTCAATCAAGTTCAGGATATACTTCTGCCCATCTCGCTCATACTCCATCTGGATGGCATGACTCTTAATCGTGATACCACGTTCACGTTCAAGATCCATATCATCAAGCATCTGACCTTCAGTTACTTGAATCGTGTTGGTTGCCTCCAGCAACCTGTCGGCAAGGGTCGATTTGCCGTGATCTATATGGGCTATAATGCAAAAGTTTCTTATATGATCCATGTGTTGTCCTTCATATTCAACATGCAAAGATACAACAAAAAAAGAATACAATCGAATAATTTAGCTTTTTTTTGCAACTACATCACATGCTGACCGGCTTTTCTCCTTAGAATTCAACCGTTAACTTACCGTTAATCTGTCTTCCAGTAAGATAATTGGGCACTGCCCATTGACGATTGCTCACATCGGTCACCCAGTAATAGCTGTTCACATTCGAAATGCCAAACAGGTTCAGGCAGTCAACGCCAAGCCACACACGGCGCACATTGAACGTCCTGCTCTGAAGGTTTCTATAGGCCAGCCACGCCATACCAATATCGGCACGCTTATAGGCCGGCGCCCTGAAGCTCTGCTGCTCTATGCCACGGTGAGGAGCACCAAAGGGCAGTCCGTCGGCAAAGGCCAGACGGAGGGTCATCTTCCAACGGTCTGTACCTGGGAAGTAGTCGGTAAAATGCAGATTCACCGCATAGCTCTGGTCCGTAGGCAGCGGCACGTAGTTGTCGTTCATCTTCTGCCCAGTCTTCATCAGCGAAAACGTTATCCAGGAATCGGTACCTGGCACAAACTCACCAAAGAGCTTCAGGTCGAGGCCCATAGTGTAGCCCGAGCAGAGATTCTCACCATAGTAGGTCACCTTTACGTTCTGCACGTTGTAGGGCACAAGGTTTGACAACGCCTTATAATAGGCCTCGGTAGTGAAGCGGAAGGGGCGGTTCATCATCCTGAAACGATAGTCGAAGGCAGCAATAAACTGTAGCGAACGCTGACTCTTGATATGCTCGTTCAGGGTAACGACGGTACGCCCGCCAACGGTTGTCGTATCACGCAGTTCCTTGTAAAACGGTGCCTGGTAATAAAGTCCCGTAGCAAAACGGAACGTGGCGTCCTGATTGAACGAAGGCACAATAGCCAATGAAAGACGAGGCGATACGATGGTCTCGCGGTTCCACGACCAGTTGCTAAAGCGCACGCCATAGTTCAAGGTATAATAGGTTCCGGCATTGTCGTCCCCACCCGATGACCATCGGTAAGTATCCTGCACATAGCCCTCAATGCGTCGCGACGATAGGTCTTGCTTGGAAATCAGCGTATAGATAAGGTCGAGACGGGTGGCAGAATGAGGTATAGAATAACCCGACGAATCTCTCATCTCGTATTCTCGCGACTGCTCCTTGATATGTTCCCACTTCATGGTTACACCAGCTTCCAGATCATGACGGCGGAAACGCTTGTTGGCCATCAGCTTCAAACTGTGCACATTGGCTGTCAGATAGTTTCGGGCATGCTCCATATAGGTTCCCACGCCCAGACTCTCTGACGACTGCGTGTCGTCAAGCCAATACTGTCCCTGAATATCATAGGTCTCCTGCTCCTTGGTATGGAACGCAGAATACAACAGCTTCACTGAGGCCGAGTCACTGAAGTTCCTGGCTATGGACATAGTGCCGAAGTATGTGCGGAAGATATCTTTCTCCTGGCCGTCAAAGTAAACGGTAAACGACTTCACGTCCTGCATCGTGCCAAAGCTGGTTTCGCGGTTGGTCGGAGTGAAGTTGTAGTGGTTCTCGGAGATGTTGCCAATGATATCAACCGTCCATCGCCTACTGGGTTTCCAGCTGATATATGTCTGATAGTCAAGGAAGTTAGGCTTGTACTCACCCTTCGTCTCGAGTGAGCCTAACAGATAGCGGGTGGTCTTATAGCGCAGTCCATGACTCATGGACAGATGCTTACCCGCCAACCCTACGTAAGCACTGCCACCTAACAGCGAACCCGTCAGCGAAGCCTCGGTACGCTCTGGTGTACGATAGGTAATATCGAGCACCGACGACATCTTGTCTCCATATTTCGACTCGAAGCCGCCCGTTGAGAATCCCACCTTCTCCACCATATCTGAGTTGATGACGCTAAGTCCTTCCTGCTGGCCGGAGCGGATAAGCAGCGGACGATACACCTCCACATTATTAATATAGACCACATTCTCGTCGAACGAACCGCCACGCACATTATACTGACTCGACAGCTCGTTGTGAGTCGACACACCAGCCTGCTGCTGTATCAGTTCCTCAACGGCATTGCCCGTTACCGACGGACTGTTCTTGATATCCTTGATGTCGAGCTGTTCCGTACCAGTGGTCTGGCGCCGCCGCTCCGTAATGGTCACACCCTCCAGTGCATCCTGTGGTTGCAACACCACCTGAACAGTAAGGTTACCCCTGGGACGGACGAAAGAACGGGTTCGCGTCTTATAGCCAACCATCGAGAACCTCACCTTCACAGTATCGGCCGACTGGAGAGAAACATTAAACTCACCCTTCAGGTTAGTCATCGTCACCTTACCCTGCTCAACACAAGACACCGACGCCAGCTCTATACCATTACCGTCGCTGTCAACAACCTTACCCTTAAGCGTAAAGTCCACGGCAAACGCCCTGTTGACACCCATCAACAGCAGCCACACAACGAGCAGTCGATAACAAAATATACGTCCCATTACTAAATAGTAACGACATTTCTCCCACTTTATTGTATTGTTACAAACATTCCAATCCAATATGTAACTCAGACCACCCCTCCTACTCAGTAGGCGAAAGTATTTTGCCAAGCGCGCTGAGGAATGCTCGTACTCTTTTGTCGGATCAAGAAGTCCCGCAATCTGTCACGTCATCATCAGGATTCAGCGGGCGCAGTCTTATTCTGCCGCCATAGCGAGACGCTGCCCCATCAGCATTATCTAAAATGAAACATGTACCCGTCCCTGGTGTCTCCTGTCAAGTCCTAAGATATACCTTGTGCGTTCATCCTTGGCTTCCTCTGTCGTAAGCCTTGTGTCTTCTATCAGCTTTGCAATGCGAGGCGATATCTCTATCTCTGCCATCTTCTTGGCTAAAAACTCATCATCTGCTCTGCGCTTGGCCTCCTCCGCTTCACGGATTGTCTCATTCATGAACTCCACAACCAAATGCATGTCATTGACATCCAAGGAACGCATGACATCCATGTATGGTGCCATAGGAGTGGATTGTAGTCTTCTTGCTGTTGCTGTCATAATTCAATCTCATTTTAATTTCTGCTGCAAATATACAAGAAATAAATGAAACATACAAATGAAAGCATTAAAAACTAACAAATATGAATAAAATCGAGCACCTTGTCTATCGCCTCAAGTTCAAAACAATAGGGAAAGGGGATATCCACACCATCCTGTACGCTTTGTCAGGCATCAGTTCTGTCACGTCATCATCAGAATTCAACGAGCGCAGCACTTTTCGGCTGTTGGAATGAAACGGTGACCTGTCCCCGATGTACCTGGGAGTGTCCTAATCTTCGATAGGTCCTTTGTGGTCGCAAATTGCGACCGCAAAAGTGCAATTGCCTTATCCTCTGGTGTTTTTGCAGTCGCAATTTGCGACCGCAAAGTATTCCACTCCTCTTTAGTAAGTTGGAACATAAAGTCGTCAGGGAAACGTTCTATGTTACGTTTCACCTGTTCGTTAAGGCGCTTATTGAGGACTCCATAGAGCATTGCCAAGTCAAAATCGACCATCA